>JBJLGF010000001.1:0-20454 GCA_045564975.1 Paracoccaceae bacterium
GCAAACCATTTTTCATTTTCAATAAATGACGATGGATCAAAGTTTTTAATGAACCCCAATCAAGTTCATTTTTCACGCATTAAAGCATCAGAACTGATTGTTGTGGACGCTAATGACCCTGATACTCTCAATTTACCGGGCGCACCCGACCCTACAGCATGGGGCTTACATGGCTCAATTCATAGAAATTGTCTTCACGCCCGTTGCGCAATGCACGTCCATTCAATCTATGCAACTGTTTTAGCCTGCTTAAAAGACAGCTCTTTACCTCCAATAGACCAAAACTGCGCTATATTTTATAATAGATATGTGATTGACGAAAATTATGGTGGTTTGGCTTTTGAAGAAGAAGGTGAAAGATGCTCTAAGTTGCTAAAAAACCCACAAAAAAAAGTTCTTATAATGGGCAACCACGGAGTTATGATAATTGGAAACTCTGTCGCCGATACCTTCAATCGGCTTTATTATTTTGAGAGAGCAGCCAAAACCTATATTAAAGCCCTGCAAACAGGGCAGACATTAAGAATTATTCCTGATGAAATCGCCGAGAAAACAGCCTCTGAAATTGAAAACTACTCCGACCAAGACGACCGCCACCTAGAGGAATTAAAAAAGATTTTAGATTATGAAGGTAGCGATTATGCCAGTTAATATATTTCGTTAATCAATTACAAAGTCTTGCTATCACATATGAGCCGTTCAATTGTTGAAATCTAATTCTCGAAAGTAATCTATGGCCACAAAGCCCAAACAAAAATTAACCCTTTTGCCCCAAGCTATTAGTGCTCGTAATAGAGGCGTTGAATTAGATTTGGACTGGGTTTCTTCAATACAGGCTAATACTTCTGCAATTGAAAGGCGCGCCTCCTCTATAGGTTCTAGAAGGTCTGTAAAAAAACAGCACCAAGCTGCTTGGTTGCTCCAAGCTGTTAAATGTATAGACCTTACAACTTTAAGTGGTGACGATACAACTGGTAGAGTTAAGCGTCTGTGTGCAAAAGCAAAAAACCCAATTTCAAAAAAACTTTTAGAAAATCTTGATTTAGACAACATAACAGTTGGTGCTGTGTGTGTTTATCATGATATGATTGAGACCGCTGTTTCAAAACTGAGAGGTACAGAAATTCCTGTTGCTGCTGTATCAACAGGTTTTCCTGCCGGACTGTCACCGCTACCTCTTCGAATTGCAGAAATCGAATACAGCGTTTCAGCGGGCGCAAGTGAAATTGATATAGTAATATCTCGTCGACACGTCCTTACGCAAAACTGGAAAGCTTTATACGAAGAAGTTAAAGGTTTTAGAAAGGCCTGCGGTTCTGCTCATATAAAAACTATCTTAGCAACTGGAGAGCTTGGAACTTTGCGTAATGTAGCTCGCGCCTCTGCAGTATGTATGATGGCTGGAGCAGACTTTATAAAGACCTCAACTGGTAAAGAACCTATAAACGCCACACTGCCAGTATCTTTGGTGATGGTGAGAGCTATTCGTGAATATCATGAGAAAACAGGATATAAAATTGGGTATAAACCAGCTGGAGGAATATCAAAAGCCAAAGAGGCTCTTACATACCTTAGCCTAATTAAAGAAGAGCTAGGTGATCAATGGCTTAATCCTGAATTATTCCGATTTGGCGCTTCAAGCCTTTTAGGGGATATCGAAAGACAGCTGGAACATCACATAACTGGCGCATATTCCGCCTCTTATCGACATGCAATGGGATAAAAATGTCTATTAAAAAAATTTTAGATGATATGGACTACGGTTTTGCTCCAGAAAACCCTGAAGAAGTAAAAAACTGGCTGCTTAAGCACAATTCTTCTTTTGGCCATTTTATTGGTGGCGCATTTACCAAGCCTAAAAACCACTTTAAATCAATAAATCCCTCTAACGGCGAAACTATAGCCCATTTAAGCCAAGCCTCCAGTACTGATGTAAATAACGCAGTTAAAATAGCAAAAAAGACGTTTCGAAATTGGTCTGAAACCAATCCACATGAGAGATCTAAAGTGCTTTACTCCATTGCTCGGCTTTTACAAAAGAACTCTCGGCTTTTTTCTGTGCTTGAAACAATTGATAATGGCAAACCGATAAGAGAATCCCGTGATATTGATATACCGTTAGCCCAACGTCATTTCTACTATCATGCTGGCCTTTCCCAAATATATAGAACCAAGATCCATGATATGGAGCCAATTGGGGTATGTGGCCAAATAATACCTTGGAACTTTCCACTATTAATGCTGGCATGGAAAATCGCACCCGCTTTAGCAGCAGGTAATACTGTTGTTTTGAAACCAGCTGAATACACCTCTTTAACTGCATTATTATTTGCTGAGATTTGTATCGAGGCTGGGGTGCCAAACGGTGTTGTAAATATTATTACTGGCGATGGTAGTGTTGGAGAAATGCTTGTTGATCACCCCGACATTAAAAAAATTGCGTTTACTGGATCTACTGAAGTTGGCCGAATAATAAGAAAAAGAACTGCCGGCACTGGGAAACTTTTAACTCTGGAGTTAGGTGGAAAATCACCCTTTATTGTTTTTGACGATGCTGATCTAGATAGTGCTGTAGAGGGTTTGGTTGATGCTATATGGTTCAACCAAGGTCAAGTCTGTTGCGCTGGATCTAGGCTTTTAGTTCATGAAAGCATAGAAGAAAAGTTTCACAAGAAAATCCGAAACAGAATGAACAAACTGCGAGTTGGAGCCCCCCTCGATAAATCTATAGATATGGGTGCGATTGTTGATAAGTCTCAATTATCAAAAATAAGAAAGTTAGTATCCCAAACGGAAGGTAGTGTTTATCAAGCTGAATGTGATTTGCCAAAAAAAGGCCTGTACTATCTTCCAACTCTTATCACAGGCCTTTCTACCTCTGATAAATTAATGCAAGAAGAAATATTTGGGCCAGTTTTAGTAAGCACAACCTTTAGAACACCGAAAGAGGCCTCTGACTTGGCAAACGATACCACCTATGGGTTGGCAGCAAGTATATGGAGCGAGAATATTAATTTAGCTTTAGGCATAGCACCAAAAATAAAAGCTGGGGTCATCTGGGTAAACGGAACCAATATGTTTGATGCAGCAATTGGCTTCGGAGGAGTTAAAGAAAGCGGCTTTGGCCGTGAAGGCGGATGGAATGGATTAAAAAGCTATTTAAAGCATTCCATAAATTTTACCGTACAAAAAAACAAACGCCCGGAAAACTATTCTAGTCAAGAAACTTTAGGTTTGGACAGAACGGCCAAGCTTTATATTGGCGGAAAACAGACAAGACCCGATGGTGGTTACTCACAGAAAGTTTTTGATGCATCAAAAAACTTTGCCGGACATATCCCCGCATCTAATAGAAAAGATATTCGAAATGCCGTTGAAGCAATGAATAAGGCCTCTAATTGGTCTACTTCCTCAGGACACTTGAGAGCTCAGATAATTTATTTTATGGCAGAAAACCTTCACGCCAGAAGAGAAGAGTTCGCAAAACGTATAAACCAAATGTCTGGCCATAAAGATGGCGCAAAAGAGGTTGAGATGTCTATTAGGCGCCTTTTCACGTATGCTGCATGGGCAGACAAGTTTGACGGTACAATTAGCGGCGTGCCAGTAAGGGGTGTGGGCTTAACAATGCGAGAAGCCATCGGAAATATAATAGCTTTTTGTCCCCCAAACAAACCTCTTCTTTCGCTAATCTCTTGTATCGCCCCAGCGATAGCAATGGGAAACCGAATTACTACGATTTCACCTTTTAGTGCGTCAATTACAGCAACAGACTTTTATCAAATACTAGAGACATCGGACATTCCTCCTGGTGTTGTGAATATATTAACTGGAAGCCATCTAGAGCTGGCCTCACACGCGGCTAGTCATATGGATGTGGACTCTGTTTGGTCTTTTTCCGAAGAAGATATAACTAAGATTATTGAGTTAGAATCCGCGAACAATATAAAGCGTACTTGGTGCCTGAAAAATATTGATTGGCTGGACAAAAGGGCGGAAGGAGATATGTTTCTTGATGCCGCAACAGAAACAAAAAGTGTCTGGATCCCTTATGGCGAGGGCTGAGAAAGTAATTTTTTAAAAATTAACCTATCTGGAAACCCATCTGGCGTCTGACCGATAGTTTTCTGGAAACCTATTAAGGCTTTCTTTGTATTATTGCCAAATTTACCATCTAAACCGAAAGTATCATATCCCAATAGTGTTAACCGCTCTTGCATGACCAAGGTTTCTGAAGAACTGATTTGTTCACGGTTTTTTGGCCATGGGATTTTTTGTGGGTTGTTCTCCAAAGCCGATGAAAAAACCCAAACACTGAAAACATAAAGCTCAGATCTATTATAATGAAAAATCGCAGATGCATTTTTCCCAAATTCAAAATGAGGCCCATAATGCCCGATGGGGGCGGTAAAACCATTCTCTCGTCTTAAGTTTATTCCTGTTTTTAAATAATTTATATTTTTTGGTTTATTTATTTTTTTCAAGATAAACCCTTCTTCCACCCAACCAACATTTTTTAAATAGCAAGCTGTAGAGGAAAAAGCGTCCAAAGGGTTTTCTTTATTCCATATGTTTGGAACTTTTTCACCCTCAAAGGGAACAGAAAACTTTAAATAAGTGGTTGGCATAAATTGAGTATGCCCAGAAGCCCCGGCCCAACTGCCCATCAAACTTTCAACTGGTACACCTTTTTCATTTTTAATCGTTTCCAGAGCTATAAGTTCAGACTTAAATAAAACCCTTCTTCTTTCTTCCTTTGCAGCAAAAGCAAGTGTGGCCAAAGAATCTAAAACTCTATATCCACCAAGTTTTTCGCCAAAATCAGTTTCTATTCCCCAAATGGCTATTATAACTTCAGCAGGTACGCCCCAATCTTTTTTTATTTTTTTTAATTGGTTTTCCCAGATTTTAAGTTTTTCTTTTCCAGCATCGATGCGCGCTTTGGTAACTATTTTTTCTAAATATTTTTTTAAACTTAATAGATGTTCAGTTTGGTTTTCATCTTGAAAGAGAACCTCTTTATCGAAAATCACTGCATCTTTAAAAGAAGGAGCCTCTTTTTCTAAAAACTCATTGAATTGCATTTCGCCCTTAAGACCTTTTTGCTTTCTTCTTTCTTTTAACAGAATCCATTTTGTTTCTATTTACTTTTCGGCGAATGGTTTTTGATACTCGCTTTCTTTGTATATTGGGAATTTTCTTGTCATCTATTGTTAAAGCTTCAAAAGCAATACCTCCAGCTAATGGATCAACATCTTTCAGCCTTACTTTTGCTTTTTGCCCCAGGCTTATAATGTGGCCTGACTGAGAACCCTTCAGAGTATTAGTTCTTAAATCGTAATGATAATAGTCTGTTCCCACTGTTCTAATAGGTACTATGCCCTCTGCCCCACTATCATTCAGCCTAACAAAAAAGCCGAACTTTGCCACGCCACTTACTTTCCCTTCAAACTCGTTTCCCACTTTTTCTGATAAATATGCTGCAAGATAACGATCGATAGTATCTCTTTCTGCAACCATTGATCTTCTCTCAGTATTTGAAATATGCTGCGCTGTTTCCTCGAGTATTTCAGCATCCATTTTGTTCAAACCATCAGACCCAAAACCCAAGGCGCTAATTAAAGCTCTGTGAATTATTAAGTCTGAATAACGCCTAATTGGGGAAGTGAAGTGCGTGTATTTTTTTAATGCTAAACCAAAATGTCCAAAATTTTCCTTGCTATAATAAGCCTGAGACATTGATCGAAGCGTGGTCATACTAATTAGCTCAGAGAGCTCGCCTTCTTTTGACTTTTCAAGTAAATCGTTCAGGTGATTTGTTCTTAAAATTTGGCCTTTTGCTAAATTAAAACCAGCCGATTGGGCAACTTCCCTCAAGGCATTCAATTTCTCAGGTGTTGGTTCTTCATGGACTCTATATAAAAGTTCGCTTTTGGCTTTAAAAAGTTCCTCAGCTGCAGCAACATTTGCTAAAATCATAAATTCTTCTATAAGCTTGTGTGAGTCAAAACGGTCTTTAAAAATAATCCCTTTGACTTTTCCGTTTTTAAGCAACTCTACCTTTCGCTCAGGTAAATCTAAATCGAGTGGTTGGCGAGTTTCTTTTGATTTTTTTAAACAGGAATAGGAATCATAAAGGGGTTTTATAACTTTATCGAGGTGCGGCCTTACGCTCTCACTCACCTTTCCATCAATTGCATTTTGCACTTCTTCGTAGTTTAGGGATGCAACACTTTTAATATTTCCTCGGTAAAATGTTTGTTTCAACTTATTGCCAGATTTATCAATTGTCATACAAACAGCTAAACAAGGGCGCTCAACTCCTTCATGAATACTGCACAAATCTCCTGAAAGTCTTTCTGGCAACATTGGCACAACCCTATCAGCAAAATAGGTTGAGTTTCCCCGCTTTCGGGCCTCTTTATCCAACGCGCTGTCAGGCTTCACAAAATGGGCCACGTCAGCTATCGCTACCCATAAAACATGACCTCCTCGATTCCTAGGATCCGCATCTGGATGAGCATAAACAGCATCGTCATGATCTCTAGCATCTGATGGGTCTATTGTAACAAATGGTATTTTTGTTAAATCATCCCTAGGTACAGTTTCTAAAAAATTGATGTTTTTAGACTCTTGTAGCACCTGCTGTGGAAATTGATTTGGAATGCCATGCTGATGTATCGCTATCAATGATACGGCCCGAGGTCCTGATGGGTCACCAACTATATTAATAATCTTTGCCGCATATAACCCAGATATACGCTGATTTTTCAACTGCTCAGCTTCTACAAGCTCGCCATCTTTTGCTCCAAGATTATCTGAAATCTTAACTCGCCATTCTCTTCCTGATTTTTCTATTGGATGTATGCGACCGCCTTCTGAAAGCTCTTTGTAAACCCCCAATATGTTTTTTGAAGGCTTGTTCAAAAGTCTAATAACTCGTCCCTCATATTGGTGTTGCTCACCATAAACTATTGAAGTTTTAGCGAGTACTCGATCACCATATCCCAAGGCCGGGTCAGAAGAACTGGAAACCATTAAAACAATTGGTTCAGGTTGGCTTCCTTGCCAATCAACGGGCCTTGCAAAAAGATCACCATCGCTAGAACTTGCCATCATTTGTAAAACAGAAACAGTTGAAAGATGGTTTGGGTCCTCAAAAGACTTTTTCTTTTTTTCTATTTTGCCCTCTTGCGCTAGCTCTTTTAATAGTCGTTTTAGCTCAATACGCATGGATCCTTTAATTCCAAAAGCTTTTGAAATTTCTCTCTTATTGGATTTTTTTGGGTTCTCTTTAATCCAGTCTAAAATTTGTTTTTTTGTTGGTAATTTGTTCATAAACAAATTCTGCCTATAGCCTTATTTCTAATTGTTGTGTTTTACTTTTAGTGCTTCTAAATCCAAAAAGCTGTCGACATCGCGTAGTTTAGTAAGGCAAGAAAACGATCGGCCTTCAAAAGTGTCTATCGTGTCTAAGTATGCCCAAGGTGACGACCACCTAACTCCATCAAAAAGCTTTCTTGGGGCTTTTCCCTGATGACCAATTAACCAAAACCCACCATCCTCAGCTGGACCCACAACAAATTTTCTTGATGCTAGCTTTTTAAAGGCTTTTGATATTTCTAATCGTGTAATGCCTGGTATATCACCACCTATTATACAAACGGGGCGATTTAAAAAAAGCTTGAATATATTGCGCATTTTTTCCCCTAAGTCACCTCGACCTTGTGGAATACATTTGATTTTTGACGGCCAAAACTTGCTTCTTTTAACAAAAAAATCGGGACTTAAAGAAACAATTGTGTCCCATCTAGGATCGTTTAGAGCTCTTATTGTCTTTTTAAGCTGATGCCGAAACCACCAAGTAGCTACTGTAGAGCCTACCTCTGTGGCTAATCTCGTCTTAACCCTCCCAGGCAAAGGTTCTTTTGCCATAATTACCAGACAAGCTTTAGGCTTTCTCAAAATATGCCTCGAGAATCTGAGTGTAAATTTCTTTCAACTGATTAATTTGCTTTATTTCTACCCTTTCATCTACCCCATGCATTGTTTTTCCAACCAAGCCAAATTCGGTTACCGGACACATATCTTTAATAAATCTAGCATCCGATGTTCCGCCTGTCGTTGACAACTTAGGTATCACGCCAAGCTCTTTTTTTACTGCTTTAGAAATCAAATTAGATAATTCGCCAGGCGGTGTAATAAAGCTTTCCCCAGATATTTTAAAATCAGTTTCAAATTTAATCCCATAATCGACAGACACTTTTTTTATCTCATCGTTCAACCAAGAAACGAGAGAAGAGCCCGAGTGGCTATCATTAAATCTTATATTTACTGTTGCTTTAGTGACGGCAGGTATGACGTTTGATGCTTTGTTGCCAGTATCAACAGAGGTTATTGCTAAAGTGGATGGATCAAAATGTTCCGTTCCAGTATCAAGTTGATGCGATGCTAATTTATCCAATAATTTTACCATCGCTACAATAGGATTATTTGCTCGATCAGGATAGGCTGAGTGACCTTGGGTACCTGTTGCCGTAATTTTTGCATTCATTGATCCGCGGCGTCCAATTTTCATCATCTCGCCCATTTTTGAGGATGACGTCGGCTCGCCGACTAAACAATGGTCCATCTTCTCACCATTTTGCTTCATCCAATCCAAAATGGCTACTGTTCCGTCTATAGCATCACCCTCTTCATCTCCTGTAACACTAATCACGATAGAACCGTCTGGCGGATTATAATTTACAAAATCAATTGCAGAAGCAACAAAAGCTGCAACGCCCGATTTCATATCGGTTGCCCCACGACCAAATAAATAGCCATCTTTTATTTCTGCACCAAATGGATCAACAGTCCAGGAAGATAAGTCGCCAACTGGAACGACATCGGTATGACCATTGAAACCAAAAACTCTTCCATTTCTTCCAGTTCCCCACTTAGCAAACAAATTACTGACCTGCCCTCTTACTATTCTGGTGCATGTGAAATCATTTTTCTCAAGTAATTGCTGTAGTAAATCTATTGCGCCGCCTTCCTCAGGTGTAACAGACGGGCAACGAATAAGATCAGCGGTTAATGATACTGGATCAATTTTCATTTTAATCATTCCTCAAGGGTAAAGCTTGAATAATCGCGTTGGCAAACTGCTCTGGGCTTTCAATTAGATAGCTTGCTCCCGAGTCCAAAAGCTCTTTTTTACCCCCGTACCCATAAAGCACACCTAAACCAAGCACTTTATTATTTTTTGCACCAATCATATCGTAACTACGGTCACCAACCATAACAGTGTCTTTGGGTGCTATATTAATTTCTTTCAGCGCATAATTTATTAATTCTGTTTTGTCAGAACGCGTTCCATCTAATTCAGAACCAAATTCAAAGTCTAGATAATCTGATGCGCCAAAAAATTTGGTTATTTTTCCGGCATAAGAAATTGGCTTAGATGTGACCAGCGCTAATATATATCCTTGCTTTTTGAGTGTGCTAAGCTGCTCCAATATCCCAGAATAAAAGAGTCCTTCATACATGGCCCCCTCAGTATAACACTTTCTATACATTGAAATAGCTTGTTCTAGCTCACTTTCTTTTACTCCAAGCTTTTTAAAAGTTGGCCAAAGTGACGGGCCAACAACCCAAGAGGTATCGCCTTGCAGCTTTTCATGTCCTAAATTTTCTAAAGCGTAATTGATAGATTTAATAATAGCTAAACCAGAATCTGATAAGGTGCCGTCTAAATCTATTAAAGCTGCTTTCGACATTTGTCTTATCAGTTTTCAAAAAATGGTGTCATTTGTGCTATAATTACGCTGTTTTCTTTTTCTGCTCTATCCATTAAATTTAACTCTTCTTCACTAATTTCTTCTCCATCCGTTAATCGATCCTCAACCGTACCGTGGCCAGTAACATCTAGTGGTGCTAAGTCTGACTGCTTAAGAATTGCAACGGTTTCTCTTACAGCCTCTGGTTCATCGACACCGCTTGCGTAACACAATAACCCAGCTCCTGTTGAACCAGCCGGCAACCCATCATTTTTTGAGCGGCCTACTTGAACAATTAGAGTATAAACGGACTTTGTTTTATTTTTCATTTAATGTGACGCTTAAATACTAAAACTATTATTAATCTCTTAATAACTCATTTATGCCGGTTTTACTTCGAGTTTTTTCATCAACACGTTTTACTATAACAGCACAATATAAACTTACATTGTTTTTTGATGGCATAGACCCAGAAACAACTACGGAATATGGCGGAACCTCTCCATACATAATCTCCCCAGTTTCTCGATCCACTATTTTAGTAGATTGCCCGATGTAGACACCCATTCCTAGGACAGACCCCTCCCGGACTATACAACCCTCTACAACCTCAGATCGTGCCCCTATAAAGCAATTATCCTCTATTATAGTAGGCCCTGCCTGCATTGGTTCCAAGACACCCCCAATACCAACTCCCCCAGAAAGGTGAACATTTTTACCTATTTGGGCGCAACTTCCTACTGTAGCCCATGTGTCAACCATTGTTCCCTCATCAACATGCGCGCCTAAATTTACGAAAGAGGGCATAAGGACTACGCCAGGCGCTATAAATGCTGACTTTCTTACAACACAATTAGGAACGGCTCTGAAACCAGCTTTTTTCCAAGATTCCTCACTCCAACTTTTGAATTTACTATCAACCTTGTCCCACCAACCTGAGGACTGTGGGCCACCACTTTGAATCTCCATATCTTTAATTCTAAAGCCAAGAAGTACTGCTTTTTTTGCCCATTGATTAACTTGCCAAACATTATCATTTGTTTTTTCTGCTACACGAAGTTTTCCCTTATCTAAAGCTTCCAAAGTTTCTTCTATGGCGTCGCGAACTTTACCTGTTGTGCTAGGGCTTATCGTATCTCTTATGCTCCACGCCGCCTCTATTTCTCTTTCTAATATGGCATTAGACATCTTCTAGCTCCTCAAAATGTTCTGACCCTATAAACAGCGAAACGGGATGATACAATGCCAGATTAAAATTCTGGTATTGTATTTGGATTTGCTCCACAAATTAAGACTGCCAATTTTTCATTAGTCTTTGGCTTATACTTTCCGGAGGTAATTGCGGCTAATGCCGCAGCTCCTGCTGGCTCTACAAACATTCGATGTTTTTCCCACAGCAATCTCTGAGCTTTTTTGATCTCATCATCTGATATAACTAAGCTCTCTATTTGATTTTCTTTTGAAAGACTGAAACAAATATTTCCAATTGTTTTTGCCCCCAATGCATTTGCTGCAACTCCAGATACCGAAACATTATATGGCTTACCTTTTTTCAATGCTGCGTTTAAAGTGGGGCAATTTTCAGGTTCGATTGCCACAATGTTTTTTCTTTTTTGAAACCAGGAAATGGCCCCAGAAATCAGCCCGCCTCCACCGACAGCAATCATAATAGTATCTGCTTCCAGACCTTGGTTTTCCCACTCACAAAAAAGTGTCCCCTGGCCAATAATCGTTTCCCTTGAGTCGTAAGCGTGAACCGATATGGCGCCTGTTTCTTTTTGATGTTTGTTTGCTGCTTCTAGTGCTTCTGCATATGCTCCAGGTACTATTGTTAAACTAGAGCCTATTCTTCTAATTAATTCTATTTTTGTTTTACCAGATAGTTCTGGCACAAATATATGTGATTTTATACCTAGTTTTTGGGCGGCATAAGCAACAGCAGCTCCATGGTTTCCACCAGAAGCAGCGACCACTCCTTGTTTTGCTTTCTCGTTATCAAAAAGTGAATTAAATGCTCCTCGACATTTAAAACTGCCAGTATGCTGTAACTGTTCCAACTTTAGCTCTATTCTATAACCAAAAGATAATGTCTTAAATATTGGCGTTGTGACAATATAAGGTTTTATTTTAGCAAGACTATCTTTGATTTCTTTTATTGAGTTTGCCGACACTTTCTTTAACCTTTTAATTTTTAAACTTTTCTTTACTGAAACTCTTTAGTCGGAAAATGACAAATAGTTGAGATTTAAATTTTTAAATTGTATGGCTTATCTAACACAAAGTGAGGATAGCAGTATGGACTTCGATCGTTCAATAAAAATAGCACCGTCTATTCTTTCAGCAGATTTTGCAAATTTTGGTCAAGAAATTGAAGCTGTAGAAAGCCAAGGCGCTGACTGGATACATGTTGACGTAATGGACGGGCATTTTGTACCTAATATAACTTTTGGTCCAACACTTTGCAGTGCTATTCGTTCACATATAAAAACAATAATGGACGTACATCTGATGATTTCGAATGTTGATGATTATATTACAACTTTTGCTAAAACGGGCGCTGACATAATAACTGCACATATTGAAGCTGGAAACCATTTACACAGAACCATGCAAGCTATCCGCGCCTCTGGATGTAAAGCTGGAATAGCACTAAACCCGTCCACCCCTGCAGAGAGCATAGAGTACCTATTGGATGAAATTGATTTAGTTTGTGTTATGACAGTAAACCCTGGCTTTGGAGGTCAAAAGTTCATTAATTCACAGCTAACAAAGATAAAAACCCTTAGAGAAATGATAGCAGATCGACCAATCCACCTGGAGGTTGATGGAGGTATAACCACTGAAACCGCTCCTCTTTCTGCTAAAGCGGGCGCAAACATACTTGTTGCTGGATCCTCTGTATTTAAAAATGGATCAGCAATAAACTCCGATCCATATGGGGAAAACTTAAAATCTATCAGGGTCGCCTGTAAGGTCTGATTTATTTCTTAAACCAACTTTTCTTTTCCTTTTCAGGTAGAGCGGTCCCCTCAACTGTAGCTTTAAAGTTTTCAAAAAACTTATCAGCCATTTTTTTGGCAAAACCATCTATTATTCTACTTCCTAGTTGAGCAAGTTTTCCACCAACCTTTGCGTTTACTGAATAAGATAAGGTGGTGACGTTGTTATCTTCCGATAAATTAACGGTCGCTTCTCCTTTAGCAAAACCTGCTGCACCTCCTTTTCCTTCTCCGCTGAGTTTTAAGCTTTCTTCTGATAGAACATCTGAAAGCGTAACCTTTCCCTTAAAGGTGGCCTTAACTGGACCTACTTTCTGAACAACTATCGCTTCAAAACCGTCTTGTGGGTTGCCTGTCATTTGTTGGCACCCCGGAATGCACTGTGAAAGTACCTCTGGTGACATCAAAGCGCTCCAAACGATTTTTTTTTGCGATTTTATAATTTTGTTTTCTATCAGTTCCATTAACGCTTCCAAAATTTTTTCTTATTATATCTAGCGATCTATTCAGCTTGGCTATATTGATCGTTTTTTTCTTAAATATACATAAAAAGCCCCATCGCCACCATGTTTAACGTGAGCATTTGTAATCTGAAGAATTTTGCTTGCTAAGGGCTCCATAGAAAGCCAATTAGGGACACTGGCTTTCAAAACACCCTTCCTTTTTGGTATTACACCGTAGTCTTCAGAATTTCTTCCCTTTCCAGTTATTATAAGAATAAGTCTTAAACCCTTGCCATGAGCATCCAAAACAAATTTTGTTAAAGTCGGCTGCGCTTGAGCTAAGTTTAGGCCATGTAAGTCTAATTTTGCCTCTGGTCTTATTTTGCCCTGTCGCATTTTAGTATGAAGTTTAGAGTCCATACTTAATGTAGGTAAGGCTGGGGGCTTCTCAACTTGAGCAGAGGTTTTTTGAGCTCCCATGAAATATTTTTCTTGGTCTTTTAAATTTACAGAGTTTACTCGCCTTTTTTTCTCGGGTTTTGTCTGGTGCGTTTTCTTATTTTGGTGAGGTAAGGGCTTAGTGGACTTAGAAAATTCTTTCCATAACTCTTTTTCATCATCGCTTAGATCGCGCTTTTTCATATCTTTTCCACCCAATATCTGGGTAAAGCGTTTAATTACGTTTTATGCGTTATTCACCAGTTGCAACTAATAGCCAATTTGGATTAGAGGATTTAATATCTTTAGAAAATGTCCAAGTGTCTTTTTGTCTTTTAATTTGCTTTGAGTCACCCTCAACTATTTCTCCAGAAGAATTTTTAACAACTGAAGTCATTTCTCCAATAAAAGACACCGCTATCTCTGCTGTATTTGTTTTCGAATTGTAGCTAGCATCTACCAATTTCATTTCCCTAACACCGATGAATTCTGCTTCAATTGTCAAGCCTTGCGAAATTCGCTGTTCTACTACTGAGTCAAACGCTTCAGCAACTTCTTCACTTAAAAGCTCTCTTATGTCGTCAATTTCATTTTTTTCGAATGACATAAGGATCCATTCATAAGCAGATCGCGCACCCGATAAAAATTCATTTACCATAAAAGCTTCATCATTTTCTTTTATTGTTTTTAGAGCCTTTGCAGATGAGGAATTTTTTTCCACATTGTCCGTAATGTCTTTATCTTCACCACCATCTATCACCTTAAAGTCCCGCTTGGGTGCATCATTTTTCGGCTGCATGCGCGGTTTTTCAAACCCTTCCCGAGTTCCGAGAACGCTTCTAAGTCTCAAAAATAAAAACACGGCTATTCCAGCCAGGATAATTAATTCTATTAGCGCAGGGTTCATTTTAGCCTCAATCAAAGAATAGGTAGAAATTTTCTATGTCATTATCTATGTAGGGGCAAAGGCCCAACAAGTCCACCACCCGATAAATTGGAGATAAAAATATGTGGTTGTTATTGCTTTTTATCCTTATACCCCTTTTGGAGATTTGGCTTTTCATATTGCTGGGTGGTTTTATTGGTGTTTATCCCACTCTTTTTATTATTTTACTGACTGCTATCTTGGGTACAGTCTTAGTCAAAACACAAGGTATTAACGTTTTAAAAGAAATCCAAAGTAAGTTTAATGGGTTAGAAAACCCAACAGAACCAATAGCACACGGTGCAATGATTTTGTTTGCGGGTGCTTTGCTTTTAACGCCAGGGTTTTTTACTGATACCGTTGGGTTTTTATTATTATTACCAAGAGTTAGAAAGGCTGCGTTTTTTTGGTTAAAAAACAAGATCAATCTGGTAAAATATCCTCCCTCCGAGAGGAGTAGTTCTCATAAAGATAAACATTCAGATATAGAAATTACAGACTACAAAGAAGTAGAACCAGAAGAAAAATCACCATGGACCAACAATAATAAAACGCATAAAGGTGAATAGATTAATCTATTTTTTTAAAATAAGTTGGGAGTTATAAATGGCAGAGCAAAAACAGGCAATTCAGCCCAATACGAAGGTTTTGGCCCAATTTATAAGGGATCTGTCATTTGAAAATATTTTAGCGCAAAAGGGACTAGACACCAACACGCCCCCAGACATCAAAGTTAAAGTTAACCTTGATGCGAAAAAAAGAAAACCCGAAGACCAATATGAAGTATTGATAAAATTATCGGTTATTTCTTCAACTAAAACAGAAACTACTGAACCATCTGATGATAATGAAAACTCTAAGCTTTTTATATTGGAAATAGAATATGGAGGTATATTTGAAGTTACCGGTGTTCCTGAGGACCAAATCCACCCCTATTTAATGATCGAATGTCCAAGAATTTTATTCCCATATCTAAAACGTATAGTTGGAGATGTGACGCATGATGGTGGTTTTCCGCCCTTAAATCTTGAACAAATTAATTTTTTGGCTTTATACCAAAACGAAATTGCTCGGCGTCAAGCAGAAGCAGAAAAAGCAACTAAAAATTAGTTTTTTGTAATTAATTTATTCCACATTGGATTTGTCCCTAATTTTTGTACAAATTCTGTATGAGCCTTTTCATCTTTAATGGTTAAACGAGTTTTTAATGGCTTAGGCCGCTTAAACACTTGTCTTTTTTCATCGACTTTTGTTTCACCAGTGTTGTGTTCATCAGATAGGCCAAAATCTGGTTGGCGACCGCCGATAAGTTCCAAATAAACTTCTGCCAGTATCTCTGAGTCTAACAAAGCTCCATGCATTCTTCTTGCAGAGTTATCAATATTAAAACGCCTGCACAATGCATCTAATGAAGCAGGTGATCCTGGAAATTTTTTTCGTGCTATTCCCAGAGTATCTATAGCTATATTACCTGGTAGTCTGGTCTTTTCAACTAACGCCAATTCTGCATTTATAAATTTCATATCAAAGGAAGCATTATGTATGATCAGCTTTGAATCTTTTATAAATGCCAAAAAGTCGTCTGCTATTTGAGAAAATACAGGCTTATCCCTTAGAAATTCCTCCGTCAAACCATGGACTGCCAGCGCTTCTTCGGGCATATTACGCTCTGGGTTTAGGTATTTATGAAATGTTTTACCCGTAGGAAGGTGGTTCCAAAGCTCAATGGCTCCTATTTCTACTATTCTATCACCAGTTGCAGGATCGAGCCCTGTGGTCTCTGTATCTAAAACTATTTCACGCATCTAAATAGCTTTCTATCTCTTTAATTATACCTACAACTTGTTTTTCAGTATCTTTTTTAGTGTAGGTTTCTATTACGAAATCTGACAACCTACATTTCTCTTCTATTGGCATCTGTTGTTGATTTATTTTTTCTATTTGTTCTTTCGTCATAGATTTTCGTGACAGTATTCTCTCCATTTGAATAGAATTGGAGACATATACACACGCTACTTTATCCATAATTTTATTAGAACCAGTCTCAAACAACAACGGTATGTCGAACACATTGATCTTATATTTTGTTGTTTCGATAAATTTTTCCCTATCTGCAGATACTAAGGGATGAACAATTTTTTCTAATAAAGTTATCTTATCAAAATCTGCGCTCAAATATTTTTTTAGCTCTGTTCTATTTACCGAGCCTTCTATTATAGCTCTTGGAAAATACTTAGCTATCGGCTTAACAGCATCACCATCTTTTCCATAAAGTCTGTGAACAGCTTTATCAGCATCCCACACTCCGCATTTGTGTTTTTGGAACAAGATTGCTGTGCTTGTTTTACCCATCCCCATTGATCCTGTTAGACCAAGTTTGAATTTCATTTTATTAATATCTTTCTAAGTTCTTCAGTAACTAAAGGTTTTTGACCAAACCAAGCTTCAAAACCTGGTACACCCTGATGAATTAACATACCTAGGCCATCTACCGTTCTAGATCCTCTATTTTTTGCCATTTTCAAAAAGTTTGTTTCTAAAGGTGTGTAAACCAAATCTGAGACAAGAGCCGTTTCAGGTATAGCGCTTGGGTGGATAGCAATAAGTGATTCATTATTCATACCCAGTGAAGTAGAGTTGATTATATTGGCACTGGAAGCCGCTACCTCATTAATATTTTTCCAAGATTCAACGGTGATTTTATTGTCGTAATCTTTTTTAAGTGCTTCAGCTTTTTCAATAGTTCTATTTAGAACTATTATTTCTTTAGAACCTTCTGATAGTAATGCTGCGATGACAGCTCTACTTGCCCCTCCTGCTCCTAATACTACTGACGCTCCTTTTTTAGGATTCCAGTCTGGATATTTCCATTTTATGTTATTTATAAAACCGTAAGCATCTGTATTATCAGCATATATTTTATTTTCGTTGGTAAACGTTAAAGTGTTCGCGGCACCAATATATTGGGCTGTGCTTGAGCTTTCATCTGCTATCTCAAGAGCTGATATTTTATGTGGTATAGTAACATTAACTCCAGAAAAGCCCATACTCACTAGCGTCCGTATAGTTTCCTCAAAATTTTCTAGTTCAACTTTTATTGGTATATAATAACCATTTAATTTGTTTTGCTTTAACCAATAATTGTGCATTCTAGGCGATTTTGAGTGCGATATTGGATTGCCTAAAACAGCTGCTAAGCGTGGCCGTGCCTCATCCATCTATTACACCTCTGATACACAGGAAGTTTATAATTTCTAGTAATGGCATACCCAAAATAGAGAAATAATCACCATTAATCTTTGAAAACAAGCGGCAACCTTCTTCTTCTATTTTATACCCACCCACACTGTGCTTAATACTATCCCAATTTCTACTTACATAGTCAGAAATATACTCCTCACTATTATTTTTTAACAATAAATCCACTTTACCAACAAAACGCCAGATAGGTTTAGAGTTTTCAAATATAACCGCTGCAGAATACGCACTGTGTTTTTTTCCTGAAATTTTCATTAATTGCTGCACAGCTAGATTTTTAGATGTTGGTTTTTCCAATAAAGCACCTTCAAATTCTAAAATCTGATCACATCCCAAAACCAAACTATCTGGGATTTTTAAGGAAATCTTGCTAGCTTTAAGTTCTGCCAATGCATCTGCTATGTCACGGGGTGAATAATTTTCGATTAATAAAGAGGATTTTACAGCATCCTCGTCTATATTTGGTTTGACTGGCACGAAAGATATATTCGACTTTTCTAGTAGTTCTTTTCTTACTTCAGAAGAAGACGCTAGTATAAGTTCTCCACCCATTAATAAATCCATGTATGGTTTTGTGGATAAAAAATGTCTTCTTTAACTGTATTTGTTAACATTCTATTTTTTTCCTATATTTTTAATTTATTCTGTTATTTATAATAAATAAATCACATTTTATCCTTTGTGAGTATGAACTTTAACAATAACCCACAAATTGTTAATTAAAGTTTTTTTTTATTATTTTTTAATTACTTACAATGAAATTTTGTTTGATTAAAATGTGGATTAAATTTGATCCACACTTTTCTCGATGCCTATAAAATCTTCTATATCTTATATAAATATTATTTTTGTATTTAATAGAAATTTTTAGTTGCCCTTCTAACTAAATAGAAAAGCTAATAGTTTTAAAATCCTAAAGAAGTTGACTCAATTTGGTACACAGTGTACCGAAACCTCACAACGCTGTTCTGTGTTGTTTTTCAACAATTTATTATTAGCAGGTGTTAGTATGTCTTCTACTCGCTTAAACCTATCTGATTTAAAGGTTAAGAGCCCTAAAGATCTTCTTTCTATGGCAGAAGAATTAGAAATAGAAAATGCATCAACTATGCGCAAGGGTGAAATAATGTTTCAGATTTTGCGTGAGAGGGCGGATGAAGGTTGGGAGATCGCAGGAGATGGTGTTCTTGAAGTGTTACAAGACGGATTTGGGTTTTTAAGGTCGCCGGAAGCTAATTATTTACCAGGTCCAGATGATATTTACGTATCCCCCGAAATGATAAGAAAATATTCTTTGAGAACAGGTGATACGATAGAGGGGTTAATAAAAGCGCCAGAAGATAACGAAAGGTATTTTGCTTTAATAGAAGCTCACCAAATAAATTTTCAAGATCCTGATAAAGCAAAACATAAAATAGCTTTCGACAATCTTACACCGCTATATCCTGATGAGCGCCTTATTATGGAGATAGAAGATCCAACGGGTAAAGATAAATCAGCCAGAGTTATAGATTTAGTAGCGCCTATTGGTAAGGGTCAACGGTCACTTATTGTTGCACCACCAAGAACTGGTAAGACAGTTATCTTGCAAAATATAGCTCACAGTATAGAGCAAAATCACCCAGAGTGTTATCTTATAGTTCTCCTTATAGATGAGAGACCAGAGGAAGTTACTGATATGCAGAGGTCAGTAAAGGGAGAGGTAATATCTTCTACTTTTGATGAACCCGCTGCTAGGCATGTAGCAGTATCAGAAATGGTGATAGAAAAAGCAAAGCGACTTGTTGAACATAAGCGTGATGTTGTTATTCTACTAGACTCTATAACCCGGCTGGGTAGGGCTTTTAACACCGTAATACCATCATCAGGTAAAGTTTTAACAGGTGGGGTTGATGCAAATGCTCTTCAAAGACCTAAAAGGTTCTTTGGGGCGGCTCGAAATATAGAAGAAGGCGGCTCATTAACTATCATATCTACAGCGTTGATAGATACAGGCAGTAGAATGGATGAAGTTATTTTTGAAGAATTTAAAGGAACAGGTAACAGCGAAATCGTGTTAGATAGAAAAGTCGCCGATAAAAGGGTTTTCCCAGCTATAGATATATTGAAGTCTGGTACAAGAAAAGAAGATCTTCTTATAGATAAAATCGATTTACAGAAAACATTTGTTTTGAGACGTATTTTAAACCCAATGGGCACAACAGATGGGATAGAATTTCTTTTATCAAAATTAAAACAAACAAAGACAAATTCCGAGTTTTTCGATTCTATGAATACCTAATTTAGGGATTTTTTATGGTTGATACTATTTATGCGCTTGCCACACCACAGGGACGCGCGGGAGTTGCAGTTGTTCGGATTTCAGGTCCAGATGCTTTTATGTCATTACACTCATTGTGTAACGATATTAGAATTAAACCCAGGAAAACAATACTTTGTGATTTATATACACAAGAGGGACTACACCTCGATAGGGCTTTAGTGCTTCCATTTAAAGGCCCTCACAGTTTTACAGGTGAGGATGTGGTTGAGCTACATCTTCACGGAAGTATAGCCGTAATACAAAAAGCTTTAGAAGTGCTCTCAAGAATAGCTAATTTCCGACAAGCATTACCTGGAGAGTTTACAAG
>JBJLGF010000002.1:0-60138 GCA_045564975.1 Paracoccaceae bacterium
CCCATTTTGCAAATCGACTTGAAGGTTCTCCAGCTTTCTCCCCAGGCAACCCGGATAAAGGCTTAAATAAGAACCAAATGAAGCTTCTACAAACTAAGTTAAAGAACCTTGGGTATGAGGTCGGTCAAATTGACGGAATTCTTGGAGCAAAAACTAGAAGATCTGTACAGGAAGTACAAAAAATCCTCAAAAAGCCAGCCGACGCATGGCCGACCATTGAGTTGCTGGAGACGTTTTAGCTCTAGGCGACTAAGCTTTCAGCCTTCTTCAAATCGACTGAAACCAATTGGCTCACACCCTGTTCCTGCATTGTTACGCCAAACAATCTATCCATTCGAGACATGGTTATCGCGTGATGAGTTATTATCATAAACCGGGTTTCAGTTTGACGACACATCTCATCAAGAAGTTCGCAAAATCTAGAAACATTTGCATCGTCTAATGGAGCATCAACCTCATCTAAAACACAAATTGGAGCCGGATTGGCCAGAAAAACCGCAAAAATCAATGCTAGGGCTGTCAGAGTTTGCTCTCCCCCGGAAAGCAACGACAAAGCTGCTAATTTCTTTCCAGGAGGCTGACACATTATTTCCAGCCCAGCCTCGAGCGGATCATCACTTTCTACAAATTCCAAATTTGCCTCGCCGCCGCCAAACAGATGTTTAAAAAGCATGGAAAAATTCGAGTTCACTTGTTCAAAGGCAGTGAGCAGTCTTTCTCGACCCTCACTATTGAGGCTTGTAATACCTGTTCTAAGTGTCTTGATTGCTTGTTCTAAATCGGCTTTTTCAGCGAAAAGTTTTTCATGTTCTTCTTCTACTTCACTAGCGTCTTCTTCGGCTCTGAGGTTTACAGAACCCAAAGCTTCTCGTTGCCGCTTTATCTGACCAACTTTTATTTCTAAACTATCTGCGTTCGGTAAATTTTTACCATCAATTTTAAATTCCTCGAGCAAATTCTCGACTGATAATCCCAAAGCTTCCCTTATTCGATCTGACGCCAACTGCAAATTTTGCCTTGCCGCTTCAGATTTTGCATCGCACCTGGCTCTGTCTTCGCGAGCTTCAGAAGCTACTCTTTCTGCTTCACGCTCCTCGGTCAGGACCTTGTTTAATTCAGTCTCCGCAAATGATAGAGAATCATCCTTTTCTGCTTTTTTCTTTTCCGTCTCCGAAATCGCGGAAATTAACTTTGCTCTATTATCTTCAATCTTTGAGGGTGTTTTAGATGCTTCTTCAAGTTCCCATTGAGAGCTATTCTTACGATCTATTAGCTCTGCCATTCTTTTTTCTGCTGTTTCAAGTCGATGAGACCAGCCACTTATTTCTTTTTGCACCTCTTGAGCTCTCTTGATTTGAAATTCGCCGTCTCGCCTGACCTCATCATGAAGCGAACGCTTGGTCATCATCGTTACTCGCGCCGCTTCCACAGTCAGCTTGACATCATCAACCTGCTCTCGCATTGCATCTAAATCGTCTAATTCGACAATAGTTTTTTTTGCCAACTCAACCTGCTTTTTAGATTGCTGAGCCTCATCCTGAAAACGACGCTTTGATATTTGGTAGTTTTCTAGCTGCGCTTTAATCAAACTTTCTTCTGATTCTACGCTGTTTAACTTCCTAACTGTATCATTTACGAGCTGATCGGCATCTCGCCTAGCCTGCCTTGCAATTTTTTCCTGCTCCGCTGCCGCGGAGACTTTATCAACCAATTCTTCATGTTTAGTGCGAGTGACTTCAATATTTTTCTGCAAAATATCTATTTGAGCACCAAGATCCTTTAGTGTGTTGACCTGCTGAATTTGCAAAGCAGCAGCCGACGGCGTGTCTTTTGAACAAATTTTATATCCATCCCAACGCCATAGATCGCCTTCCAAACTAACAAGACGCTGTCCTGGCTTCAAAAATTCATGTAAACTATCGCCTTGCTCACTATCAACCAATCCAACGTATTCCAGTCTCCTATTCAATACAGCAGGTATTTCGACCACATCAGAAAGAGATTTAACACCATTAGGCAACTCACTATTGATAGAAGAATATTTGCTTAACTGGACCCATCCCGTTTCGTCTTTATGATGAGATAAGGGTGCTCGTAAATCATCAGATAATGCAGCCCCAAAAGCTTTCTCAAAACCAGCCTCAACTCGAACACCGTCAATAATGTAAGACTTTTCATCGGAATTTTTTTCAATAAGTTTTTCTAAAGCCGCAAACTCAGCTCGGATAGCCCTAGCTTCTCCTTCCACCTCTGAGCGCTCAAAATTTGCAGCCTCCTCTTTGATTTGTAAAGAAGAACGCATTTCCTCTAAATCCAGCAGTTGTTCTTCGCATTTCTGGGCACTATCCTTTGCGATTTTTTCTTCTATTTTTACTTTTTCAACTAGTTTTTTTACTCTTTCTAGCTCGACTATTGACTCAGAAACTTTCATTTCCATATCAGCGGCTTCTGCATTATTTTTGCTCAATGCATTTTCGCTATCCGACATAAACCTTGCTGATGACTGGTGACGTGCAGCCAACCGCGCCATATCTTCTGTTAATTCTGATAGATTAATTTCCCTATCTTTCAAAATGGCTGATGCTTCCTGAGCATCAGAAGCAACTTTCTCAAGTTTTTCGCTATGTGTGCTTAGCGCAATTTGCAGCTCATCTTGTTCTTTTGACAAAACATCAATTGTCTCTTCAGCATCTTTGTTCAGGCTGTTCTCACGATCAATATCTTGACCAAGTTGTTCTATACGAGACGACAAAGTTTCAATTCTTTCTTTTGCTTGACGTCCCTGTTCTTCTAAAGATTCCTGTTCAACTACTAAACGCTGAAGCATTGCACCAATTATGGATGCTTCTTCTCGTAATGGAGGTACATTTTCACTAGCAACTTCTCGAATTCGTCTTACTTTTGCGACAAGAGTTTCTGCCTCTGATGCAATCTTAGTTTTTTCAATCAGTTCATTATCGGCATCAAAATTTGCAGCATCCGCATCTTTCCATCGACGATACAAAAGAGTACCTTCTATTTCACGCAGTTGTTCACCAAGAATTCGGTATCTTGCGGCTTGTTTTGCTTGGCGCGCAAGCTGGCTTAATTGATTAGCCAACTGCTCCAAAACATCTTCGACACGTACTAGATTTGTTTCGGCAGCATTCAGTTTAAGTTCGGCCTCATGACGACGTTGATAAAGCCCTGATATACCCGCGGCTTCTTCTAAGATACGACGGCGGCTTGTCGGTTTGGCATTAACTAACTCTGCTATTTGTCCTTGCCTTACTAATGCTGGGGAATGGGCTCCCGTTGAAGCGTCAGCGAACAACATTTGCACATCGCGAGCCCTGACATCTTTACCGTTGCTCTTATACGCACTACCTGCCTCACGAGTAATTCTTCGAACAATCTCTAAACTGTCGTCGTCATTGAAACTACTGGGCGCTGAACGTTCTGAGTTATCCAAATGTAAGGCAACCTCAGCAAAGTTCCGGGCGGGCCTTGTAGCAGCACCAGCAAAAATCACATCCTCCATACCGCCGCCTCGCATGGCAGTTGGGCGGTTTTCTCCCATTACCCACCGTAAAGCCTCTAATAAATTTGATTTCCCGCATCCATTAGGCCCAACGACTCCAGTTAATCCATCTTTGATGACCAGCTCAGTAGGATCTACAAAGCTTTTGAAGCCTGATAAACGTAGTTTGCTAAATTGCAATTCGAGCGATTCCTTAGTAAATTCCTGCTTAGTATTAATTATTGCGACTAAATATGACTACCCCATATCGTACATTTTATATTATGTAACACAATATGTTGCAATTAATTAAATTTAGCGAACTAGATAAAATAAATGACATTTTTAATAGAATACGCGTCTCCAAGACATTCCGATATTAAAAACCTTCTTCAATCTAGTCATCAGCTAATGAAAGATCTTTATCCCGACGAAGCTAATTCGTATCTTTCAATCAGTGAATTGTGTTCTTCGAATACTCATTTCTTGGGAGCGCGACAAGATAAAACCTATTACGGCTGCGGCGCTTTACACGTAAAGCCTGACTATGGAGAGTTGAAATCATTCTTTGTTGAGCCACGCGTTCGAGGAAATGGGATAGCAACACTTATAATGCAAGAGATTTTGCTAATCGCTAAAAAATTAAACTTAAAAATCCTGAAGCTTGAAACGGGTGTTGGTTTAGACAGTGCCTTTAATTTATACAAACGATTTGAATTTCAATACTGCGAACCATTTGGAAATTACACCGAAAATGGGTACTCTATTTTCATGAAAAAAGAAATATCATAGTATACCTAGGAAAGATAAATTGGACCGTTTATGCCTTTTCAAAAAATAATTACAGAAAAACTTTCTTCTTCAGTAACATTACAAATAGAGAAATTGATATTACGAGGAATTCTCAGACCTGGGGATAGGCTTCCGCCAGAGAGAGAGTTGGCCGAACGTTTTGGTGTGTCTAGGCCAAGCTTAAGAGAAGCTATCGCAAATTTGGATGAAAAAGGATTACTTATTTCAAAAGCAAATTCAGGAGTATTTGTTGCTGATGTTCTCGGTAACGCTTTTTCACCTGCCTTGATCGAACTCTTCAGTTGTCATGAAGAATCTGTGGATGACTACATAACTTTTCGCAGAGATTTAGAAGGACTTGCAGCAGAGCGAACAGCAAAATATGGCTCAAGGACTGATCTACAAGTTATTCAAACAATTTTTGAAAAAATGGAAGCGGCGCATCAAAAACGCGATCCAACTGATGAGGCCAGGTTGGATGCTGATTTTCACCTGTCCATAATAGAGTCTAGTCATAATGTGATAATGCTACACATGATGCGCTCGATGTATGAATTGCTTAGGAATGGAGTATTTTATAACAGACAGAAAATGTTCCAGCAAAGAACAACGCGCTTTGAGCTACTGACCCAACATGAGTTAATCAACCGTGCAATCCAGAAACGCGATCCCGCAGCTGCGAGGCAAGCAGTTGAGGCACATTTGGACTATGTTGCTAGATCGCAAAAAAACCAGCGAGACTCAGATAAAAACGAAAAAATAGCTAAGCAACGCTTTGAACACGAGAAATTGCGGCGCTAGTCGAATGAATAAAACTTTTAAAGGTGTCAAACTACAAATTTAAAATTATCTATGGCTCTTAGTTAACAAATTAACTAAACCACTTCTCTCATTTTCGAGATCATCGAGTACGCTAAAATGATGTTTTCCCTTAGCTATTATTTTTGAGCAAGACCAAGCCTCACTTAAATATTTAGCTTGTGATATAAAAGCGGGTCGCTCATTTTCTCCAACAATTATTGTAAAAGGGACGGTCATTTTTGTGTGGAACACTGGACTTTCTTTTTTAGCAGTATAATGATTCAAATTGAATTTATTATTCATACTTGTTTTTAATAGAGGTCGCAAATCAGCAATTGGTGAGATTGCAACGACATGGTTTAATCTTTTTAATAAATCAAATCTTAATCTGGATCTGATCCACTGGTCAGCCGAAACCATCCTTGAAACCAAATGCCCGCCTGCAGAATGGCCAGTTAATGAAATCAGTCCATCATAATTTTCCAAAACATAGCACAGCAAATCTCTGATTTGGTGAGTAATATCGGAAATTTTTACAGTCGGGCATAAATCATAGGAAGGAACTATAAACCTATAGCCATTAGCTAAAATACCAGATGCAAAGTGAGACCAATATGACTTATCAAAATCAATCCAATATCCACCATGGACAAATATAACTGTGCCAATAGGTTTGGTTTCCGGTTGAAATATGTCACATTTTTGTCGACCCGATCTACCATAGGAGATATCAATTTCTGCCTTTCCACTCTTGATTTTTTTTAATCTAAAGCGCTTAGCTTTTTTAATCCAGTTTGTAACTATTTCTTCTGAGTTATGTATATAGTCCGCATTTGCATATGCTTCGTCGTTTTCATTTGTAATTGTCATCTCAATAAACACCGCTATGGACAAAATAAGACAGAATTGGTTTTGTTGTGTCAAAGAAAAAATAAAGCATATAAGCACCCATGGTTTCAAAGCGTAAAGGGAATAATGTTACTGGTTGGATCATTATAGATAAACCGCCAGGTATCACATCAACTGGTGTTGTTAATAAGATTAAATGGGCTTTTAATGCAAAAAAAGTTGGGCATTCGGGAACGCTAGATCCAGATGCTACTGGCGTACTGCCAATAGCTTTAGGAGAAGCTACCAAAACTATTCCGTTCATAATGGATGAAATAAAATCGTATCAGTTTTGCATAAAATTCGGTGAAGCAACAGATACCGATGACGAAACTGGTGAAATTATCCAAAAAAGCAGTAAACGCCCGGGTGATGACGAAATTCATGCTAAATTAGATAAATATATTGGACTTATTGAACAAATCCCACCCAATTTCTCAGCAATAAAAATAAATGGCAAGCGAGCTTACGATCTAGCTCGCAGTGGCTCAAAATTAAAATTAAAACCAAGACCTCTTTTTGTAAAAGACCTAAAATTTGTGGAGCGAGTTGATGACGACCATGCTTTACTTCAACTAATATGTGGAAAAGGTGGATATGTGAGATCAATCGCCCGAGACCTTGGCAAAGACTTAAAGTGTTTTGGACATGTAAAATGGCTGAGACGCACTAAAGCAGGACCATTTGAAATTGAAAATTGTGTTACGATTGATAAAATAATAGAAATGCAGAAATCATCTAAATTACTCAAACTTTTAAAGCCGTTAGAGCTAGGGTTGCAAAACTTACCTTTTGTAAAATGCAGTGCAAAACAAGTTGATGAAATAGCAAATGGCCGTTCAGTTAAAGTGACTTCAAACGATCTAGAATCAGGCGAAAAGTGTTGGCTTCAGTATGATGGAAAAGCATTAGCTTTGGGGAATTTAAAGTTGGGTCAATTTTATCCTTCACGTGTGTTCAACATCGAAAACTGTATTTAAATAATGGAACGAAAAAATTTAATTACAAAATATCACCAGAAGGGAGATGCGAAGTCCAAAGCAATTTATTCAAATTGTGAAAAATATAGATATAGCCTAACTCGTATTTGGAATGAGGAGGCAAAAAAATTACATTTTGTTATGCTTAATCCTTCCACAGCCACCGAAATTCAAAACGATCCGACAGTTGAACGCTGCGAGCGCCGAGCACGAACTTTAAATTTTGGATCTTTCAGAGTAACTAATATCTTTGCATGGAGAGATACCGATCCAAAAAAAATGAAATGTGCGAAAGAACCAATAGGTGTGCTAAATAATGAAGCTATACTAAATGGTTGTACGTGGGGTGATTGCACAATTGCCGCTTGGGGTAACCATGGAAGATATCTGAACCGGGGCTACGAGGTGACGGAATTATTACGTAATTGTGGCAAACCTATATTTCACTTGGGAATTTCAAAAGTTGGTCAACCAAAACACCCACTTTATATCTCCTACGAGATATTACCGAAAGTGTGGCTTGGGAACGGTTGATATTTATTTGATAAATTTTCATATTAAGAAAATTCACGCTTTGCTTTACAAATTAGAGAATATTTTGCCATTAGCACTTTCCAAGCAAAAAAAAATAAGATAGGCGACTATTTTAAATATACCTTATGGGGCTTTGCTGGACGACATCTCGGCTTATGCCCTTAACTTTTTAAATAAAAGGAGGAACTGATGTCGATTACCGCTGAAGAGAAAGCTAAGGTCATTAGTGAATTTGCCACAAAAAAAGGTGACACTGGCTCACCGGAAGTTCAAATTGCTGTTTTAACATCAAGAATAAACACGCTAACTGAGCATTTTAAGGAGCACCACAAAGATAACCATGGGCGCCGAGGGCTCTTAAAAATGGTAGCTCAAAGAAGAAAACTTTTAGACTACCTTAAAGGGAAAGAAGATGCACGGTATCAAGCAGTTATAAAAAAGCTTGGAATACGTCGCTAAGATCAGTGAATAATTGTAATAAAGCCGCTTTGCGATTAAGCGGCTTTTTCTATTCAAAAAAATAGTATTTGAATAAGGCATTTCCTTTTCGTCTAAACTACTATAATTGCCATTCATCTGAAATCTGGCGCCCAGACCCAGCGCCTGACATATAAGATGTAGGGTCAGAGGGAATCCGCCCTCTACGTCAAAGGCCTTTCGGCCATTTTAGGAAGAAAAGATGTTTAAAGAATTTAAAAAAACTATGAAATGGGGTGAGGAAACACTTACCCTCGAAACCGGAAAAGTAGCCCGCCAAGCGGACGGAACTGTAATTGCCACTTTGGGTGAAACGTCAGTGATGGCGAATGTAACTTTTGCCAAAGAAATGAAAGAAGGACAGGACTTCTTTCCACTAACAGTACACTATCAAGAAAAATATTACGCCGCAGGGAAAATCCCTGGCGGATTTTTTAAGCGGGAGGCGCGCCCTTCCGAAAAAGAGACACTTACTGCACGGTTAATCGATCGACCTATGCGTCCACTATTTGTCGATGGGTTCAAACATGAGGTACTCGTGATGTGTACCGTCTTATCTCATGATTTAGTTAACGACCCAGACATTGTAGCGTTAATTGCAGCATCAGCTGCTTTGACTATTTCCGGAGTCCCATTCATGGGGCCAGTAGGAGCAGCAAGAGTAGGCTACGTTGACGGAGAGTATATTTTAAATCCTGAAGTTGAAGATATGGATCAACTTAGAACAAATCCAGAGCAGCGACTAGACTTAGTCGTTGCTGGAACAAAAGACGCTGTTATGATGGTAGAGTCAGAAGCCTATGAATTAACTGAAGATGAAATGTTAGGGGCTGTAAATTTTGCTCATGAACAAATCCAGCCTGTTATAGACCTAATAATTGGGCTGGCTGAAGATGCAGCGAATGAACCCTTCGATTTCAAAGCCCCAGATTATTCATCACTTTTTTCCGCGGTAAAAAAAGCAGGTGAGAAGAATATGCGAAGTGCTTTTGCGCTAAAGGATAAGCAAGAGAGAGTTTCCGCAGTTGCACAAGCCAGGGACGACATCAAAAATAGTCTTAGTGAAGAACAATTAGAAGATCCCAACCTAGGGTCCGCGATGAAGAAGCTTGAAGCTTCAATTCTACGGGGCGACGTTGTCAAGACTGGCAAACGCATTGATGGACGAAAAACCACAGAAGTTCGAGATATCGTTTGTGAAACAGGTTTACTTCCTCGGACACATGGATCGGCCCTTTTCACAAGAGGCGAGACACAAGGGCTTGTAGTTACAACGCTTGGTACAGGCGACGACGAACAAATAATTGACGCGTTACATAGTAACTCTCGCTCTAATTTTCTACTTCACTACAATTTCCCGCCATATTCAGTGGGAGAAGTTGGCAGAGTAGGACCACCTGGCAGAAGAGAAGTGGGTCATGGAAAATTGGCTTGGAGAGCTTTGCAAGCAGTTTTACCCGCTGCGACAGATTTTCCTTATACTATTCGCGTTGTGTCTGAAATCACAGAGTCGAACGGTTCGTCGTCTATGGCATCTGTGTGCGGAGGTTCTCTTTCAATGATGGATGCCGGTGTTCCGCTTAAAGCTCCAGTTGCTGGTGTTGCGATGGGTTTGATTTTGGAGGACGAAGGTTCATATGCAATTTTGACAGATATTCTAGGCGATGAAGATCACCTCGGCGATATGGATTTTAAAGTTGCTGGTACTAAAAATGGGATCACTTCTCTTCAAATGGACATCAAAGTTGCTGGAATTACTTCAGAAATTATGAAAAATGCTCTTGCTCAAGCTAAAGACGGACGTATGCACATACTCGGTGAGATGTCTAAGTCCATTTCTGAGGCTGGTTCTTTCTCAGTGCATGCTCCAAAAATTGAAACTATGCAAATTCCTACTGACAAAATCCGAGAAGTAATCGGATCAGGAGGAAAAGTAATAAGAGAAATAGTCGAAACATCTGGCGCTAAAGTCGATATAAATGATGATGGCCAAATCAAGATTGCTTCCAATGATGCAGACGCAATAAAGAGTGCATATGATATGATCCACTCTATTGTAGCTGAGCCAGAAGTTAACGAAATATATACTGGAAAAGTCGTTAAAGTTGTTGATTTTGGGGCTTTCGTTAATTTCTTTGGTAAGAGGGATGGGCTAGTGCACGTTAGCCAAATAGAAAACCGGCGCATCAATCATCCGTCTGACGTTCTAAAAGAAGGACAAGAAGTAAAAGTAAAACTACTTGGCTTTGATGATCGAGGAAAAGTACGCTTGTCTATGAAAGTAGTGGACCAAGAGACAGGAGAAGAAATCAAAGAAGATAAAAATGACAAAAAAGAATAAATAATAAAATTATTTAACAAAAGCTCCAAAAATTGAATTTTTTGGAGCTTTTGTTTTGGATCTTTTACTTTTTCAAGCACCTGATTGCATATTAAAGGTTGGCTGATTTTGCTCTTAATTTTATCAAACTCAAAACGATATCAATTACTGGGGTTGGTGTATTTGTTATGCGTCCCAATTCTTGAACCGAAGTAACTAGTGCATCTACTTCCATCGGGCGCCCCTGATCTAAATCCTGTAGCATGGATGTTCTATGTGCCCCAACTGCAGCACCACCATCAATTCTTCTATCGACATTTATAGGAAATTTTACACCTAATTTTTCTGCTATTGACTGCGCTTCAAGCATCATTTTTCGTGCTACTTCTCTAGTACCAATATCAGTACACAATACATCTAATGTTGCGTGAGTTAGAGCTGAAATAGGGTTGAAAGATAGGTTACCCCATAATTTCACCCAAATTTCATCCCTTAATTTGGGACGGACAGGAGCTTTAAGCCCAGCCTCAGTTAGTACTTTTGAAAGCTTTAAAGCTCGGTCAGATTTTGATCCGTCTGGCTCTCCCAAGGAAAACCGATTTCCCTCTATGTGCTTGATCACTCCAGGCTCCATTACTTCTGCCGCCGGATAAACAACACAACCCAAAACTTTACTTGGGCCAAAAGAGTCCCACTGCAAATTTCCAGGATCAACGGAGGCTAATTTTGTACCCTCAAATTCACCACCAATTTTATGAAAATACCACCAAGGTATACCATTCACACCAGATACTATTGTGGTTTTTTCATTCACTAATGGTCTAACTTTTTCAATTATTGATGGAACAGAATGTGCCTTTAAAGTTATAATTAAATAGTCTTGAAAACCTAAATCCTCTGGGTTTTCAGAAGCTTCTACGGGAACTGTTAAGTCGCTTTCTCCTTCAATTAACCTCAACCCATTTTTTTTCATAGCTTCTAAATGAGGTCCGCGTGCCACCAAACTGACATCTGTTCCTATTTGAGCTAATTTTACACCCATGTATCCGCCAATCGCACCTGCGCCAAAAATACAAATTTTCATAATTTTTCCTTATAAAAGGCCTAGCTTTTCTGCCATTCCTATCCTTTGCATTTTTCCTGTGGCTCCTTTTGGAATTTCGTCCAAAATGACAATTTGACGAGGCACCTTGAAATCAGCCATTTTTTCTTTGGCGAAACCTCTAATATCTTTCTCATCTGATTGACTACCCTCAGATAGTATAACTGCCGCAGCAACTTCTTCCCCTAACTTAGGGTGAGGCACAGCAAAAGTGACAACCTGCTTAATTTCAGGATGATCCAATAGTATGCTATCCACTTCTAATGGGGAAATTTTTTCGCCACCTCGGTTTATTATCTCTTTCAACCTACCAGTTAAGTATAAAAATCCGTCCTCATCAAAGGCGCCTTGATCGCCAGTACGAAACCAGCGTTCTCCATCAATCTCAAAAAAACTTTTTTCATTAGCTTCTAAGTTATTTTCATAGCCAGGCGTCACATTATCACCAGAAATAACAACTTCTCCAGTACCCATGACAAAACTATTATTAACTTCATGCGCAATTTTAACAGAAGGTCCTGCAGGTATACCGACTGAGCCAGGTTTCTGTTTATCCAAACGGTTACAGCACATCTGGTGGGTCGCTTCGGTCATTCCATAAGCCTCAACAACAGGCGCACCAAAGCTTTCTACCAATTCACCCATAACTTGAGCAGGCAAACTAGCGGAAGAAGATCTCAGAAATCTAAGAGGGTTATTTTCTATAGTTTCAGCGTTACGACCTGCACGAGCCAAAATAGCCTGATGCATTGTAGGAACAGCAGTGTACCAGGTTGGTTTTGCTTCATCTAGATTAGAAAAGAAAGAAAGAGCATTAAAGCCGGATGAACACCAAATTGAGGCTCCAGCAGTCAAGGATGCTGAAACAGCAGCGATGAGACCGTGGATATGGAAAAGTGGCATAACACTCATACACCTGTCTGAAGAAGATAACGATAAAGATTGCGCTATATTTGAGGCTGACGCCGCTATATTAGACTGTAATAACGGGACAATCTTTGGCCTAGATGTTGTTCCCGAGGTGTGAAGGATCAAAGCAACGTCGTTTTCGTTTACCACTTCATCTTCAATAACATTGCTCTTTTTTTCTGCCTCTAGTGAAAATAAACCCGCAATTACTTTACTTTCTACAAGACGAATAATTTGTATATTTAAACGTTGCGCCGCGAGCGCGGCGGGGCCTTCGTAATCTTTATTAACAACAACAGCTTTAGCATTTAAGTCTTCTAGATAAAAAACAAACTCTTCTTCACGATAATTAGGGTTCAATGGTGCAGTAGTTGCGAACTGAGCAATAGTCGCAAAAGCGCTGGCCATGGTTGGCCCATTGGGCAGAACAATTGCAACCCGATCCTTTTTTGATATCCCACTATCACGTAAGGTTGTATTTACCTTTTGTGCTAGATCTCGCAATGCGCCATATGTGAGCCACTCTTTGTTTAAAGCGCCTATGGCGACTGATTCAGATGTGTGCCCAGACAAAAAACTTGATATCGTTTGTACCATCTAAACAACTCTTGTTAAAACTAACGATTATCACGTTTACTAATGCAAAGTACTAATGGCTTCCAGCTAAATTAAAAAATTCAATGAATAAGCTAACCGTCTTTTCTAATTGTCTCATTTTTTGGATCATATGGACTGTCACATGTTACTTCTGCATCCCAAAATGAATTAAACATTTTGACTTTTAATTTCTGACCTTCCTGTGCAAGATCCGGTCGAATGTAGCCCATGCCAATTGATTTACCAAAAACAACTGAATAACCGCCTGAAGTTAATCGTCCAACCTTGGTGTCATCTTCTAAATACAAAGCCTCTCGACCCCACGGATCTGCATCACCTGGGCCATTAATTAAAACGGTAACACACTTTGCCCTTACGCCTGTTGCCTCCATTTTGTATTTACCAAAAAACTCCTTTTCTAAGTCAATAAATCTTGATAAACCGGCTTCTAACGGTGTTGCATCTCTTCCTAATTCAGTTCCGAATGCACGGTATGACTTTTCCTGCCGTAACCAGTTTTGCGCTCGTGCTCCAACCAACTTTAATCCATAATTAGAGCCTGCTAATAGTAAGCGATCCCATAAATAATTCTGCATTTCAATTGGATGATGCAGTTCCCACCCTAATTCGCCAGTATAAGCAACTCTGATCGCATTAACCGGACACATTCCGATCTCAATCGTTTTTGCTGAAAGCCAAGGAAACCTTTTGTTAGAAAGAGCACTTTCAACATCCACATCATTTAACACGGACTTTAACAAATCTCGCGATTTTGGACCTGCAATTGCAAAAACTCCCCACTGAGAAGTAACATCATGAATTTCAGTATAACCAAACTCTTCCATTTTATCTTCAGCAGCTTTTCGAAGATAATCACCATCGTAAGAATTCCAAGCTCCAGCCGATACCAAGTAGTAGCTATTCTCGCCTTGCCTTACGATGGTATACTCGGTTCGCGTCGTTCCGTGATCGGTCAATGCGTATGTTAAATTTATGCGCCCTACCTTGGGAAGTTTATTACACGTAAACCAATTTAAAAAGTTTGTTGCACCTGGGCCCTTAACTATGTGCTTTGTAAATGCCGTCGCATCAATTAAACCAACGCTTTCGCGTACCGCTTTAGCTTCCTCTAGAGAGTACTGCCACCATAGGCCACGGCGGAAACTTCTCGATTTGGTATCAAAATCTTCCGGAGGATCTGCTGGCCCATAATAATTGGCTCTTTCCCACCCATTAACCTGACCAAATTGAGCTCCTAAGTTTTTTTGTCTCTCATATGCCGGCGCTGTTCTCAGTGGCCGGCAAGCCTCTCTTTCCTCATCGGGATGATGTAAAATAAATACATGTTCATAGCATTCTTCATTTTTTCTGGCAGCATATTCAGTTGTCATCCAACTGCCGTACCTTTTAGGATCTAAGGATGCCATATCTATTTCAGCCTCCCCTTCAACCATCATCTGAGCCAAGTAATAGCCAGTTCCACCAGCCGCAGTAATTCCGAAAGAAAATCCCTCTGCAAGCCACATATTGCGCAAACCTGGGGCCGGACCTACCAGGGGATTACCATCTGGCGTATAACATATTGGACCATTAAAATCATCTTTCAAACCAGCTGTTTCAGATGAGGGAATGCGATGTATCATTGACATGTATTCCGCTTCAATCCGGTCCAAATCTAACGGGAATAAATCAGCTCGAAAACTATCTGGAACACCATATTCAAAGCGGGCTGGCGCATTCCTTTCATAAGGTCCTAAAATCCACCCCCCCCTTTCTTCCCGAACGTACCACTTAGCATCTGCGTCTCGAAGTACGGGATGCTCTGAGTTACCAGCATTACGGAAATCAACAAGAGCAGGATCTGGCTCGGTAACGATAAACTGGTGCTCAACTGGAATTGCTGGGATTTTGATACCTAGTAATTTTGCAGTCCTTTGCGCGTGATTACCTGTAGCAGTAACAACATGTTCTGCTGTAATGACTTGCTGTTCTTTAGATGCAACTAGATTACCCCCCTGCTCTTCCATCTTGGTACAAGTGACTTTCCAGTTCATACCATCCCATACATAGCCATCAACTTGCCATTTTCGCTCAATTGAAACATCAAGTTGTCTGGCACCTTTTGCCATAGCCATCGTTACATCAGCTGGGTTTATATAACCGTCGGTTGGATGATAAATGGCTCCGACTAAATCTTCGGTATTTACCAGTGGCCAGCGTTCTTTGATTTCATTGGGTGCAAGCCATTCGTATGGGACTTCACAGGTTTCTGCGGTTGAAGCATAAAGCATGTATTCATCCATGCGATCCTTACTTTGCGCCATACGCAGATTGCCAACGACTGAGAACCCGGCATTCAACCCTGTCTCTGTTTCCAGGGTTTTATAGTAGTCGACTGAATATTTGTGTATATGCGTAGTTGCATATGACATATTAAATAATGGTAGCAGACCGGCAGCATGCCACGTTGAACCTGAGGTAAGTTCATCTCTTTCAAGCAACATAACATCTTGCCAACCTGCTTTGGCTAAATGATAGGCAATCGACGTTCCTACTGCACCACCACCCACGACTAAAGCTTTAACATGCGATTTCATAATATTGCTCCCCAGCATCAACTCTAACTTTATTATTATTAAGGAAAAATCAACGATTAGCCTAGTCGACACTACAATAAAGAAAAGCGACTTTTCGAGCACCAGTTTATTTTAAACTAACCAAAGATCAAAATATCAGAACGAACTCATAGTTTTACTCAAAATTTACAGTCTTTCGTATTTTTCATGTACAGTTTATAAAATTTAGATAATCAACGGTTTCGAATCAAAAAGTTAAGAATTTATAGGTAGGTGCGTAGATGGGCTTAGGATCAATCACGGGAGTTTTTTCGCAAGATATGGCGATAGATCTAGGAACCGCTAACACCCTTGTATACGTTAAAGGGAAAGGGGTCATCTTATCCGAACCATCAGTTGTTGCCTATCAGGTTAAAGACGGCCAAAAAAAAGCCCTCGCATTTGGAGAAGACGCCAAGTTAATGCTCGGAAGGACTCCTGGAAGTATAGAAGCAATCCGCCCAATGAGAGATGGAGTAATCGCAGACTTTGATGTTGCTGAAGAAATGATTAAATATTTCATTAGGAAAGTGCATAAAAGAACAACGTTTTCCAAACCAAAAATTATAGTATGTGTTCCTCACGGAGCTACCCCAGTTGAAAAAAGAGCAATTCGTCAATCCGTACTTTCTGCCGGCGCTAGGAGAGCAGGGTTGATCGCTGAACCAATTGCAGCAGCTATAGGAGCGGGAATGCCGATCACCGATCCAACAGGAAGTATGGTAGTTGATATTGGAGGAGGTACTACCGAGGTTGCCGTTCTATCACTAGGAGATATCGTCTATGCTCGCTCAGTTCGAGTAGGCGGAGATAGAATGGATGAAGCTATAATTAGTTACCTAAGAAGGCAACAGAACTTGCTAGTTGGTGAAAGCACAGCAGAGAGAATTAAAACTTCTATAGGTACTGCCAGAATGCCAGATGATGGACGCGGAGAGTCTATGATGATCCGAGGCCGCGACTTGCTTACAGGTGTTCCAAGGGAAACCGAAATATCACAATCCCAAGTAGCAGAAGCGCTTGGCGAACCTGTCCAACAAATATGTGAAGCCGTGATGACGGCACTGGAAGTAACACCCCCGGACTTAGCTGCTGATATTGTCGATCGAGGTGTAATGTTAACAGGCGGGGGAGCATTGCTTGGAGATCTAGATTTAGCTTTAAGAGAAAGGACTGGTCTTGCTGTATCCATTGCAAACGAAAGTTTAAATTGTGTCGCAATGGGTACTGGTAAAGCGCTAGAGTATGAAAAACAACTAAGACATGCAATAGACTATGATAGTTAACCCACACCAGCTCTAAAGAGGACAACTTGGCAAGGCCTAATCCAAAAGAAGTGGATACCTTAGCACCAATTAGATTTTTGGCTACCGGTATAATTATTTTCTTGCTCGTCGCTCTGTTTTTACTTTGGCGTGTGGATAACCCACGTGTAGAGAAACTTAGAGCTGAGGTGATTGATTCTATTTTACCAAAATTTGAGTGGGTTATGGCACCTGTAACTAGCCTAGTCCGAATTACCCAAGATTTTAGAAGTTATCAATCTTTATATGAGCAAAATCAAGAGCTTAGAAGAGAGCTGCAGCGGATGAAAAGCTGGAAAGAAGCAGCCCTTCAATTGGAACAAGAAAATGCACGATTATTAGACTTAAACAATCTTCAACTTGATCCTAAACTAACTCACATTTCCAGCATTGTTTTAGCTGACAGCGGCTCCCCATTTCGCCAGTCAGTTCTTGTAAATGTTGGGATCCAAGACGGCATTCAAGATGGCTGGGCAGCTATGGATGGGCTAGGGTTGGTCGGCCGCATTTCGGGCGTAGGCAGTAAAACGGCTCGTGTTTTGTTACTAACGGATACAGCCTCTATTGTTCCTGCAACTATCCAACCTTCCGGACAGCAAGCCCTAATTTCTGGAGATAATACGATTGCCCCAACTGTTGAATTTTTAGAAAATATAGACCTGGTTAGGCCTGGAGACCGGGTTGAAACCTCTGGTAGCGGCGGAGTTTTTCCGCCAAATCTTCTTATTGGAAGGCTAGCCTTAGACCCCTCCGGCAGGTTAAGGGTAAGGCTTGCAGCCGATTATGAAAGACTTGAATTTTTAAGAGTTTTGAGAAATTTTGGAACAGAGGTAATAGATAACCCAGGTAGCTTGATTATAGAAAAAAATAAGAAGACCCTGCCTGACGGTCAAAGCACGATGACAAACGGGACATAAATATGAATTTAAAAAGTTTTGTTCATCAAATTGGGTACTTTTGTATAGGTTTGTTAATCATTTTTTTCCAAATTTTACCCTTGCAGACAATACCACAGACTTGGTCAGGACCAAATGTTCTGTTAGTATTTTTTGCTGCTATAGTCACCAAAAGGCCTGAATTTATATCTAGTATTCTCATTGCAATAATTTTTTTGATAGAAGATTTTTTTCTTATGCGACCACCAGGTTTGATGTCATTCATGACTGTGCTTGGCTTTTATTTGTTAAAAAGAAAATTTCAAAATCAGGAAGAAATCGCCTTATTATTCGAATGGGGTAGCATTGCGACATGCTTAACTCTTATTCTCCTGCTTTATTACTTTATTTCAGTTTTGTTATTCATTCCATCCGCAGGTTTCAGATTAACGCTTATGGAAATAATATTTACCTTGGCTCTATATCCAATCTTTTCGATACTTATTGGAAGCTTTGATAAACTGGATCCTGCAGATTCTGCAAAAAAAATCCAATGATTAATTATTATGTCAGATAGAATTCAATTAAATCAAAAAAGTTATGCGAAACTATCTAGGCGAGGATTAATTGTTGGTGGTTTGCAAATTGCTTTTATAACAGGCCTGGCCTTTAGAATGCGAAAATTACAAGTTGAGGAAGCAAGCGAATATCGATTACTGGCTGATGAGAATAGAATTAATATAAGACTAATCGCTCCTTCCAGAGGAGAAGTTTATGATCGCAATGGGAAAATTATAGCCCGAAACGAACAAAGTTTTAGAATTACTATTGTAAAAGAAGACGCAGGAAATATTGAACAAACATTATATGCTTTGAGTAATCTTATAAAAATATCGCAAAGCGATGCAAAAAGAGTAATTGAAGAAATTGAAAGAAGTGCTCCCTTTTTACCAGTAACGGTCCGCGATCAACTAAGTTTTGCCGAAGTAGCTAGGATCGCAGCAAATACACCTAATCTACCCGGAGTATCTGTGGAACAGGGCTTATCTAGGGTATATCCTTCTCTTGAGAGCTATGCACACGTTGTAGGTTATGTTGGGCCAGTGAGCGATAATGATCTCAAGAGAGGAAACGAAACCAATCCACTTTTAAAAATCCCTCGATTTCAAGTTGGCAAAGTAGGCATCGAAAAACATTATGAGGATGTTTTGAGAGGTAAAGCAGGTGTAATGAAGGTAGAAGTAAACGCACTAGGCCGCGTAATGAGAAATCTTGATAGGAAAGAAGGAAAGCCAGGCAATAATATCCAGCTAACTGTAGATTCGGATTTACAATCATATATTCAAGCCAGGCTTGGCTCAGAAAGTGCCTCTGCAGTAGTTATGAATTGTAAAAATGGTGAAATTCTCGCTATTGCTTCTTCTCCGAGTTACGATCCAAATAAGTTTGTAAAAGGCATTTCCTATTCAGATTTCAATGAACTTCGGGATAATGAATTTAGGCCTTTGGCTTCAAAAACTGTGCAAGACGCTTACCCGCCAGGATCGACCTTTAAGATCGTGACTGCCCTTGCAGCTTTAGAGGCAAAAGTTATTGGGACCAAAGATTCTTTTTCCTGCGAAGGAAAAATCGAGGTTTCAAATAGATTTTTTCATTGTTGGAAAAAAGGTGGCCATGGTGAGATGGACCTAGCAAAATCGCTGAGTGAAAGTTGCGATGTTTATTTCTATGAATTAGCCCTTAAAGTTGGGATTGATCGAATAAATAAAATGGCAATTAAACTCGGATTGGGAATACAACATGACGTTCCAATGTCGGCAATTACAAAAGGTCTAATACCCAGCAGGGAATGGAAGCTAAATAATAGAGATCAAGAATGGCTAATCGGTGACACGGTGAATGCATCGATTGGACAAGGATATGTCCTTTCTTCGCCGCTTCAATTAGCTGTTATGGTTGCTCGTTTGGCAAGTGGCCAAAACGTTAATCCGATATTAACTAGGTCAATAAATGGACAAAATATTCATAATTTAAAAAATATTCAAGATTTGGATATAGAAAAATCTCATCTTAAAATCGTAAGAAAAGCACTTTTCCAAGCTAGCAATGACCGGAGGGGAACTGCCTACGGATCACGCGTTATCAGTGATGCGTATCGAATGGCAGGTAAAACTGGCACCAGCCAGGTTCGAAATATAACAGATAAAGAAAGAGAAATTGGCGTAACTAAAAATGAGGACTTACCCTGGAAACGAAGAGATCATGGGCTTTTCATTAATTTTGCGCCCTATAATAACCCAGAAATAGCTGTTTCAGTTGTGGTGGAACATGGCGGCGCTGGCTCAAGATCAGCTGCTCCAATTGCTCGCGATATAACCTTGCAAGCACTTTTCAAAGGAAAGCCACCTTTAGAAGTTTATCCCGCCAAAGATCGACCAGCAGTCCTCAAGCAACAGAATAAATTGGGAGAAGTGCTAAAAGAGTTAGAAATGTTTGGAAAAAACAAAGTATGACTTATCTCGAATACAAAATCAGGGCTGTTCCAAAAGGTTTTCGCAAACTATTTTTTTTGAATTGGCCAATAATTTTACTTCTTTGTGCTGCAGGGGCGATAGGCATTATCATGTTGACCTCTGTAGCTGGTAATAGTTGGTATCCATGGGCTTCTGCACAACTTAAGCGCTTTTTCGTAGGATTTGCTCTTATGATCAGCATTGCAATGGTTCCAATTTGGTTTTGGAAAAGTATGTCTGTCTTGGCTTATTTAGCCTCGTTAGGATTGTTAGTTCTTGTCAAGTTTTTTGGCTCAACTGGCATGGGCGCGCAACGATGGTTAGACTTGGGCTTTATTAGTTTGCAACCTTCTGAAATGGCCAAAATCACACTGATAATGATTTTGGCTTTCTATTATGATTGGTTGCAAGACAAGCGTGTTTCGAAGCCGCTATGGATAATAATACCACTGGCGCTGATTTTTTTCCCATTTTATCTCGTTCTTCAACAGCCAGACTTAGGAACCGCTTTACTAATTGTTCTAGGAGGCGGTGTAATGATGTTTTTAGCTGGGGTCCACTGGGGATATTTTGTTGCAGCTTTATCATTAAGTGTGGGAGGGATACTGGCTGTTTTAAATAGTCGTGGCGAAGATTGGCAGATTTTGAATGATTATCAATATCGTCGAATTGATACATTTCTTGATCCATCATCAGATCCACTAGGGGCAGGATACCATATTACTCAATCGAAGATAGCGCTTGGCTCCGGCGGCTGGACGGGTAGAGGTTTTGGGCAGGGAACTCAATCAAGGCTTAATTTCTTGCCAGAGAAACATACTGACTTTATTTTTACGACACTGGCAGAAGAATTTGGCTTTATTGGAGGAATTTCTTTGTTGACAGTTTACACTTTAATCGTCGCATTCGCTATTATAGCTGCTATTCGAAATAAGGACCGTTTCTCATCACTACTTATTTACGGCGTAACGATTACTTTTTTTCTTTATTTCTCTGTAAATATGGCAATGGTTATGGGCCTAGCTCCAGTTGTTGGAGTTCCCCTACCTTTAGTAAGTTATGGTGGGTCCTCATTACTAGTACTTATGGTAGCCTTTGGGCTGTTGCAATCGGCGCACGTACATAAACCCCGAGGGGTAATATGATAAATATTCTATTCGCCGCAGTCACAGACAGATGGGATCAATACCAAAAACCTCTTAAAAAAGAACTAGATTTAATAGGGCTTGAATATAAATTATCCAAAAAATTACCACCGTCGGAAGTAGATTACATCATTTATGCCCCGAATAGCTCAATTAAAGATTTTTCAGTTTTTACAAACCTAAAAGCTGTTTTAAATTTATGGGCCGGAGTTGAAGATGTAGTTAAAAATGAAACTTTGAAAGTACCATTAGCAAGAATGGTTGATAAAGGCCTAACTCAAGGCATGAAAGAATGGGTTTTGGGTCATGTAATGCGATATCATCTAGGGATTGATTTACATATCTTCGGGCAAGACGGGCAATGGAGAGATTGGTCATCACCTCCACTAGCAAGCGACCGGATCATAACTATTTTGGGATTAGGAGCCCTTGGCGCCGAGTGTGCAAGTGCATTAGCAAATATTGGTTTTAAAGTGCGTGGATGGAGTTTAACTAAAAAATCAATTGATAATGTAATATGCCACCATGGTTTTGATGGGCTAGAAAAATCACTACGCGGCTCTGAAATCGTTATTTTACTTTTGCCATCTACTGCCGATACAGAAAATATTATTAATACAAAAACTATCTCTTATTTATCAAAAAACGCTGTAATAATAAATCCAGGAAGGGGCACTCTGATTGATGAAAAGGCACTTCTGAAAAGCTTAGATAATGGAAAACTTGCGCATGCTACTTTGGATGTGTTTAGGCAAGAACCACTGCCGGCAGAGCACTTATTTTGGTGGCATTCAAAGATAACTGTTACACCTCATATAGCTTCTGAATCAAGGCCACATACTGCATCAAAGGTTATTGCAACTAATATTGACAGGTTTGAAAAAGGAAAACCATTGCTCTATCAGGTAAATTTTGAAGCCGGATACTAGTATCAGGTAAGGTTTATACTTTATTTGCCTTAACTGCACTAAATTTAAACTCAGGGATTTTACCAAAAGGATCTAACGCAGAATTAGTCAATATATTTGCCGCTGCTTCTACGTATGCAAAGGGTAGAAAAACCATATTCTCAGAAACCGCACGATCCATTCGAGCCATTACCACTATGCTTCCACGTTTTGTGGTAAGACGAACATGACCACCAGGCTTGATACCCAATTTACGCAATGTTTTGGGATGCATAGAACAATTGGCCTCAGGTTCAACAGCATCCAGTACGCTGGCTCTTCGTGTCATTGAGCCTGTGTGCCAATGCTCTAACTGCCGGCCAGTAGTAAGTATCATAGGATAGTCAGTATCCGGCACATCATCTGGCGCAATGATACTCGCAGGAGTGAAACGAGCCCGGCCATTTTGCCGGGGAAATCCAGTTCCAAAAACAATTGCTTGACCTGGATCATCTTCAGAAAGGGAAGGATAGGTAACTGCATTTTCAATTTCAAGGCGTTTCCAAGTAATGTTATCTAGAGATCGCATATTGAGCTTCATTTCAGCAAAGACATCAGACGGGCTTTCATAATTCCATTTAAGTCCCATTCTTTTTGCTAACTGCACCTCTATCCACCAATCTTCCTTAGCCTCACCAGGAGGAGTGATAGCTTTTCGTCCCATTTGGACCTGACGGTTCGTATTAGTCACAGTACCATTTTTTTCAGCAAAAGCACTTGCTGGAAGTATAACATCTGCATAATTTGCAGTTTCAGTAAGAAAGATGTCCTGAACCACCAAATGCTTAAGTTTAGCAAGAGCATCACGAGCATGCTCAACATCTGGGTCGGACATGGCCGGATTTTCACCAAGAATATACATCCCTTGAATTGATCCATGATGAACAGCATCCATTATTTCAGTCACCGTAAGTCCTCTCTGTGAAGAAAAATCTCCTGAATTCCAAACTTCTGTAAAAGCATTTCGTACCCCGTCATCAGTTACTGTTTGATAGTCCGGCAGAAACATTGGGATCAATCCTGCGTCAGAGGCACCTTGCACATTATTCTGTCCCCTTAACGGATGGAGGCCTGTTCCAGGGCGACCGACTTGTCCAGTCATTAAAGCAAGGGATATAAGGCATCTGCTATTGTCTGTACCATGAATATGTTGAGAAACACCCATGCCCCAGAAAATCATCCCTGCTTTTGCCCCCGCAAAAGTTCGAGCAACATCACGCAGAACATCGGCTTCTACTCCACAAATTTCAGACATTTTTTCAGGTGAGAAATCTTCTAGATGCATTTTTTCAGCATCCCAGTTTTCGGTATATGCTTCAATATATTGCCTATCATAAAGCTTTTCTTCAACAATCACATTCATTATTGCATTGAGCATCGAGACATCAGCTCCAGGCCGAAACTGAAGCATGTGAGAAGCATAGCGTTTGAGTGCTTGTCCTCGAGGATCCATTACGATTAGTTTGCCGCCCCTTTTGGTAAATTGCTTAAAATACGTAGCTGCGACGGGATGGTTTTCTATGGGATTGGCGCCTATAACGATGGCTACATCTGCATTTTCAATTTCATTGAACGTTGCAGTAACTGCTGCTGAACCAACATTTTCCATCAACGCCGCGACCGAAGATGCATGACAAAGCCTGGTGCAATGGTCAACATTATTATGCCCAAACCCCTGACGAATGAATTTTTGGAAAAGATAAGCTTCTTCATTTGTGCATTTTGCGCTACCAAATCCTGCAACAGATGCACCGCCAACTTTTTCTTTTAGAACTTTGAAACCTTCCGCAGCAAAATCTAGTGCTTCATCCCAAGTGGCCTCGCGAAAAAATTCTTGCCAGTTGTAGGGATCGACATTCAAACCTTTTTTAGGAGCATCATCACGCCGTATTAAAGGCTTCATAAGACGATGCTCATGATGGATGTAATCAAAACCGAAGCGCCCTTTAACGCACAATCTTCCTTCATTTGCAGGGCCATTAATACCTTCAACAAATTTCACTTTTTCATTTTTTACCTTTAGGGATACCTGGCATCCAACGCCACAAAAAGGACATACACTTTTGACTTCACGATCAAAATCTGCACTATCTCCAATCTGCCGATCATCCAGCACAGAGGCAGGCATAAGTGCACCTGTTGGGCAAGCTTGGACACATTCGCCACAAGCAACACATGTGCTATCCCCCATAGGATCAGCTAGATCAAATGTGGGGTATGCGTCGTGACCGCGGCCCGACATTCCAATCACGTCGTTAACTTGCACCTCACGGCAAGCACGAACGCAAAGCCCACACTGAATGCAGGCATCCAGATTAACACGCATTGCTAAATGACTATCGTCTAATAAGGGAACTCGATCTTTTTCAATTTTGGGTAAACGGCTTTCGGTAACTTCATTTTGCTCTGCTATATCCCAAAAATGGCTAGAACGGTCATGGGAAATACTTGCCTCAGGTTGATCAGAAAGAAGCATTTCTACAACCATTTTTCGTGAAGATTTTGCACGATCAGTATTAGTTGAAACAATCATACCTTCGGTAGGTTCACGTATGCATGACGCTGCTAAAGTTCTTTCACCCTCTATCTCAACCATACACGCCCGACAATTTCCGTCTGGTCGATAAGCCGGTGTAGGCTTATGACACAAATGAGGTATTTTTATGCCTCGCCCATTAGCAATTTCCCATATTGTTAGACCATCATCAGCTTCAACTTTTTTTCCATCTAAGGTAAAAGAAATCTTCTGGGGCATTATTTTCTCCGGCTATGAAATAAGTATACATCATTAAAGAGTGATAATCAGTCAACTAATCCCGACAACAGGTAACTTATTTGCGCCAAACAAATTAATCCACATTAATTTGCTTAATTTAAAAATTTGTGATTCAGAATGGTTGTACTTTAAATAGACTTTTATCCAGGGGAACTCTAATGCCTGAAATCACGCTAGTTCGGCATGGGCAAGCAAAGCAAAATGCCACTTCAGAGGAGGATTATGATCACCTAAGTGAGCTCGGCAGAATGCAAGCCAAGTGGGTTGGGGAACATTTTCGTAAGCTAAAATTATCTTATGATGTGATAGTTACAGGTACTTTAACTAGGCAAATAGATACCCAAATTCTGATGGATGTAGACACAAAAACGCCGGTCGTCAGGGATGAAAGATTTAATGAAATCAGGCTATACGACTTAGCAGGTTTACTCAAAAATCAATTTGGCATTGATTTTCCTAAAGATGAGGCAAGCTTCAAAAGACATCTAAACTTAACATTTGAGAAATGGGAGAATGGAGAAATCATGAACCCTCCAGAGACATTTAAAAATTATAAATCTAGGGTGTCTGAAGGTTTGCATGAAATCAAAGATCTTGGGGAAAAGATTTTACTAGTAACTTCAGGCGGTATAGTTGCAATGGCTGTTAAGCATACACTGAACTTAAATACAGAAGCGCTCGGAAACTGTCTTTTAGCCAGCTGCAACACTGGGATCACAAAATTACTTTATTATGACCAAGGATTTGTAATATCACAAATGAATGCACTCCCGCACCTAGAAACTCCGGCGCGTTGGACAAAACGAACTTACACATGAGTAAAAGAATGCTTCATTTATGGATTAGATCAGAGCAAAGAAAAAATGAAAAAAGAGTCGGAATTACTCCACAAGACGCTTCGAAATTAATTAGTAACGGTATTAAAGTCACTGTCGAAGAAAGTGCTGATCGGATTATTCCTACCGAAGAGTATCATAAACTCGGATGTAAAATAGCTAATCAACATTCCTGGCCAAGAGCACCTAAAGACGCCATTATTCTGGGACTAAAAGAACTATCGGAAGATGTGGAGATATTAGAACATAAACATATTATGTTTGGTCACGCATTCAAAGGGCAAACTGCCGGGTTGGAACTTTTGAAAAAATTTAAAGGAGGTAACGGCGTACTTTATGATCTAGAATATCTAACCGATCCAGAAGGAAGGCGTCTAGCGGCCTTTGGATATTGGGCGGGCTATGCGGGTGCAGCAGTCTCTCTAAAAGCTTATGCAGACCAACTAAATACAAAAGGCATTTGTGGTCCAGTAAATTTTTTTAAAAACAAAGAAGCAATGGTAAATAATATACGAGATGCATTTGTGAATATTGCAAACAAATTTCCAAAAATTCTTGTCGTTGGTGCTTTGGGCAGAGTTGGAAGAGGAGCAATAGATTTCTGTGAATCTCTAGGGCTTAGAGTCACAAAATGGGATGTTGAAGAAACAAAAAACGGTGAGCCATTTCCAGAGATATTGGAGCATGAACTTTTTTTAAATTGTATTTTAGCAAGACCTGGAACTCCGATTTTTGTAAGACATAAATATCTTAATTCAATTCGAAAATTAAGGATCATAGGGGATATTTCTTGTGATCCAGATAGTAGCTTTAATCCAATCCCAATTTATAATTCTCCTACAAATTGGGCCACCCCCGTAATCCGGGTTAACGACCCAAACCCTCTAGATGTGATGGCTATTGATAACTTACCGTCTTTACTACCATATGAAAGTTCCGTTGACTTTTCCAATCAATTGTTACCTTTGTTATTGAATTTAAATGAACCTACAGAAGGTGTGTGGAAAAGAGCTAAAGAAACTTTTTTGAAATGTTTAAACGAGGTGTAAAATGACAATTCACTGGTGTGGGACAGGGCTATCAGCCATACCCGGCTTACGTAAGTTAATAACCAACGGTCACGATATCATTGTCTGGAATAGAACAATCGAAAAAGCAATATCGGCGGTCGGTGATATCACAAATTCGATTAAAGAGTTCGATATCCATAAATTGGAAAACCAACTAGAAAAAGGTGACATAGTTGTTTCAATGTTGCCAGGAGAATGGCACGTACCTTTAGCAAAATTATGTCTAAAGTGTCAAAGTCACTTTGTAAGTTCATCATATATTTCCCCAGAAATGCACGAGCTGCATAATTTGGCCCTTAAAACTGGCTTATGCCTGGTCAATGAAGTAGGTTTAGACCCAGGTATTGACCATCTAATGGCTCATACACTTATAGAAAATTACCGAAATTCAAAAGATCAAGATGATGAAAATGATGTCTCATTTTTTTCTTACTGTGGTGGAATTCCAAAAGTTAAAAATCCATTTTGCTATAAATTTAGTTGGTCTCCACTGGGTGTTTTAAAAGCATTAAAATCTCCATCTCGCTCTATTAAAGACTTTAAAGAGTTTGATGCGCGACGACCTTGGGATGCTATCTCAACATACACTGCCCCTTTACCGGTGCCCGAAGAATTCGAAGTCTACCCAAATAGAGATTCTTTACCCTTTATAAATCAATATCACTTTAACAATAACTGGAGGATAAAAGAATTCGTGAGGGGCACATTAAGGCTAAAAGGCTGGGAAAATGCTTGGTCAGAAATTTTTTCAGAAATTGAGAAATTATCTGGAGAAAATGACGATGAACAATTGACTAAAATGTCCGATAAACTTTGGTTAGATAATGCTTATCGTAAAAATGAAGTAGATCGAGTTGTTTTGATTGTTTCATTAAAGGCTTCAAATGGCGACAAAACAAAATGGCATAAAACATTCGCACTTGATGCGTACGGGGATTCTGTTTCTACGGCCATGGCAAGACTGGTTTCTTTACCTGTCTCATTTGCCGTAGAGGCTGTCGCACAAAATAAAATTGCACCGGGGGTTAGTGCAGCACCTTCTGAAATGTCAATTGTTAATGATTGGTTACATAAAATAAAAAATCTGACACAACACTTAGAGATTGTATCAAAATAATTTAAAATAAATTGATTCTGGAAGTAGTTGCGACACTCTGAACAACCAGGAAAAAGGCGCGGGAAAGCTGGACGAAAAATTATTTTTATTCATATTAGAAAACATTTTTCCAGCAGCAACTTCAGGGGACATTATTTGAGGCATTTTAAAATTGTTTTTATCTGTTAATCTTGTTTTTACGTAACCTGGGTTAATTAATTGGACCTTAATCCCTGTATCTCTTAAATCAAAGCGCAGGGTTTCACTCAAGTTAACAATAGCTGCCTTGGATGATCCGTACCCAAGCGCGCCAGGCAAGCCGCGATAACCTACTAAGCTTCCAGCGAAAACTAAGTGACCACTATTCTTTTCCATAAATATTGGAAGAATAACATCTAAAGTATGCAAAGCACCAATAAGGTTTACATCAATCATAGACTTTAATTTTTCAACATCCCAATGCTGGGCTGGCATTGGCCAATATTCACCGGCACAGAAAACAAACCCATCTACATTTTTAAACATTTTTGCAGATTTTCTCACGGCATTGAGATCAGTAATATCTAGTGGCAAAACTTCTGCCTCGTTTGGTAAGGAGGAGGCTATTTCTTTCAATCGAGCTTCATTTCTAGCTGTCAGGATCAAAGAGGTGCCGGCTTCAGACAGTTTCTTAGCTAATGCCAAGCCAAGACCTTCAGAAGCCCCAACAATCCAGTAACGTTTCTTAGACCAATCTCTCATAAATTTTTATCTCTTCCAATCAAATTTTGCAGCCAGATAAGTGCTAAAATCTTTAATCCACATGGGACAATCGCATAAGACATTGCCAGCACTTCTCTACTTAAGCTAGAACGCATGTCTTGAGTTTCAAACCCTGCAAACTCCATAAGCGGCAGTAAAATTCCTGCCGTAAAAGCTAAAGCTAGTTTGTTTGAAAAATTCCATATTCCAAAACCTGCGTTGGCATCATGCTTTGTTTTTGCGAGTCTTTTTGCAAAGATGGCAGGCAAAATAGTCATATCAGCGCCCAAGGAAAGTCCAGTGGCAAAACAAATGATTGAAAAAGCAAGAACTTCACCAGCATTTAAATTATAGGCCCAAACAAAACTAAGGATGCTAACTAACATGGAAATCCTTAATACTTTTAGCGCTCCATAATGTTCAGCCCATCTTGTCCAAAAAGGAGTTGAAAAGGCTGCTGAAAGAAAAAATAGCACCAAGAGAGCTCCACCCAATGCTTCCAAACCGAGGACATGATCCACATAAAATAAGTAAAGTGTGGAAGTCACTGCAACTGGTAAAGCGTTTAAAAAAACGAATAATATTAGTCTTTGCAAATCAGCATCTGTTGGAAAAACTGAAGTTATCTGCTTTTGAACTTTAACAAAAGTTTTGTTAAAGTCAGAATCCATTAGAAATGTTGCTATGATTATCAAAGCACAGAATAAAAATGCAAAAATTTTGTATCCATTTGATCCTGTTACAGAAAGCATTGTGGGAGCTGCCGCGGCAAAACAAATCCCAATTAAAGTTCCCGCTTCTCGCCACTTTGCGATTTTAATTTGACCTTCCATACCAAAGGCTTCGACGCCAAGTGCATAAAGCCTAATGTAAGCAAAACTAAAGCCTGAAAAAAGAATTATAAGTGATACCGAAAACCACAAAAGTGGCGATATAATTGCTGGGATTGCAAATAGAAGTACCATTCCAAAGCACATGAATGCGGTAGCTATCCACAATGGAAAAGAACCTCGCGATAAAGTGGATGAAGCCAATCGGCCCAAAAGGGGATCTTGAAAAAAGTCAATAGAACGCAGAAGTAATAAAGCCAACCCAAGAGTAGCCAAGCTTATTTCATATTGCTCAACAAAATATTTCGGTGCGTGAATGTATATCGGCAAGCCTGCCATTCCCAATGCACACGAAAACAGCGCATAGCGCCATAACATTACGAGACCTCTATATCTGGAGGTGATGGTCGCTTTCTGTATCTAGCTCCTTTAAAATAGAGTTTTAGTGCTTGCCAGTGAATTAGGGCAAGAGCTCTTCGGGAACCTAATGGCCTTCGAAGAAATGACCATACAATATCTTTATTTGTAAGTCGTCTGGGACGGCCTATTAAATTTGCTTTGACCCCACCTTTCGGCATCTGTAAGTCGATCCAGATCCCAATTTTAGTGTTTATATCGATATCAAATCTAAATTCATAGTAACCATCGATCGGCTGAAAAGGGGAAACATGAAATATTTTTTCTGCTTTAAGGCGATCGCTGGCTTTTATCATCCTAAAATCGTTATGATGGCATAAATAGGAATGTCGGTCTCCAAAAGTATTAGATACTTCCGCAAGCACAACAACCAACTGTTCTAAATCATTAAAACACAACCAAAAGCTTACTGGATTGAAAACATGGCCCAAAATACGAGGTTGTGCTAAAAGTAAAATTTTGGTGACGCAATTAATATTTCGAGACTCTAATATTTTATTTACCCATTTCTTGGGCTCACCTAGATCATTAAGGCCTCCATAGTCGTCTTGGTTTATTCCATAGAACCAACCTCCTTTTTTTGAAAGAAGCAATGGTGCCTCGTTGAGGCTGTCAGGATCAAATAACAAGTAGTCTATAGAGTATTTAAAATCATTTTCGACCTTACCACGACGGCCATGCCATGTTTGACCATTTATAATTTTTACACTCGTCATTCTGCAGCTATTGCTAAAGTATCTTTGGTTAGAATGCTTCTAGCAACGTCTAACCCGGAGGACAGACCGTCTTCATGAAACCCATTTTTCATCCAGGCACCAGAAAACCAAGTTCTATTATGACCATTATTCAATGAAATATCTTTCTGAATATTAAGAACGCCTAGGTCATAAACCGGATGACGCATAGTTACCTGATCATGTATTTTATTTTGATCAATGTTGTGTGTTGAGTTGAGTGTAACAAACAGAGGATCATCAAGCGGTATTGGCTGCAGAGAGTTCATCCAATATGTTAAATCTATTTTATCCGTGCTTTTATCTTTTCTTTCAGTATACACCCAACTAGACCAACATTTGTATAGCTTTGGCATTACTCCTACATCAGAGTGTAGTACGACTTCATTGTCCTGATACTTTATGGAACCCAAATTTCGTTGTTCAATTTCAGAAGGGTCAGATAATAAAGCCAAAGTGTCATCCGAATGGGTTGCAAAAACAACTTCGTCAAAAGTTTGGGGTTCACTGCAATATGTTTTAACAACCACGCCAGTTGCATGACGTGTCACCGATGCAACCTGCGTATTGACCCGGATTTCAACCTGCTTCTGAACCAAAGCATTTTCAAGTCGAGAAACATATTCCCTTGATCCTCCCTTGACAGTATACCATTGATGTTGACCACTTCTACTGAGTAATGCGTGATTTTTGAAAAACTGAAGCATAGCGTAGGCAGGGAAATCTAAAATTTTTTCAGTTGGCGTTGACCAGATCGCGCCTGATAGAGGTAACAAATAGTAATCACGAAACCAATCACCGGTTTTAAGACGCTTCAAGAACTGCCCTATAGTCAATGACTCATCGCCGGCAACTGTTAAGCCGATCGTGTTAAACCTATTAATATCCCACACCATCTTAACAAACTGCGGGTTTAAAATATTTTTTCGCTGTGCAAAAATCGCATCAAAATTTCTAAGTGCGTATTCAATTTTTCCATCCTTAAGGGAAGCGCCAAAACTCATATCGCTCTTAGCAATTGGAACATTCAGTTCTGAAAATAGTTGTGTGAGCTCTGGATAATTGGGGTAATTAAACACAATAAAACCAGTATCGACTGGTTGTTGGCCACTCTTTCCGGAAAAAACCGTTCGAGCATGACCGCCTAAACGGTTTTCTGCTTCAAACAACGTTACCTGATATGTATTTGAAAGTGCATATGCTGCTCCTAGCCCGGAAATTCCACCACCGACGACAGCAATTTTTTTAGGGCGGATAGGCATTTTTTGAAAAGTCATTATTTATTCCTATTTTGAATTAATACGCAGCTTGCTTAGTTCCGGATGAAAAGTAATTTAAATTGATCCAAATTAATATTTGAAACGAATAAACTTAATATGTTGCTTGAGACAAAAATACGCGCTTCGGACCACTCGATAAATTTCAGGGTGTATGATATTGATTCTGAGAATATTGAAAGCAAAAAAAACGTGTCAGCAGACAGTAACAATAAACAAATTTGGGCAGAGCTACTTAAAAAAGTTGATACTTTGAAAGACACTTCGGCTTTTGAAGAACTGTTCAACCACTTTGCTCCACGAGTGAAGGCATTTTTAATGAAATCTGGCGCTGACCCCCAGATGGCAGAGGAGTGCAGCCAAGAGGTTATGGCAACCATTTGGCGAAAGGCACATTTATTTGATCCTTCGCGGGCAAGCGCATCTACTTGGATTTTCACGATTGCTCGCAACAAAAAAATTGATGCGATTAGAAAACAAAACAGACCAGAGCCAGAACAGCTATATCCTGACCAAGATTATGAACCGGACCAAGAGTCGGTTGTAGAGCTTCAACAGGAAACTGAACGACTTACGTCAGCTTTGGAAGAGTTGCCCGAAAAACAACGAGTGTTAGTAGAAAAGGCATACCTTGGAGAACTATCACATAGCGAAATAGCAGAAATTACAGGATTGCCCCTGGGAACAATTAAATCGCGCATTAGATTAGCCCTTGAAAAACTGCGCCATTCAATGATGTAGAGAGAGAAACATGAAAAAACACGACATTAAACACCATTTATCCAAGGAGTTGTTATTGGCATACTCCGCAGGTCAATTAGAAGAAGGATTCTCACTTGCAATTGCTACCCACATTTCGATGTGTGACCAATGCAGAGCAGAATTAGAAAGCTTGGAAGCTATGGGCGGAGCAGTTTTCGAAAATTTGGAGCCTAATGAAATTGATGTAGACGCATTTGCTAAAACACTTGCACTAATAGATCAAACACCCGAACAGGTACAAGCGACGCCTAAAAAATTGGAATTGCCCGAGCCTTTGGCGGACTATGTTGGGTGTGATTTGGATGATATAGACTGGCGACCAATTGGTATGGGTGTAAAGCAAAAAATATTAGTGAATTCCGAAAAAGTTTCTGCTCGTTTACTTTATATTCCTGCAGGCACAGCGGTTCCGGAGCACAGCCATCAGGGCAGAGAAATAACTTTGGTGCTTAAAGGGGCATTTAAAGATGAGATTGATTATTTTGGACCAGGCGACATCGAACTCGCTGATGGGGATACCCACCACACACCAGTCGCATCAGATGAAGAGGGTTGCATCTGCCTAGCCGTAACTGACGCACCTTTGAAGTTTAATAAAATCATACACAAAATTGCCCAGCCGTTTTTAAAGATTTAGATCTTAAAAGTTTAATTCTTTAGTTACGCTTTTGTGAATGGCGGGATTGCCAGCTATTATGCCTTTGGAACTTCCGGCGTTGGAGTTATACACGATTTCATTTCCAACGCTATTGGTGACACTACCACCAGCTTCTGAAACCAAAAGATGTCCTGCACAGATGTCCCATTCCCATGATCTACCTAAAGTGATCATGGCATCAAACGTTCCCTCAGCCACAAGAGCTAATCGATAAGCTAGCGATGGACGATACCGCTGCTTGAAAAGGGCAGAATTACCACTTTTCCAAATATTTTCCTCAAAAATTGATTTCTTGGTCAGTATTTCTGCACTTTTTAACTCACAGTTTTGCGATACAGCTATTTTGTCACCATTAAGGAATGCACCTTTGCCGACCGCTGCCGTATAAAGTAAATCCATTTTGGGTAGGTAAATTACTGCTGCCAAGGGTATACCATTTTCAACTACAGCCAAAGAATGGGCCCATGTCTCGTCGCCAGCAATAAAACTCCGTGTTCCATCTATGGGATCCACAATAAACACTTTTGTTTTTGTAAGGCGCGACGAGCCATCTTCCGTTTCTTCACTTAACCAGCCATATTGCGGTGAGCAATTTAAGAGAAATGTTTTCAAGAAATCATCAATTTCTAGGTCGGCCTCAGTGACAGGACCCGCTCCGGCTTCCTTATCCCAAGTTTTGTAGTTTTTATTAAAATATCCTAGTGCTATTTTGCCAGCCTGAAGTGCAGCTGTTTTTAAATTTTCAAGATCCTGCAATTGTCATTCCATCTATTAGAAGTGAAGGCACCACTCGAGAAATATATCGCCGAGCATCATTAGCAGGTATTACTTCCTTAAACATATTATTTAAGTTTCCTGCAATAGTGAGCTCAGATATAGGATATTGAACTTCTCCATTTTCAATCCAAAAGCCTGATGCCCCTCGCGAGTAATCACCATTATTTGGATTAATTGTTGAACCAATCAGCGATGTTACTAACACGCCGCAGTCCATATCTTTTAATAATTCTGACTGGGATTTAGTACCTTGTGTTAAAGAAATACTCCAATTACTGGGCACAGGAATACTCCCAATTCCCCTTGACGCATTTCCAGTAGATTTCAGATCTAGTTTTCGGCTAGAAGATAAATCGGTTGTCCAATCACATAAGATACCATTATCGACTATTTTTCTTGTTTTGGTTCCCAAACCTTCAGCGTCAAATGGACGGCTACTACTAACTCGTCGCCTGTGTGGATCTTCTATAATTGAAAGATTTTCAGGCAAAATCACAGATCCCTTACTATTTAATAGCCAAGAAGTGCCCCGTGCTACTGAAGAACCGTTTGTTGCAGAAAGTAAGTGACCGACTAAAGATGATGATATGCGCTCATCAAATACTACTGGGTAAATACCAGTTTCAGGTTTACGGGCTTCGAGCCGAGATACGGCTCTCTTAGCTGCCAAGAAGCCTATTTCTTCTGGACTCCGTAAATCGCTTTTAAAGATGCGCACATCACCATCATAATCACGCTCAAGTCCTGCTTGTGATCTTGCAATTGCTACACACGAATTTGAAAAACTTGTTTTTGAATAACCACCGTTAAATCCATTAGTCGCACATAAATGAATTTTGGTTTTGCTATATCCTGTACTTGCGGCCTGAACCTGCTCCACAGATTTGTTCTGTAGAGCATAATATTCCGTCTCTTTTGCTATATTTTCCAATTCATCGGGTAGAGGTTCGTCCAGCTGGTCAGACAGTTCAAACTCATCTATATCCCAAAATCTAGCTAGTTGAGATTTATCTGCTAGACCACAGTACGGATCAACTGGTGCGGCTTTTGCCATATCAACTGCACGTTCAGCTATAAATTTAATTGAGGGATCTGATAAGTCTGATCCAGAAACGACGGCTTGCCTTTTCCCAATAAATACACGTAACCCAAATTCCGTGCTCTCACTGCGTTCTATTTGTTCTAGAGTTTGCTTTCGTACTTCTACAGAAGTAGAAGTCGCATCAATTCCCAACACATCAGCTTCTTCCGCTCCCGCAAGTTTTGCTTGCTCTAAAATTTTTTGGCAGGTTGTTTCTAACATATCTACCTTAAGCCTTTTTTACTTTTTATTAAAAGATTTATATGGACGTTAATCTCTTATATTTGCATATAAATTATCGCAAACGCTGACCATTTGCGTAAATTTTACCTTTTTGATCTATCTCAAATTCTGATACTAAAACATCATCATCTACCACACGCATTATTAATGCTAACATCATCCTAGCACCCATTATGGTTTCGGATGGAAATAGTTGCATTTTTTCAAGCCTGTCTATAAATGCATCAGATCCTTCTAACTTTACAGAACCATTTCCTATAGGCCTTGGGATGCCTTCAAAAGTTTCAAAATCTCCATTATCAAATTCAAAGCTCCCACTGGCTTCAATTTTTAACCCAAGGGCATCAAGGAAAAAATCCTTTAGCCTAAATTTTAAAATTTGACCAAACCCTAACGGATCCAGATTGTGATTTTCCATTATCGCGCCACTCGTTAAACCCTCCTCCAAAATAGTTGCACCATCGATTGCGAACTCTATGCTGCCAGGACCTTTTGGCATTAGATTTTCAGAATCAACCAGTCCCCACAAAGTATCAGAAAGTTTTAAGCCAGATAATTTGACCCCCAATCCAAACTCTTGTTCGCCAGTTTTAGCCAAAATTGGAATACTTGAAGTGACAGTAAATTCTTCGAAATCTAAATCAAAATTCAGTCCATTTGACGGCACATCAAGGTTAAGTAAAGATTTTTCATTATTTGACTGAATAAAAAATCCAGACTGAGAAATAGCACTGGTAAGGGAGGAAGGCCCCGTTTTGAAAGACATTATAACGGGACGCCCGCCAGGCGTAGTTGCATTTAAACTCAACTCGCTTTTCTCAAATCCAAAATTTGAAGTAGAAGAAAAGCCTTTTTCTAAAGCCAATACAAAATCTTCATCCATTGAAACTTTGGGTTCATTTGAAATCGAATTTGATTTTAATTGATCTACTACATACTGAAAATTCAATTCCATCGGAATGCTCTGCAACTTTACACCGCCTTTTATTAAAGCTCCCGACGCCGAAATCAGAGATTTGACTTCGGTTGTTGCGTTTTCAGATATTGCTATGGTTGAATTAATATCAGCTAATACCAACTCCATGTTTGATGAGAAGTCTGACGAGGGCAATCCATTATCAAGCAATTCAACCAAAACAAACCCAGCAGAAGAGGCCGAAATTTCATATAAAAACTTAAACGGCCTACCAGATACTTTAAATTGAAGCTGCCGTGCACGTACCAAGATATTAGCTGCAGTTTTATATCCAAACTCGTCCTCATTTAGATATTGAACATAGATCTCTTCCGGCAATCTAATGTAGATAAAACCATCTTCGTTTTTGGTTAAGTTCACAGAACTAATATCAAAGTTAATATCTGTTTGCGCATCCACTTCAAAAGAAATCTGAACGTTTTTTATGCTTAAATCTGATCCAGCTGAGATCTCTTGCCCAATGACTTGGTAGCCACCCGTTTCCAATAGTTTTTTAAAATTATCCCAGACTTCTCTACTACTCAATTCAGCATGAGCTAATAATGGAAGAAAAACCCAGATACAGCTTAAATAAATTAATCTGAAAATTTTATTGCGCATGCATCATCCAAATAAGTAATAATTTCGTCAATTGTATTTAGGGCTCTTTAACGTCAAGATAAACAATATATAGTGTAAATTTGAAATTTTTTCGTTTTTTTATGTGAGTCCACAACAATGGTAGATTTAAGTAGTAAAACAGTTCTAATCACAGGAGCAAGCCAAGGAATTGGAGAGGCTGCAGCAAAAACTTTTGTAGAAGCAGGCGCGAATGTCATGCTGACTGCACGGAGCTCAGATAAGTTAGAGAATATAAAAAGAAATTTAGGCGATCGTACTGAGTACTTTGCAGGCGATATCTCTGACCCAAATATTGTAAGTGAGTTGATAGATTGTTGCCATGCGCATTTTGGTGCTCTAGATATTTTGATAAATAATGCCGGGACAATTCAGCCTATTGGGCTTATCCACGAGATAAAACCAGAAGACTGGTCAAGTGTTATTGATACAAATCTCAAAAGTGTCTTCTATACAACAAACTCCGTTTTACCCAAAATGGTCAAAAATGGTGCGGGGACAATTTTAAATGTAAGCTCTGGAGCAGCGCATAATCCGCTGACAGGTTGGAGCCATTATTGTGCATCAAAAGCTGGTGCTGCAATGTTAACACAGTGTTTACACACTGAATATTTTGAACATGGAATTCGAGCAATAGGTCTTTCTCCTGGTACCGTTGCCACCCAAATGCAACTTGAAATAAAAGAGAGTGGTATCAATCAAGTTAGCCAATTAGATTGGAGCGCTCATATACCCGCAGACTGGCCTGCGAAGGCTCTTTTGTGGATGTGTAGTTCAGAAGCAGATGAATTTGTTGGAAGAGAAATTTCACTGCGCGATGAGGTAATTCGTCGGAAAGTGAACCTAATTTGATTACTTTAAAAAAACACAAAAATGCTGTTTGGGAAATTACAATCAATCGCCCAGAAAAAGCTAACTCACTGTCCTCTAAGATGCTGGAAGAGCTATTAACTATTATTGAAAAAGCTAATAAAGCTAGGGGAGTGATCCTAACTGGCCAAGGCAAAACCTTCAGTGCCGGTGCAGATTTGGGTGAAGTGAAATCTGGGTTAGCAACGTCACCAATTTGGGAAAAATTATCAAAAAATCTGAAGGAACTTAACTGCGTTACAATTGCCGCTTTGAATGGTACCGTTGCCGGAGGTGCTTTCGGAATGATTTTAGCATGCGATATTAGAATTTGCGTTCCGTCATCAAAATTTTTCTATCCTGTTATGAAAATGGGCTATTTGCCCCAACCTTCCGATCCAAAAAGGCTTATTGATCTGATAGGTCCTGGTCGAGCAAAATTAATGCTATTTGCAGGTGAGAAATTAGACTCTGACAAGGCTTATGAATTTGGCTTAGTAGATGAAGTAATTATGGCAGAAAATTTGATAAGCCGAGCTCATGAGCTGCTCGCTACTTCTTTATCAGCGCGATCAGATCATATCGCAGGCATAAAGCGTTTGATGACTTAAGTTTTTCTTTTTTTGGGTACCTTAGATAAAAAATTTGCCGGCCTTTTAGCCACCCAATCAAAAAACTTCGAAAGCCTTGGATGCGCTTTAAGAGTTTCAATAGAGTTAAATTTTTTTGCTAATTTCCCCTCTGTAAGGGTAGCGTGAATTTCCTTGTGACAAATATGATGAACTAAAATAGTTGGACCATTCTTCCCTCCCTTAAGTTTTGGGATTAGATGATGAAGACTTTGCGGTACGCCTGGTGGTATCTCGCGCAAACACAATGGACAAACTGGTAAAAGCTTATCATTTTTATCCAAAAATTCCTCCTTTAAGTTAAGTTTGTATTTAAGATTACAAATGACTCTTTCGTAATATATAATAGCAATAAATGTCACAACAAATAAGGACGTTGAATGTGTGATGTACTAATTGTTGGTGGCGGTCCCGCAGGTTTAATGGCAGCCGATTATTTAAGTAAACTTAATTACAATATAACCATTGTTGACCAAATGCCTACAATGGGTAGAAAATTTTTGATGGCGGGAAAATCAGGACTGAACTTAACAAAAAATGAACCCTTTGAAAAATTTTTGAATATTTTCTCCGAAACAAGCCCGCAGTTACTAAGTGCGCTAGAAAACTTCACACCTGATGACGTTCAAACTTGGGCAACGTCACTGGGCATCAAACTTTTCACGGGAAGCACTGGCCGAGTTTTTCCGACACACATGAAGGCATCGCCGTTACTAAGAGCTTGGCTTTTTCAACTGGACAAGAGAGGCGTTACCAGAAGACACAAAATGAAAGCCATTTCATTAAACAATATGTCACTACTTTTCAAAACTGAAAACGGCGAAGAAGAAATTTCTGCGAAAGCTATTTTGTTTGCCATGGGTGGAGCTAGCTGGCGACGTCTTGGATCAGATGCTGGATGGCTTAAATGGTTAACCGACGTAAAAAGTGAAAAATTCTGTGCTTCAAACGTTGGCTTGAAAATTAATTGGAGCAAACACTTAAATAAATATTTTGGAGAACCGGTAAAGGCAATTACCTTAAGGTCTGGAAAAATAAAATCGCAAGGAGAAATTGTAATCACTCAAACCGGTATCGAGGGTGGCGGAATATATTCATTGTCGCCAGCTATCAGAAAAGGTGAAGAGGTTTTTTTAGACCTCCTACCGAATTGGAACGAAGACCAGCTAAATCATGCCCTTCAAAAACCGCTTGCCAAAGTAAGTTGGTCCAACCACCTCAGAAAAGTATTTAATTTAAATAAAGTAAAACAAACACTTTTAAGAGAATTCTCCTCTAACTCTTTTTCTAAAGAACAACTTTTGGGCGACTTAAAAAGTCTCAGAATAACACACCAGGGGTTTGAAGAGATAGATAAAGCAATATCGACAGCTGGTGGGATACACTTTGATCAACTTGATCATAATCTCATGCTATCAAAGAAGCCTGGTATCTTTTTCGCCGGAGAGATGCTTAATTGGGACGCTCCTACCGGTGGGTATTTAATTACTGCTGCTCTCGCTACTGGGCTTTGGTCAGCAAAAGGCATAGAAAAACTTCTTTTAGGAAATACTTTTAGTTAATCGCCTGACCGCAGGTCTATCATAGCACAAATTTATGTAATCATTAAAACGTCTATTTTCTAATGGGAATTTTGCTGAGCGGGCCCAACTGCCGCAGTGTGCCAGAATAATGTCAGGAAGCATGAATTCATCCCCCATCAAGAATTTGCTTTCTTTTTCACTCATTATGCGATCAATATTTCTTTCAAATTCCCATTTTAGACTTGGCTTAATGGCATTAACGCGCCTTTCTTCAGGCAATATAAAACTGTGCCGTGCTGCTAACCAAAGGATCATATCTACTTCATCAATAATCCTAAAAACCATCGAGTCCTGATATGCTCGCTCAATTGAACCACTTTGAAACGACAGTTTTTTGTGCTTATCGCCAAGGTAGGATACTATTGCAGAACTATCAGTAAGGACGTCCTTTCCATCTAACAGTACCGGAACTTTGCCTGATCCATTAAATTTTATTATTTCACTGCTACCTGGCTTGGCAGAAATATGCTCGTAGCATTCACCAAGTTCTTCCAACATCCATAAAACGCGGAAGGTTCGGCTCTGTGCAATACCTAGTACTTTATACAAACTTTTGTCCCTTTTTTCCAAGGAATAGAAAACACTTTATCACAAATTATACATCCAAAAGTAAAATCAAAATTGAATTATCTGCAATTTGACATTTTAGAATCGAATAAACTTATGCTAAATGTTGTGCTATGATTATCGAGAAGCACAAAATACAGAGTGTCCAACCTGTAATAAAACAACTAGATGAAGCAGCTATAAACCGCATAGCAGCAGGAGAGGTTATTGAAAGGCCATCTTCGGCTGTAAAAGAACTTATCGAAAACTCTATTGATGCAGCGGCAACGTACATTGATGTTGACGTGGCAGACGGGGGCAAGACATTAATCCGAGTGATAGATGATGGCTGCGGAATGACGCCTGACGACCTTCCCCTAGCTGTTTCGCGACATGCTACATCAAAATTAAATAGTAATGATTTATTTAATATTTCAACATTTGGATTTAGAGGCGAAGCCCTACCATCTTTGGGCGCTGTCAGCCGACTAAATATTAAAACAAAAGGAGTAAAAACTGAAGCTGCGGAACTTACAATAGATGCGGGTTTAGTCTCAAAAATTAAGCCAATCGCTTTAAACAAGGGGACCGTAATTGAATTGAGAGATTTATTTTACGCGACCCCAGCGAGATTAAAGTTCTTAAGGACAGACCGCACTGAACTTCAAGAGATAAATAAAATAATAAAAAGTTTATCTATCGCCTATCCATCCATTAGTTTTAAACTTAGAGATATTAGCAATAATAAAGACCGCTTATTATTTAACGTTGTATCGGAAAAAGGCGTGCCTGAAGAGGCTCTCAAACAAAGAATTTCCAGAGTTCTTGATCAATCCTTCATTGATAACTCTTGTATAGTCCAGGCTGACCGTGAAAACTTCAGATTATCTGGATTTGTCGCCCTCCCAACGTTTTCACGGGGGTCAACAAATCTTCAACATATCTATATAAATCAGCGTCCGGTAAAAGATAAAATACTGATCGGAGCCGTTAGAGCCGCGTACTCAGATTTTCTGGCAAAGGACAGATATCCAGCCGTCGTGCTGTTTTTGGAATGTAATCCTCAATTTGTTGACGTAAACGTCCACCCGTCTAAATTGGAGGTTCGCTTCAGAGAACCAGGCGCGGTTAGGGGCTTAGTTATTTCTGCTATTCGGCACGCTTTAGCTGAAGCTGGCCATCGATCATCTTCTACGATAGCAGGCGCTGCTTTGGGTGCCCTGCAGGCAAATAACACGTTTCCAAAATCTTTATATCAAATGGATCTTAATAAAAATGGTCCCGCAAAACTTTCTCTAAATAGGTTATTAGAAAGCTCCGAAACCAGTCAAATAGATGGTATTATCGATCAGGAATTTGACGAATTAAAAGCACCTACTGGTAGCTTTATTGATAACGATATAGAAGACCAAAAATCCTCACAATATCCACTTGGTGCAGCTCGGGGGCAGGTTCACGAAAATTATATAATTGCCCAAACGGAAGACAGTGTTGTTATTGTAGATCAGCACGCAGCACATGAAAGACTGGTTTACGAAAAATTAAAAAAACAAATGGGAGCCAGTAGTGTAGTCCGACAAGTTCTTTTAATTCCTGAAATAATAGAACTGTCTAATTCTGATATTTCAATTTTAATAGACGAAAAAGAGCAGCTTCTTAAATATGGTTTGGTACTCGAAGAGTTCGGTGAAAACGCGATCATTATACATGAAACACCAGCAATTTTGGGGGATTTTAATGTTGAACCATTAATTCTCGATATACTGGATGAATTATCAAACAGTGAAGACAGTGAAAAATTGCAAGAACAAATAACTTCAATATTAAGTCGAAAAGCTTGCCATGGATCGATAAGATCAGGCCGTAGATTAAATCAAGAAGAAATGAATGCACTTCTAAGAGAAATGGAGGTTACTCCTTACTCTGGTCAATGCAATCATGGCAGACCCACCTATATTGAACTGAAGCTTAAAGATATCGAGAGATTATTTGGAAGAACATGATGTACCTAAATCTCTCACCAACCCTGATCGTTCTAATTGTGAGCATAGCCGTTTTGCTCATTTTAGTGTTTTATTTAATGTTACGTCCGCGATTCAATTCTGCAAATTCCCACAAGCCGGTTATCGATCACTTAAACATTGTTGGAGACAAAATTCAGAAGCTGAGTGAGGGTCAAGAGCGTCTAACAGGTGGATTACAAACTGTGTCGGAAGCTCAAGCTAAAGCACAACTATCTATGATCAATATGATGGAGGAAAGACTAGCAAAAGTCCAACTTCAGATGAACGAAAACCTATCCCACTCTTCACGAAGGACTGCGCAATCACTTGGTGATCTTCAACAGCGCCTTAGCACTATAGATAAAGCGCAAGAGAAAATAACAAAATTATCTGGAGACGTTTTAAGTCTTCAGGATATTCTATCAAACAAACAGACCAGAGGTGCCTTTGGTGAAATTCAGCTAACAGATATAGTTTCTAAAGCTTTACCCAGCGACGGCTTTGAATTGCAGGCCACATTATCAACCGGAAAAAGAGCCGATTGCTTGATAAAACTTCCTAATCCGCCTGGACCAATCGTTATAGATAGTAAATTTCCACTGGAGGCTTATGAAGCACTTCGAAATGCCTCCTCCGAGACAGAAACTTCTTCTGCAGTCCGGTTATTTCGAACATCAGTTCGAAAGCACATTAAAGATATTTCTGAAAAATACATAGTTGAGGGCGAAACTGCAGATGGGGCAATACTATTTTTGCCGTCAGAAGCTGTCTATGCAGAGTTACATGCGAACTTTTCCGACTTAGTCAGAGAAGGCTTTTCTGCAAGAGTTTGGATAGTATCTCCCACCACATGTATGGCGACACTCAACACGATGCGCGCAATTCTTAAAGATGCTCGTATGCGTGAACAAGCTGGTGCTATACGAAACGAATTAACAATGCTTTATCAAGATGTTGATCGTCTAGGAGTAAGAGTCGAAAGTCTAGATCGCCACTTTAATCAAGCTGCAAAAGATATTTCAGATATCAAAATAAGTGCTGATAAGGCTGGTCGGAGGGCAAAGCGACTGGATAACTTTGATTTTGAGGAAATATCTAACGAAAATTTGGAAAAAGTAATTAAGCTCGATGAAGTAAAATAATTTTATAAGAAATGTCAACTGGGTGTTCGGGGCGAAAGAGCAAGGGGATCTGTTTTTAATTCGATAATCGCTGGCCTACCTGATGACCTAGCTCGTTCAAACGCTGCTAGAAAATCCTCAGTTTTTGTCACAGTTTCGCCAAAACCACCATAGGCTTGGGCAAGCGAAGCAAAATTAGGGTTTAACATATCCGTACCCGATATTCGCCCAGGATAAGTGCGTTCTTGATGCATTCGTATTGTACCATAAACTCCATTATTTGAGATAATAATAATAATATTAGCGTTATATTGCATAGCTGTGCCAAATTCTTGAATAGACATTTGAGCACAACCATCACCGGCCAAACAAACCACCTCAGTACTTGGATGCTCTAATTTAGCACTGATAGCTGCCGGTATTCCATAACCCATAGACCCAGAAGTTGGGGCCAGTTGGGTTTTAAATGATTTATATTGAAAATATCTATGCAGCCAGGCAGCATAATTTCCGGCACCATTGGTAACAATAGTCTCTTCCGCAAGCACATCATTTAATTGCAAAATTATCTGCTCCATTTTTACCAAACCAGGAGTTTCGAAAGGTTCTCTCCAAGAGTAGTAATCGTTCTTGAGACTTGTTAAATCACTTCTTTTTTCCACTGCGCAAGCCAAAGCCCTCTCCAAGAAATCAGAGCTATTGCATGCCAAGGATATGTCAGGTGTGTAAACACGTCCTAATTCATTAGGGTCTGGATGAACATGAATTAGTGGACTGTCGGGGTTTGGAACATCTAATAAACTGTACCCACCAGTTGTATTTTCACCTAATCTAGCACCAAGACATAATATTAAATCAGTTGATTTGATATATGCTTTTAATTTAGGGTTAATGCCTAGACCTACATCACCCATATAATTTGGATGCCTATTATCAACAAAATCCTGGCACCTAAATGAGGTGCCTATTGGTAAAGACATTTGTTCTGAGAGTTTTTCCAAGTTAAAAGAGGCTTGTTGAGACCATTTTGATCCACCAACAATACAAAAAGGGCGCTTTGCTTGCGCTATTCTACCAACAATTTCTGTTACCACATTTACATCTGCACCTTGATTTACTTCGACAACGGGCTTTGCATCTTTCACTTCACAATCTGCCGCCAAAATATCTTCTGGAATTGCTAGAACGACCGGTCCGGGTCGTCCAGAGCATGCAACACTAAAAGCTCTAGCAATGTACTCCGGTATTCGGTCCGTTCGATCTATCTCTGCAACCCATTTTGCAAGTGGCTCGAACATTTTTCTATACTCTATTTCCTGAAAGGCTTCCCGATCACGCTGATCACTTGCAACTTGGCCAACTAAAAGAATTAGTGGCGTACTATCCTGAAAGGCAACATGTATTCCCGAGCAAGCATTAGTTGCTCCAGGACCACGGGTCACAAAAGCCACGCCAGGCTCGCCAGTTAGCTTACCATATGCCTCGGCCATCATAGCTACGCCACCCTCATGACGCCCTACTATTGTTTCTATTCCGCTTTCTAATAATCCATCTAGTGCAGCAAGATAACTTTCCCCAGGAATACAGAAAACACGTTTAACACCCTGAATTCTAAGTTGATCGATTAGAATTTTTCCACCGTGTCGCATAAAATATTCAGTTCAACCTTTGAAGATTATAAAATTGTCAATGTGTCCAAGCACCACGACGATTAGTTGCAAAGTTTTCGCCATACCCACCCGTCCGGACATTAAACTTTCTCTTTTTAGGTTCAGCCACCTGAGCATCAATTCCATTTTCTTCGGCATAATCAATAGCTGCTTGCTTAGTTTCAAACGTTAGGGTGACCTGTGATTGAGTGTCACCAGAAGATGTCCAGCCCATTAAAGGATCAATTTCGCTTGTGCTCTCCGGCGTAAATTCTAAAATCCAAGATTTAGTTTTAGCGAGACCAGACGACATTGCCGTTTTAGATGGTTTATAAATTCTTGCACGCATGGACAGACTCCCCCTATCGGCCTATATATGCCAGTAAAGCGTATTAGTGTTCAAGAGATAACAAGCCCTCGTTTGACGGCCAAATAAAATTTATAGTTACAGCGGATTTATTTTGCAAAACAAATCAGAAATCTCATTAGCAAATGCGCCATCAGACCTGCCCGGCAGTCGTGAAAAACTAGAAGGAGGCAAAAAATTTGTTTTGAGCACAGACTTTATCCCAGCTGGTGACCAGCCCAGCGCCATAAAAGAGCTGGCTAGCGGGATCCAGGCAAATGAGCAAGATCAAGTCCTTTTAGGAGCCACCGGGACTGGTAAAACTTTCACAATGGCACACATAATTGAGAGCACCCAAAAACCAGCAATTATCTTGGCACCAAATAAAACCTTGGCTGCTCAGTTATATGGTGAATTTAAAGGGTTTTTCCCAGATAATGCCGTGGAATATTTTGTAAGTTATTACGATTACTATCAACCGGAAGCCTATGTGCCGAGATCCGATACGTATATAGAAAAAGAGAGCCAAATAAATGAGCAAATTGACCGAATGCGCCACTCTGCAACTCGGGCGCTTTTAGAAAGAGATGATGTAGTTATAGTCGCTTCGGTGTCGTGCATTTACGGTATCGGCTCAGTTGAAACTTATGGTGCTATGACCCAAGATCTCAAGTCTGGCCAATCTTATGATCAACGCCAAATTATGGCTGATCTGGTAGCACAACAATATCGTCGAAATGACCAAGCCTTTCAAAGAGGTACATTTAGAGTCCGGGGTGATGTCTTGGAGGTTTTCCCAGCACACCTCGAAGATCGAGCCTGGAGACTGTCTTTTTTTGGTGAAGAACTAGAAAACATATTTGAATTCGATCCACTTACAGGTGAAAAAACTAATAGTTTGGAAAGAATTCGCGTTTATGCCAACTCTCATTACGTGACACCAAAACCTACAATGCAACAGGCAATAATTGGGATAAAAAAGGAACTTCGCCAAAGACTGGACAACCTGGTTTTAGAAGGCAAATTACTGGAGGCACAAAGACTCGAACAAAGAACTAATTTTGATTTGGAAATGCTTGAAGCTACAGGCGTATGCAATGGTATTGAAAATTATTCCCGATACCTCACTGGCAGAGCGCCAGGAGAGCCCCCACCCACTTTATTTGAATTTATACCAGACAATGCAATTGTTTTTGCTGACGAAAGTCACGTGAGCATTCCTCAGATTGGGGGAATGTACCGAGGAGATTACCGCAGAAAATTTACTTTAGCAGAACATGGTTTTCGTCTACCGTCTTGTATGGATAACCGTCCATTAAAATTTGAAGAGTGGGATGCTATGCGTCCACAATCAATTTATGTTTCAGCAACTCCTGGTGGATGGGAATTAGATCAAACTGGTGGAGTGTTTACGGAACAAGTTATACGCCCCACTGGGCTCCTTGACCCTGAAGTTGAAATTCGGCCTGTAGATATGCAAGTTGATGATCTGCTAGATGAAGTCAGAAAGATGGCTCAAAATGGTTTCAGAACACTGGTTACAACTCTTACAAAAAGGATGGCGGAAGATCTTACTGAATATTTGAATGAACAGGGTGTGAGAGTACGTTACATGCATTCTGATATAGATACTATTGAACGAATTGAAATACTCAGAGATTTGAGATTAGGGGCTTTTGATGTACTAGTTGGTATCAATCTCTTAAGAGAGGGTCTTGATATACCTGAATGTGGATTGGTAGCCATTTTGGATGCTGATAAAGAAGGTTTCCTACGATCCGAGACTTCGCTTATTCAAACGATAGGTAGAGCTGCAAGAAATGAAAATGGCAGAGTAATAATGTATGCTGATCGCATTACTGGTTCTATGGAGAGGGCAATTGCAGAAACAGACAGGCGTCGTGCTAAACAAGCTAAATACAATCAAGAAAACGGCATTACTCCCGAAACCGTAAAGAAAAATGTCGATGACATTTTAGCTGGGCTTTACAAAGGAGATACAGATCAGTCCAGAGTCACAGCAACAGTTGAAAAGCCAATGGCTGGGGCCAATCTTCAAACTGTTCTAGAAGGTATGCGCATCGACATGCGGAAAGCCGCAGAGAACTTGGAGTTCGAGGAGGCTGCAAAACTAAGGGACGAAATTCAGCGACTGGAAGCAGTTGATCTGGCCGTTGCCGATGATCCTCTGGCTCGGCAAAGCGCTATAGAAGCAGTTTCAAAAACAAACAAACCAAGATCCACAGCAGGCCGTGGTGGAACACGAGCTTACCGGGGCAAAAGCAAACCAAAGCTTAATTAATATTGGATAAGGATAGTTACGTTAAAATTAATTTTAAAGACTATCCATGCATCGAATTATTTTATGCAGAAAAATCACTGTTCTCAATAATTGCTACGCCTGAAATTTTCCATATTCCCGATATATTTTTCATAAAATACTTTAACAGGAATAGCTGGTCTTTTCTATCAGTAATGCGCACAATTTGAGAATACCCTTGCGGCGTTTCTTCCAGTTTTAAAAATTGAAAATTATTATAACGCCAAACCATTGGGTAGCCATTTTTTACCATTCTTGAAAAATTATCAACCGAACCAAAAATATCTTTGATTCCAGGGCTCGCATGGGTAAAGGCTTCGGTAAAATCATCTGAAGCAAACGCCTCTAACTGATTAGATATAGTATTTTGAATATCAGTCTGCTCGTCTGCAACTAATGTCGTCGAAATAAAAATTAAAATAATGGCTATAAATCGTAACACAACTTCCTCCAGTTTGGATACAAATTAGGTCCAAAGTTGCGTTCGTCAATCTTTTACAAACACTCCATCTAAAGCTTTTTCGATAAGCTGAATTGTCTCTTCAATACCATAAAGTGCGATAAAGCCCCCAAACCTTGGACCTTGGCTAGCACCTAGCAGAACCTCATATAAAGCCGTAAACCATTCTCTCAAGGGATCAAATTTCTCACGGCCACATGCAAACACAATAGACTGAAGTTCTTCGGCATCTCGATTACCTTTGAAATCACTCAGCATACTGCGCAAATCCATTAAGGCTTCCCTCTCGTTAGTGTTGGGTAGTCTGTACACCTTCTGTGGTTTAACAAAATCATTATAGTAACTAATTGCAAAAGAAGCAGCTTGATCAAGTTGAGGATTATTCTCAGGAGATGCGTCTTGCGCATATCTTTTAATAAAACCCCACAGCTGGTTTTTATCTTCGGCGTTAGCAACTGCAGCCAGATTTAATAACATACTAAATGGTACAACCATATCGGACTTGGGTGCGGTATTGCCATGTATATGAAAAATTGGGTTGGTAGCTTTAGACTTTAAATCTTGTGTATCAAAGGCCCTTAGTTGTTGATGATATTCATCAACAGCTTTTGGTATAACGTCAAAGTATAAGCGCTTGGCTGTTTTTGGCTTCTGATACATGAAGTAACTTAAACTTTCAGGACTTGCATAAGTAAGCCATTCATCTATCGAAATCCCATTCCCGGAAGACTTTGAAATTTTTTGCCCTTGGTCATCTAAAAATAATTCATATGTAAAATGTTCGGGCGGTCTTTGACCTAGTATTCTACAAATTCGATCATAAATTGGTGTGTTAGTGGAATGGTCTTTTCCGTACATCTCAAAATCCACTCCCAGAGCGGCCCAACGGGCACCAAAATCTGGTTTCCACTGAAATTTTACGTTGCCACCAGTCACCGGCACGCTCCAAGATTTTCCATCTTCATCATCAAAAGAAATCGTATAGTTTTTGACGTCAACGTCATTTAATGGAACATATAAAACGCGTCCTGTTTCAGGATGAATTGGCAAAAAAATAGAGTATGTTTTTTTTCTTTCATCACGCAAAGACTTTAGCATTACCTGCATTATTTCGTCATACTTTTCCACAGCACGTTTTAAGATGTGATCAAACTGACCAGATCTGTAAAAGTCCGTTGCTGAGTAAAACTCGTATTCAAATCCAAAGGTATCGAGAAATCTTCTCAACATAGCATTATTATGGTGCCCAAAACTTTCAAATTTACCAAAAGGATCAGGAACAGACGTTAAAGGTTTTTGAATGTGTTCACTTAAAATTTCTTTATTAGGTACATTACCAGGAATTTTTCTCATTCCATCTAAATCATCTGAAAAGCAAATCAATTTAGCAGGGATATCGCTTATCTCACGAAAAGCCCGCATTATCATTGTCGTCCGCGCTACCTCTCCAAAAGTACCAATATGCGGTAGTCCTGAAGGGCCATAGCCGGTTTCAAATAATACGTAGCCTTTATCTGGTGGAGCTTTTTCGTAACGTTTTAGTATACGGCGCGCCTCATCGAAAGGCCAAGCCTTTGAAACCATTCCTGTTTCGCGCATATCCACCATTTCAAACTCCCAGGAATCGTTTTCTATTTGTTTTACAAAAACCCATGCTTACTATTGCTACAAATCAAATAGGTCAATATTCTCGAATTAAGCTGTTTCAAAGGAGACACAAAATGTCCAGAGAAGTACCACCAATTTTAACAGCACAAGATTGTATCGTGGCCATGATGATGGCAATAGCTATATCCGACAGCAATATTAGAACTGCGGAACTGGTTAAAATTCAATCTGCAGTTAATAATCTACCTATTTTTGCAGAATACGATATAGATAGATTAAACACAATTTCTCAAACCGTCTTTGACCTCTTTGAGCAAGAAGATGGTTTAGATGCTTTGTTCGGTCTTGTGCGAGAAAATCTACCAGCTGAACTAAATGAGACCGTGTATGCTTTATGTTGTGATGTAGCTGCAGCAGATGGATTAATTTTTGAACCTGAATTAAGATTGCTAGAAGAAATAAGATATGAATTTAATATAGACCGACTACACGCCGCCGCGATCGAAAGAGGCTCAAGAGCCCGACACATGACAATCAGCAAATAATTTTTATTGCAAGCAGACTATTTTTTTCGAATTTCTGAACTCGAAACTTTCATTAAAGGCATATTTGAGAAACACCACTTGGGAGAACGCTGATAGGGAAGAAGCCTTCCTTTGTTCGCCGGTAGTTTATAGCTTTTATAAATCTTTGCCGCTTTTGAATGTAATCCCATTTGACGGGTTTGGGGCCGAGCAAGAACGCCGATCGGAAAGTTTTCGATAATCCATTTCCAATTTTTCCACAGATGAAATTGTGCCAAGTTATCAGAACCCATTAGCCAAACAAATTTCGTTCTAGGGTACCTTAAAGATAGATATTCTAATGTTTCCCACGAATATTGTACACCAATTTCAGTTTCTACTTTCGAGATAATAACTTTGCGATTATGAATAATTTTTTGAGCTTGCTGTAATCTAATATGTATTGGTGCTGGAGCTACAGTCTTTAAAGGATTTCCAGGACTGATTAACCAAATTACTTTATCCAAGTTAAAGAGTTTTATAGCCTGAAAAGAGAAATGAACATGACCCAAATGCGGAGGGTCAAATGAGCCACCGAATACACCTATTTTTGTGCCGTCCAAAAACATTAAATAATAAATTCCTTTAATAGCCTTCTTTATATTTCGGTTTTTAACAGTTTTCTATACGTTTGGACCCTGATAATTTTTAAACCAAACAAAATCACTCGTTTTATTCTAAGACTAAACGATTGCTCATCAACTAATGAAAGCGTATTCTCCTATGAAGTTGTTAAAAGTGGAGTAAATAATGGCGGCTTATCAATACGTTTATCATATGCAAGGTGTATCAAAAACTTATCCAGGTGGGAAAAAATGTTTTGAGAATATACACTTAAGTTTCTTACCTGGCGTTAAAATAGGCGTGGTTGGAGTTAATGGAGCTGGTAAATCCACATTGATGAAAATAATGGCTGGTTTGGATACAGAATTTTCCGGAGAGGCATGGTCTGCGGAAGGCGCAAAAGTTGGCTATTTGCCACAGGAACCTGAATTGGACTCATCAAAAAATGTCCGTGAAAATGTGATGTTAGGTGTGGCCCCAAAAAAAGAAATTCTCGACCGTTATAACGATTTGGCTATGAACTATTCCGATGAAACGGCAGATGAAATGGCGAAACTTCAGGACCAAATAGATGCTGAGAATTTATGGGATTTGGATAGTCAAATTGACGTTAGTATGGAAGCTCTTCGCTGCCCGCCTGATGATGCTGATGTAACAACTCTCTCTGGCGGGGAAAAACGCCGTGTTGCACTTTGCAAACTTTTACTAGAAGCACCAGAAATGCTGCTACTTGATGAGCCAACAAACCATTTAGATGCTGAAACAATCGCTTGGTTACAGCAACATTTGATCGACTATAAAGGTACGATCCTAATCGTCACACATGACAGATATTTTTTGGATGACATAACTGGCTGGATCTTAGAATTGGATCGTGGTCGCGGCATTCCATATGAAGGAAATTACTCAAGCTGGTTGGAGCAAAAGGCCAAAAGACTGGAACAAGAGTCACGAGAGGATAAGACACGACAAAAGACTTTGGAACGTGAATTAGAATGGATGCGTCAGGGCCAGAAAGCACGTCAAGCCAAACAAAAAGCCAGGATCAACGCCTATAACGATTTAGCAACACAATCGGAACGCGAAAAAATATCAAGAGCTCAAATTGTTATTCCAAATGGCCCAAGGTTGGGTGGAAAAGTAATCGAAGTTGAAAACTTAAATAAAGCAATGGGAGATAAACTTCTTATTGAAGGTCTCAGTTTTAATCTACCACCAGGCGGGATCGTAGGAGTAATTGGACCGAACGGAGCAGGTAAATCGACACTATTTAAAGTTCTTACCGGACAAGAAAGTGAAGACTCGGGTTCTGTTAGCTATGGTGACACAGTCCAACTATCTTATGTCGACCAATCTAGAGACGACTTGAAAGATGGCGAAACTGTATGGGAAGCGATTTCAGGTGGAGCTGAAGTAATTGAATTGGGTGATGCTCAAGTAAATTCGCGCGCGTATTGTTCATCATTTAATTTTAAAGGTGGGGATCAGCAAAAGAAAGTTTCCTTATTATCTGGGGGTGAGCGAAACAGGGTCCATATGGCCCGCCTCTTGAAGTCAGGTGGTAATGTTTTGCTATTAGATGAGCCGACTAATGATTTGGATGTTGAGACCCTGCGTGCACTCGAAGATGCATTAGTAGATTTTGCGGGATGTGCTGTCATTATATCCCACGATCGCTTCTTTCTAGATCGAATTTGCACACACATTATGGCTTTCGAAGGTGACGCTCACGTAGAATGGTTTAAAGGAAACTTTGAAGATTACGAAGAAGATAAGAAGAGACGATTTGGACCAGATGCTCTAGAGCCTAAAAGGATAAAACACAAAAAATTTACTCGGTAAAAGAAATAAAAATTTTCTAGAAAAAATTTTTATGTGAGTACCACTGTTGTTTAGATTATGATTTTAAAAAATTAAATTGAGTTAATTCTACACACTAGGAAATATAGAAAATGCAATTTGCAACATTTCATGATTTAGAAGATCAAAGTATTTTTATAACTGGCGGCGGAGCAGGCATTGGAGCAGACTTAACTAAGGGTTTTTTGTCACAAGGTGCTAAGGTAACTTTCATACAAAGATCAAATCCAGAAAAATTTTTGATCGAATGTAAAGGTAAATATAAACATGAACCAAGCTTTCATAAATGCGATGTAACCGATACGAAAGGATTAAAGACAGCATTACAAGCTACAGCCAAAAAACAAGGGCCCATTTCTATTTTAGTGAATAATGCTGCAAATGACACTCGCCACAAACTAAGTGAGTTCACGCCTGACGACTGGGACAAGACAATGAATGTGAATTTGAAACCGCATTTTTTTGCCGCTCAAGAGGTGGCAGAGGGTATGAAAAAAAATGGTGGAGGATCTATTATAAATTTTTCTTCAATTTCATACATGATGGGCAATGAAGGGTATCCAGTATATGCAACTGCTAAATCTGCGATAACGGGCTTGACCCGTTCTTTGGCACGAGAGTTAGGCCCATTTAATATACGGGTAAATGCAATCATGCCAGGGTGGGTTTTGACCAAAAGGCAGATGGATTTATGGGCAACAGAGGAGGCTCTTTCAAAGCATTTAGATAGGCAATGTCTTAAGGAACATTTATCAGGATCTGATATTGTGGGGGGCACATTATTTTTAGCTTCTGGCGCCTCAAAAATGGTGACCTCCCAGGCCTTGGTCATAGACGGTGGTGTGGTAGTTACTGGATGAGTAAGTTCAGCGATATTTCATTGATCGCAGTCGACTGGGGTACATCAAATTTACGCGTCTGGGGTATGGATAATAAGGGAAACGTTGTTAATAAAATTGATAACGGTAAAGGTATGTCATCACTTATGCCGAGTGAGTTCGAACCTTATTTAATTAGCCTCATCGAACATTGGCTACCTAAAGCAGAAAATGCCAAGTGTCCCATAATAATTTGTGGGATGGCTGGAGCAAAAACTGGCTGGCAAGAGACAGCATACCTCAAAGCCCCCTCCCCTCCGATAAATAAGGAAAAAATAATCCAGGTCGAAACAGTAGATCAGCGAATTTCAGTAGGCATTATACCTGGTATAATGCAAAATTCACCGCCAGACGTAATGCGGGGTGAAGAAACTCAAATTGCTGGATATTTGTCGAAAAACCCAGATTTTGATGGTATTATCTGCCTCCCCGGAACACATACGAAGTGGGCACACATTAGCGCGGGCGAAATAGTCAGTTTTAAAACATTTATGACAGGTGAAATTTTTCTATCAATCTCTGAGCACTCTATTTTAAAGAGTTCTGTGCAGAGCAACGATTTCGATCCGACTTCTTTTTTGGAGGCTTTCGAGGATACCTACTCCACTCCTGCTTTGCTTTCCTCTAAGTTATTTGGGCTACGCGCTGCAGATCTTTTGGAAAATACTTCTACTAAACTTCTTAAGTCTAGGCTTTCGGGATATCTAATAGGCTCTGAACTAGCCGGCGCAAAAAGTTACTGGCTAGGTCAAAATATAGTTATGATAGGAAACGATGACTTATGTATACTTTACGAAAAAGCACTTAAAAAATTAGGTTTAAATACAACTATTGAAAACACACAAAACGTAACGCTTAATGGCCTGAAACAAGCATATCTTGGTAGGTAATATCTATGAGTAACAATCGTGAATTGATAGCAATTTTAAGAGGCCTAACACTAGATAGGTGTGTCGTGGTGGGCGAAATCTTGATTGCTGAAGGGTTTTCTAAGTTAGAAGTCCCACTAAACTCCCCGAACCCAATGGAAACTATTTCAGAGATGCAAAACAAATTCGGCACTTCAATTATCATTGGCGCTGGAACAGTTACAAATGTCAGTGAGGTCAGTGAGCTTTCTAACTTAGGTTGTCAGATGATCGTATCCCCAAATACAGATACGGAAGTGATTAAAGCTACAAAAAACGAAGATATGCTTTCGTTTCCAGGCGCCTTCACACCATCTGAATGTTTTTCAGCCATTAATGCAGCGGCAGATGGTATAAAAATTTTTCCAGCGTTTAAGCTTGGAATTGAGGGCTTTAAAGCACTTAAAGCCGTACTGCCAAGAAATCTAAAAACTTATGCCGTTGGTGGTATCAATGAAACCCATTTCAGTGAGTGGTTAGATGCCGGTGTAACCGGTTTTGGAATTGGATCAAATCTATTTCACCCATCTATGAGCGATGATGATATCCAGTTTGCAGCAAAAAAAATTACATTGGCTTATGATAATTGGCATGCAAAGAAATGAAGAAAACCTTCGATAAAACAAAATGCAAATTTTGTGAAGGTCTTTTTGGCATCCAATTTGACAAGAGTTGATCAAGGCGTAGATGAGCAATTTTCAGGCTGTACTTTTGATTGTGACACACAGTTTACTGGTCAGAAAGAGCGTTTACTGGTCAGAAAGAGCATTGCATTCAACTGATATAGAAACAAAAGTACATTTATTAAATTAGGCATTGCCACAAACCTAGGTCAATGCTTTCTTTCCCATTAAAAAATTAAATAATGGAAACCTTCTTATGACTTATTCAATCGTTGCGAAAATACCGGAAACAAATGAAATTGGAATAGCCGTGGCGAGCAGGTTTTTTGCCTGTGGATCACTGGTTCCCTACATCACGCAAGATACGGTTATCGCTTCTCAAGCCTTCGTGAATCCGCTTTGGGGTAGCCGAAGCTTAGACTTATTACAACAAGGCATTCCCTTTGAAGATATATTATCTACTCTAAAACAAGAGGATCTAGCACGTGAGATGCGGCAATTCCATGGGATCGGCAAGGCTGGAGAAATCGTTCAACATACGGGTACTGAGTGTATTAATTGGGCAGGTCATATTAAAGGAAAGAATGTCTCGGTCGCAGGCAACATGCTAACGGGTCTCCACGTGATCGAAGAGACGATAGATGCTTGGAATGCGAATGCGGATACCGAATTTGCCGAGCGGCTACTCCTAGCTATGGAGGCTGGGGAGGCCGCCGGTGGTGATAAAAGAGGAAAACAGGCCGCCGCAATAAAGATCCATCACGGGCAACCATATCCAGACTTGGATCTGAGGGTGGATGATCATGCTGATCCACTGCAAGAACTTCGTCGATTACTTCGCGTTGCGGATGAACAGTATATGATTTTCAAAACGGCTTTGCCTACAACTGAAAACTTTTCAGGCATGATCGATCGCCACCCGCTTGACCAAACTATTTCCAAGGTAGAGGAAGAAAGACGGCGGCAGGGGTATGTAAGCTCATCTCATGCCATCTAAAGATTAAAAATGAAAGTTCAAAACTGCCACCATTATCCCTGACGCCGGTCACATGTTGTCGCTCGTAATATGGTTGCCGCCAGTCAACCTTTGGCAGTACAAAGAGGTTTAAAAATGTTTTACAAGGGCGGACAAGCTTATGAAATTATATGGACATATGCCCAATGGAGAAGATGTTTTCCAAGTTACTATTGCAAGTAGTGATCTTCAGCTGAAAGTACTGAGCTTAGGTGCCATCATTCAAGATATTAGGATGAGAGAGGTAACACATTCTCTAGTACTAGGATATCCAAGACTGGAACCTTATTTTGTCAATTCAGGAAAACTAGGTGCTGTGGTTGGCAGATATGCCAATAGAATTTCTAATGGAAAAGCAGAAATTGATGGAAAAATTTATTCCTTCAACAAAAATCAAAATAAGACCCATACACTTCATGGCGGTACTGACGGATCAGCTTCACGAAATTGGAAAATCATTGAATATGATAAATCCAAAGTAAAATTATTTGATGAACTCCCAGATGGGCATATGGGGTTTCCAGGGAAACTAACAGTCGAAACTACCTATAAAGTAAAGAAAACATCGATCAATATTTTTATAGAAGCAAGCACCGACAAAACGACCCTATGTAACTTTACCAATCACAGCTACTTCAATTTAGATGGCACAAAAAATATAGCAGACCACAGTCTGATTGTTAATTGTGATCAAGTGCTGCCAGTTGATAAAAATGGAATACCGTTAACAAAACCAGTTTCTGCAAAGGAACTAGACTTAGACTTCAAGAATAGGCGAAAGTTAAGTGACAAAGGTAAACCGACTGAAATTGACCATAATTTCTGTATTTCTAATATTCAGCAAAATCTTAGAACAAATGCCATCGTATCGGCAAAAAATATTTCACTAGAGTTACTCTCAACCGAGCCCGGCCTTCAAGTATATACTGGAAAAGGGCTCGATAGCGGTAATGATGAAGGTTGGGGGGGATTTCCATATAAGGAACATGCCGGAATTGCGCTGGAACCCCAAATTTGGCCAGACTCACCAAATCAGAATGGATTTCCAAATCCTTATCTGCGTCCACATGAAATTTATAAACATCATACAAGAATTAAGTTTAGCCAATCGAACAATAAAAAGTAAAATTAAATGGCGGCCCCTGAAGGACTCGAACCCTCAACCTGCCGATTAGAAGTCGGCTGCTCTATCCAGTTGAGCTAAGGAGCCACGTGGTCTCTCTAATGCTTTAAACAGACAAGTTCAAAGGTAAAATAAATTTTATTTTTTAACTCCAGGTATAGCTTTCAGATATTCAGCTATTGCCATCCTATCCTCTTCAGTGAGCTTTGACGTGTTTTCGACAACATCTGCCATATGCCCACCAGCCACATCAAAATCTGGAGTGAACCCACTTGCTAAATATTCAACAATTTCTTCAGTATCCCAAGTTAGCTTTGCCGGTGTAATATTTGGGATCATTCCTCTTCCGGCTGGGTTCTTTGCGCCGCCGAGCCAATATTCATATTGTAAACCACCAATAAAATTTCTTGAGGTATGACACTCGCCACAATGACCGAGCGTTTCTACTAAGTATGCACCCCTCTGTACCTTTGCATCTGAAGACACTAATCCTGTGATTGGCTCACCTGTGTTTAATAATTTCCAAAATGCTATTGGCCTCCTCCAACTAACATACATTGGAAGATCATGATCAATTGACGGTTTGGAACTTTCTGGAATAGATTTAAAATAGGCCCATAAATCTGCAATATCTTGATCCGTCATATTAGCATATGCGGTATACGGAAAAGATGGATAGTAATGTTTTCCTTCCGGCGAAACTCCATGACGTACTGCATTTGCAAAATCTTTCTCAGACCAAGCCCCTATACCATATACTTTATCCATTGAGATATTTGGTGCGTAGAATGTACCAAATGGGGAGGGAAAGGACCGGCCGCCTGTCAGTACTAACTTCTCTGCCTGTGTTGCCTCTGGGCGAGAATGACAACTGGCACAACCTGATGCATTAAAAACATATTCGCCCCTTTCTAAGCTGGCTTGATAATTCTCAACAGAAGAAAAGTCCGGTATTTTTGCAGAAGTTATTACCCAAAACGCTAACATTAAAATTACAGCGGTTGTACTGATAGCAATTATTTTCAAAAAATCCTCAACTTAAATATAGGTATTTGCAATTCTTTCGTTACTATAGAAATGCACATCAATATAGAACTTAGAGCATCAGTAATGAAAGAAAACCTTAGAAAAACAAAAGTAGATGACGATTTAGGGATTATTTTATCTGATGGGTGTAGACTATCTGCTCGTACATGGATGCCAGAAAATGCCCATGAAATTCCAGTCCCTGCCATACTAGAATATCTGCCATATCGGAAGCGTGATGGGACAGTTGCCCGAGATGAGTTAACACATCCGTATTTTGCCAAAAGAGGTTATGCTTCTGTTCGGGTGGATATTCGTGGAAATGGCGATAGCCAGGGTATAATGGAAGACGAATATACAGCCCAGGAATTAAATGATGCCGTTGAAGTTATCAACTGGCTGGGAGAGCAGCCGTGGTGTTCAGGAACGGTGGGAATGATGGGTATAAGTTGGGGTGGCTTCAATGCCCTCCAGGTAGCAGCTCTTCAACCAGAGCCTCTGAAAGCCATCATCACTTTATGTTCAACTGCTGATCGTTATGCAGATGATATTCATTATAAAGGAGGGTGTTTACTAAATGAAAATCTAGGTTGGGGTTCAACGATGTGGGCTTACTCTTCCAGGCCACCCGACCCTGCATTGGTGGGAGAAGCTTGGCGAGAAATGTGGCGCGAGAGACTAGAATCTGAACCATTTCTACCTATTAAGTGGCTAAAACATCAAAGAAGAGACGATTATTGGAAACATGGGTCTGTTTGTGAAGACTACTCAAAAATCAAGGCGGCTACTTTAGCAATTGGCGGATGGGGTGATGCATATAAAAATACTGTGTCGCATCTTGTTGAGAACCTATCTTGCCCGGTTAAAGGAATAGTGGGGCCTTGGGTTCACAAGTATCCGCATTTTGCTGTGCCTGGGCCGAGAATTGATTTTCTTCATGAAGCATTAAGATGGTGGGATCGTTGGCTGAAAAACGAAAATACACAGGTTGAAAATGATCCAGCTTACACGGTTTATCTCATGGAAGGAGTTCAGCCCAAGTCTTCATACGATTATAGAAAAGGTCATTGGGTTACTTTCGATGAGTGGCCGAACCAATCATCAACGAAAACACTCCACATGAATGATAATTCAAATTTAAGTGAAGAAAAATCCTATACCAAAACATTTATATCCTCACCCCAAACATGTGGACTAGATGGCGGAGAATACTGTGCAATTTGGCTTGGTCCAGAGCTTCCTGGTGATCAACGAATAGATGACGGACAATCTGC
>JBJLGF010000003.1:0-20009 GCA_045564975.1 Paracoccaceae bacterium
CTGTCCCCTGCTATTAAACTTTCAGCCATTTTGTTAAAGTCAGTCATTTTGACCAGCTTTCGCTTAAACCTAAAATTGTTGGTTGACCTTATCCTGCTTTTCTTGCCTTGTTTAGCCTGAATTTATTTTGCTTAAGTAAATTATAGTTTAATGATCAAAAACAAACATAAACTTTTCGTTATATCTTGCATATATGTGTTGCTAATTTCTTCAAATACTCTTGATGCAAAAACGGAAAGATATAGCTTTGACGTTTCTCTATGGGGTATAAGAGTTGGTGAGCTCGTTTACTCTATTAAACAAACATCTGATGACTATGATATTTCTGGTATTCTAAGGTCTAAAAGTTTCGCCAGAGTTATCACTAAATATAAGTTTGAAGCTCAGACACAAGGAAAGGTTTCCAATTCAAAATATTACCCCAGCTCTTACAGCGGAAAATCAGATACGGGTCGTAGAAAAGAGCAGAAATCTATAATTTATAACAAAATGATACCAAAAATAATTTCTGCAAAGGATCCAAAACCTCACTGGGCAAAGCCAAAGTCTCAAAAAGGCACTGTAGATCCAATGACGGCTATTCACCTAATTATGGGTAATAGAATTGAAAAAAAACTTTGTAAGCAAAAATTTAATCTATTTGATGGAGCTCGGCGGATAGAAATAATTTTATCGAAGATTGATATTCAAAAAAATTCTGCGCAGTGTCGCGGAGACTATATTCGCCAAGATGGCTACACGGCTGAAGAGATGACGAAAGGTAAAGTTTTTCCTTTCACAATAAACTACATAAAGCGAGATAACGTCTATGCCGTAGAAAGTTTAACGATAAAAGCTTTACGCGGACGGACTAAATTTACTAAACGTTAAATTATCTTGGATAAAAACTTACCCATATTCGAAATTATAGACGAACTTACGGCTAAGTTGGTTAAAACAAAAAGAGTGGTCCTAACAGCACCTCCAGGTGCAGGAAAATCAACAGCTATTCCTATCAGTCTGAATAAGACCCCAGCTTTTTCAAAAGGGAAAATAATAGTGCTTGAGCCAAGACGTCTCGCCGTAAAGCAAGTTGCTTCAAGAATGGCTCAGACGCTAGGTGAGGAGTTAGGAAAAACGGTGGGATATCGAATTAGAGGCGAAGCTAAATGTAGTAACATAACAAAAGTTGAGGTGGTAACAGAAGGTATATTAATAAGGATGATCCAAGAAGACCAACAGCTGACAGGAGTATCCACTGTAATCTTTGATGAATTTCATGAAAGGAGTTTAAATGCAGATTTAGGTCTAGCTTTTTGTCTTGAGATGGCCAATGTTCTACGGGATGATTTGAAAATCTTAGTTATGTCAGCAACATTAGAAGTAAGTGCTATTTCCAAGCTGATGCAAGATGCTCCTATAGTCTCATGTGAGGGAAAGAGTTTTCCTGTAACGCCAAAATGGCAAACAAAACCTGTAGTTCAGGATCAAATCATCGGAAAACTTATTATTGATGTCATACTGGAGGCAATTAGTGAAAACAAAGGCAGTATCCTTGTTTTCTTACCAGGAGAGGGTGAAATAATTAAATTAGCATCCTCTTTAATAAATAAAGTACCAGATAATTGTCACGTATTTCCTCTCTATGGAAGATTGGGGTTTAAGGATCAGCAAAAAGCAATAAAACCAATATTAGTAGGACGAAAAATTGTTCTCGCAACTAATGTCGCAGAAACTTCTTTGACAATCGAAGGAATAGAGGCGGTTATAGACAGTGGCCTTTCGAAAAGGTCCATATATGACCCAAACTCTGGTATGGCACGTTTGGTAACCCAAAAAATATCCAAAGCAGAAGCCAGTCAACGGATGGGTCGAGCGGGAAGACTACATCCTGGAATTTGTTATAAATTGTGGTCAAAGGCCCAGGAAGGAAGCTTTCCAGAGTTCGCTCCATCAGAAATTGAAAACTCAGATTTAACCCCATTTGCTTTGGAGCTTGCGCTATGGGGCAGCAATATTAATGAACTAGCGTTGCTGACGAGGCCAAATGAGAAGGCACTTTCAGAAGCTTATAAAGTGCTCCAGATGCTTGGGGCAGTAAATGAACAATTACAAATTACCAAAGACGGCCGCTTACTATCAAAAATACCACTGCACCCAAGATTAGCCAGAATAATTCTTGTTGGAGGAAAAGATGCCACTTTACTTGCATCAGTTCTTTCCAATGCTGACCCCCTAAACAGTATAAATAGTTCCGACATTAATATTCGAATTGCTGCTATCAAAAATTACCAAAAACAAAAGTCAGACAGCTCTTATTCTCTTAAGGTTCCAATTATAAAACAAATAATGAAAGAAATGAGCCGCCTTGCAAAACACTTAACAAATCAGTCTGACTATACAGTCGCACAGCTTGCGGCCCTCGGATATCCTGACCGAATTGGAAAGCGCCGAAAAGGGGAAATGCCTCGATATATTTTATCAAACGGTAAAGGCGCTATAATGGCAGAAAGTGATCCTTTGAGATCTACACCCTTTTTAGTAGCATGCAACCTGGACGGAAACCTCCAAGAGGCCAAGCTCCGACAATTTCTGCCTATTACTTTAACAGAAATCAAAGAATTGTTTGGTAATCAAATTTTCTCAATCCAAAATTGTGAATGGTCTAAGAGACAAAAAAGGGTGCTTGCCCGCCAGCAGAAGAAACTTGGTCAACTAACTCTGGAAGAAAAAGTATGGCAGGATGCTCCAAGTAATATGATTATTGATGCTATGCTGGAAGGTGTGAAGCAACTTGGTTTTTTTCATTCAGAAAAAGCCAAAACCTTTTTGGCTAGAGTTAAAATGGCTGGGGATAAATTTCCCGATATGTCAGATGAAAATTTAATGGCCACAAGAGAAAAGTGGTTGGCGCCGTTTTTGAGTGGTATTAAATCTGCAGACGATTGGAAAAAATTCGATGGTTTAAAAGCACTCCAGTCAATTTTAAATTGGGACGAAACACAATTGCTAGAAAAATTGGCACCTACTTATTTTATCACCCCACTTGGGCGTGAAATTAAGATCACTTACGAAAATGAGTTACCCGAAATATCAATACGCATACAAGAAATGTATGGTCAGAAAGTTCACCCCAAGAGCGGGGGTATTCCTATCAGGGTAACATTCCTATCACCTGCAGGAAGAAAGATACAAACCACTACAGACATAGTATCTTTTTGGAGCAGCTCTTACAAAGATGTCAGAAAAGATATGAGAGGACGATATCCTAAGCATTTCTGGCCAGAACATCCCTCAGAGTCAAAAGCAACTCTGAGGACAAAACCATGAAACTATTTGGTTATAAAATAATATTCAGGCCACAACTGACTATGTAAAAGGATTTGTTTCATACACAACATCAGTCAGGTATAATCCATGCGGCGGTGAAACTGGACCACAAGCCGATCGATCCTTAGCCTCTAAAGCGTTTTTAACGTCGACTGGTTTCCAGCTACCTGCGCCTACGCGCTCTAAAGTCCCAACAAAACTGCGAACCTGATTGTGAAGAAAACTTCTCGCTCTTAATTGAAACCTGAACTCTTCTCCAGACCAACCTTCAATACGATCAATTTTAATTTCATCTAAGGTCTTTATAGGACTTGTAGCTTGGCACATAGACGAACGAAATGTCGTAAAATCGTGTTTGCCAATTAAGTATTTAGATGCTTCTACCATCTTAGACAAATCAAGAGAGTGCCCAATTTGCCACACTAGACCAGCCTCGTGGGTCGACGGAGCACGTCGGACAAGTAGCCGAAATAAATATTTTCGTTCCAAAGCGGAAAAGCGCGCATGCCAATCTTTATCGACTAAAGCACAGTCAATTACCGCTACGGGGAGCGGTCTTAAATGAAAGTTTAGTGCCTCCGAAAGCCTAAAAGGTTCCCACTCTTTATTAAGATCACAATGTGCAACTTGGCACTTCGCATGTACGCCGGCATCAGTGCGTCCAGCACCAGCTATTGTGTGTTCTTTATTTTCTAAGTTTGAAAGGGCCTTTTCAATTGAACCTTGCACGGAAACCTGGCTTTGCTGACGCTGCCATCCAACAAAAGGTCCACCATCATATTCAATTTTTAAAGCATATCGAGGCATATCTGCGGATAACTCAAATCAAACTCAAAGGAAAGTAGGCAAAATTTCAATTCGTATGGTGAAAACAGGTAATTATTTTAAACTTTTTACCGGTCCACTTGGAATATCCCAGGCACCAGAAATCAGCTCAATTCCTAAGATACGATCTGGATTTGTCGGCTTTGGCATTTTAATATTTGTCAATTTTTTAAAACCTAACCGGCCATAATAAGGAAAATCACCTATTAATAATATTCTGGAATAACCCAATTTCTTAGCCAGAACCAAACTATCTTTTATCAGTAAACTACCTAGACCTTCCCCTTGCCTCGTTGGATGAACAGCTATGGGGCCAAGTAATAAGGCTTCATATTCAATTATATTAACTAGCCAATAGCGAATAGCACCAGCCAGAATTTGCTCTTTATCCCTTGCAACCATACATAGCTCAGAAATAGGTTCGCTATTTTCTCTTAAGCGGTAGGAAGACAAGGCTTCTCTGCCAGGAGCAAAACATAGATCAAACAATGCCTCTACTTCCCAATAGTCAGCTTTTTTTTCAGTATTTATCGCATACACATGAGACTCCCATAAGCGATAGTACCCCAAAGAATTGAACAAATCTCAAAATTATCTGGAAGGCGAGTTAACATGGCTCTATCTCATGTTCAAAGGAAGTTTTAAAATGTTTTATAAACCCCACGAAGGTCACGGACTTAAAAATAATCCGTTCAACGCAATTGTAACGCCTCGTCCAATTGGCTGGATCTCAACGAGGGATAAAAAATCGATTGATAACATAGCCCCATATTCTTTTTTTAATGCAGTAGCTTATGTTCCACCACAAGTCATGTTTGCCTCTACCGGAGATAAATCTGATAGAGAGGGTACCAAAGATTCTGTTTCGAATATCAGGGAGACAAAAGAGTTTTGCGTAAATATTGTATCTTACGGGATGCGACATCAAATGAATGCAACATCAAAATCTTTAGCAGCAGATATAGATGAATTTGAACACGCAGAGTTAAAAAAAATAGATTGCAATTTAATAAAGTGCCCAAGGGTTGCAGGCGCACCAGCCGCATTAGAATGCAAATTAGTTGAAATTATACAGTTGCCAGGAGCTGCAAATTTTGCAGTTTTTGGGGAAGTTGTCGGTGTTCACATGCACGATAATTATATCATTGAAGGTAAGTTTGATGTCAGTAAATTCAATCCACTTACCCGGTTGGGTTACCGAGATTACAGTGCAGTTCGGGAAATATTTTCAATCTCGCGCCCCGACGACTGACGATAAAAAGGAACTCTGTAATAGCCTTGGGACTGCTAAGGTTTAAAAAGGGTTTGTCCTAACCTTTATATCAGTTATAAACCAGCTTTTAGTAACAAATAATTTAAAAGTAGAATATGATTAGCACTATATTACCAACATATGCGCGAGCAGATTTAGAATTTGTAAAAGGCCAAGGTGCTTGGTTAACTGAAGCAGACGGGAGTCACTTTTTAGACCTAGCCTCTGGGATTGCAGTAAATTCTTTAGGCCATGCTCATCCCGATCTTGTGAAGATTATAAAATCACAGTCAGAAAAGCTTTGGCATGTGTCAAACTTATATGAAATTCCTCAGCAACGTGCACTAGCAGATAGATTAGTTGCAAATTCGTTTGCCGACACTGTTTTCTTTACAAACTCAGGAACTGAGTCTTGCGAATTAGCCGTTAAAATGGCTCGAAAATATTGGTTCGAAAAGGGTTACCCCAATAAGTTTGAAATAATCACATTTGAAGGTTCATTTCATGGTCGCTCTTCTGCGGGCATAGCAGCAACGGCCTCTGAAAAAATGACAAAAGGTTTTGGGCCGTTATTGCCTGGCTTCGTAAACATAAATTTGAATGATCATGAGACAATCAAAAATACAGTTTCAGAAAAAACTGCCGCAATCTTAATCGAACCTATTCAGGGAGAAGGAGGTATTAGGGTATTACCCGAACCGTTTTTGAAAGAAATTCGTGCAATTTGTGACGAAAAAAACATTTTGTTGATACTTGATGAAGTTCAATGTGGCGTTGGACGAACAGGTAAATTATTTGCTCATGAATGGGTAGAAATTGAGCCAGACATAATGATGGTAGCAAAAGGTATAGGTGGCGGATTTCCATTAGGAGCTGTTCTTGCAAAAGAAAATGCGGCAAGCGGGATGACCGCTGGGACTCATGGGTCAACTTATGGAGGAAATCCCTTGGGCTGTTCGATAGGGTTAAAGGTTATGGATATTATTTCTGACCCTGATTTTTTATATGATGTTAATCGTAAAGCAAAACTTTTTCATGATGGGCTACTGGAACTGTTAAAGAAAAACACTTCTGTTTTTGAGGAAGTTCGTGGCAAGGGTCTAATGCTAGGACTCAAGTGTAAGGTCCAAAATATAGATGTCGTAAATGCAGGTTATTCAAATAAGCTACTAACGGTGCCAGCAGGAGATAACGTTGTACGCCTTTTGCCCCCGTTAAACATTTCTGATAAAGATATAAATGAAGCGCTGAATAAATTAGATGGCGTAATGACAGCTCTTTCTTAATAAAAGATTTTTGAAGATAATTGTTAAACATGAAGAATTTTTTAAATATAAGCGAGATGTCTACCCAAGACCTTAAAGGCATACTTGAACAAGCCAAAACGATGAAGACCGCCAGGATTGGCCTTCCAAAAGGAGCATGTGACGAAGGCCAACCTCTTAGCCAACATATTGTTGCTCTGGTCTTTGAAAAACCATCCACCAGAACAAGAACCAGCTTTGATGTCGGTGTTCGACAACTAGGGGGGCAACCGATGCTGCTTTCCGGCACCGAGATGCAACTTGGACAGGGCGAGACCATATCCGATACAGCCCGCGTTTTAAGTCGGTATGTAGATTTAATAATGTTGAGAACATTTGAAAGCCAAACGTTATACGAGATGGCTAGATATTCAACTGTACCCGTTATCAATGGATTGACTAACGAAAGTCACCCTTGCCAAATAATGGCTGATATTATGACATTTGAGGAAAAGCGTGGATCAATAAAAGGTAAAAAGGTTGTTTGGTTCGGTGACGGCAATAACGTGTTTAATAGCTTTTTGCAGGCTGCTGAAAAATTTAAATTCTCACTTATTTTTTCTGGACCGAAAGAATTAGACCCATCAAAAAACTTAACTCAAAAAACCAAAAATTTAGGAGTTGATTTTAAAATTGATAGAGACCCACTATCGGCAATCAAAGACGCGGACCTAATAGCTACTGATACCTGGGTAAGTATGCATGACAATCCAGAGATCAAGCGAGAAAGACATAATCTACTAAAACCTTTTCAAGTAAACGAGGAACTAATGTCTAGAGCAAATAAAGATGCTCTATTTATGCATTGTTTACCGGCTCACAGAAATGAAGAAGCAACTTCAAGTGTTATGGACGGAGAAAGCTCTGTTATATTTGATGAGGCAGAAAACCGTTTGCATGTGCAAAAGGCCATAATGCGCTGGTGCCTATCAAAATAATTAATGTCCACCATCTAAAATGCCGGTTTTGACTGAATAGTTCACAGCAAGAGCATAATCTGGATCATCGTCACTATCTATGACTAAATGGCCAGCTTTTGTCAGTAAGCTATGGCAGTCACGACTAAGATGCCTAAGTTGAATACGTTTATTAGCGAGTTCATATTTACCAGCTACGGCCTCTATTGCCTGAAGCGCAGATTGATCTACTACTCGGCTATCTGAAAACTCAATAATAACTTCATTAGGATCATTTTGAACATCAAATAACTCTAAAAACCCATCAGAAGAGCCAAAAAACAAAGGGCCTTGAATACGATAAATTTTAGCTCCATTCTCTGAAATTTCAGTATGGGCATGAATTCTCCTGGCGTTATTCCAAGCATAGGCTAAAGCTGAAACAATTACACCTACAACGACCGCTACCGCTAGATCTGAAATAACCGTAACAATGGTAACGAGAATTGTCACAAAAGCATCTGTATACGGGACTTTTCTTAAAATTTTGAAAGAATTCCAGGCAAAAGTTCCTATTACGACCATAAACATAACGCCAACAAGTGCAGCTAATGGTATCATCTCGATTATAGGAGCTCCAACTAGTATAAAAATCAGAAGGAAAAGTGCTGCAGCAATCCCAGCTATCCGCGTTCTACCTCCCGACTTAACATTAATCATAGACTGGCCAATCATAGCACATCCGCCCATTCCACCAAAAAAGCCAGTTGCCGTATTTGCAAGTCCCTGGGCTATACATTCCTGACTTGCACCTCCTCTTTTCCCTGTCATTTCACCCACCAAATTGAGTGTCAAAAGGCTCTCAATCAAGCCAATGGCAGCTAAAATAACAGCATAGGGGAATATAATTTCCAGAGTTTCCCAGTTTACTGGAACAGATGGAATATGAAACGGCGGCAAAGTTCCTTGAATTGAAGCCATGTCACCAACTCTAGGCACATCTAAGCCAAAGAAAATCACTAAGCCTGCCACAACGCCTATACCAGCTAGGGGCGCTGGGATAATTCGCGTAATGCGCGGCATAACATAGATAATAAACATTGTCAGAACCACTAAAGCTAGCATCATATATAAGGAGCTACCACTAAGCCATTCGCCTCCTGATGAACCGTGACCAGAAACTTCAGCCGTTCCAGGCACTTTAAATTGTGTTAGTTGTGCCAAAAATATGACGATAGCTAGTCCATTTACAAAACCTAACATTACTGGATGAGGGACCAAACGGATAAACTTTCCCCATTGCATAACTCCAGCAATAATTTGCAAAATTCCCATTAAAACTACTGTGGCAAATAAATATTCCACGCCATGTTCCGCAACTAGCGCCACCATAACCACCGCCAGTGCACCGGTAGCGCCAGAAATCATACCTGGCCGCCCTCCCAAAACTGCAGTCACCAAACCCACGAGAAAAGCCGCATATAAACCAACTAAAGGATGCACACCAGCGACAAAAGCAAACGCTACAGCTTCTGGAATCAGAGCTAAAGCAACAGTTAGCCCGGACAAAAGTTCCGTTCTAACTCGAGAAATACTTAAACCTTCATCATTCATAAAATTTAAATCGGGTTTGTTCAAAGTGGCAAAAGCATTTAGAAGTGTTTGTTTCATCTACAGGGTTTCCAATTACTATCTGAGTGTGTCACTAATCGAGATTAACCAAATTTAAAAGCCGTATGCTTCACAAAATTCAAATTGGTATAAGTAAATGGAAGCGATTTTTCTTAACCAAGTGTATCTGACTAGTTTACCACAGTTTAGAATTCCAATATAAATCATAGCGCCAGCAAATGTGGCATTTACATCATCTTAACGAGCTGGAAGCTTTGGACATGTCATCAATCAAAGATCTTATAAGAACAATTCCCGATTTCCCAATTGAAGGTATCATGTTTAGGGATGTGACCACTCTATTTGGTAACGCTAAAGGCTTTCAGGAATGTATAGATAGACTTACAGAACCCTATAAAAAAACCAAAGTTGATAAAGTTATAGGTCTAGAGGCAAGGGGATTTATCATTGGTGGGGCAATTGCAAAGGAATTGGAGTGTAGTTTCATCCCAATTCGGAAAGCAGGAAAGCTTCCAAGCAAAACAATAGCTCAAGATTATGAATTAGAATACGGAAAAGCTACCTTAGAGATACATGAGGATGCACTATCAGCAGGAGATAAAGTCCTTATAGTAGATGATCTGCTTGCAACTGGAGGTACAGTAAAAGCTGGCATAGCTTTAGTAGAAAAACTGGGTGGAGAAATTTTGGGGTGCTCTTTTATTGTTAACTTACCGGACTTGGGCGGAAGCAAAAAATTGGAACAAATGGGAATATCTACTCATATTTTATGCGAATTTGAAGGACAATAGTTCAAGATCCTCAACTCAAAATAAATTTCTCTCCTACTGAAAGATAAATCCGTAAATTAAAACTCGAAAGAAAATTTTATTAATCGTAATTTTTTGATGACACTCTGAGTTTTGATCTTGTCAAAATAAAATATTAGCTGCATTGCTGATATTTATGGCAAAGTTATATTTTCAATACTCCACAATGAATGCTGGCAAATCTACACTTTTGCTTCAAGCCTCTCATAATTACCATGAGAGAGGAATGGAGACCTATCTTATTACAGCGGGCTTTGACAAAAGAGCCGGTGACGGAAAAATAGGGTCGCGAATAGGTATTGCAACCGATGCGGATACTTTTGATGCCAAAGAAAATATGTATCAAAAAATTGAGTTAAGATTGGGAAAAGGACCTTGCTCTTGTGTCTTCATAGACGAAGCGCAATTTTTATCTGAAGACCAAGTTTGGCAATTAGCCCGTGTGGTTGATGACTTAAAAGTTCCAGTCATGTGCTATGGACTAAGGGTAGACTTTCAAGGCAAGTTATTTCCCGGATCCGCCGCGCTATTGGCTCTAGCAGACGAGATGCGAGAAATTAGAACCATTTGCCATTGCGGTAAAAAAGCCACTATGGTGATCCGACAGGGTGAAAACGGTGCTGTAATTAAAGATGGGGCTCAGATTCAAATAGGAGGAAATGAAACTTATATTTCGTTATGTCGTCGTCACTGGCGCGAAGCTATTGGTGACTGAACCAAACTTTTAGCATAAAGAAGATCCATTAGGTGTCAGTTTGTCGGGCACAGCCAGGATAACTGATCCATTAGTGTCCATAAAACCAAGTATTAAAACTTCGGACATAAAAGGGCCTATTTGTCTTGGGGGAAAATTAACAACACCCATGACCTGCTTTCCCACTAAAATATCGTAATCATAATGGTCTGTGATCTGTGCCGACGATTTTTTTTCTCCAATTTCTGGGCCAAAATCAACCCAAAGTTTAACCGCTGGCTTCCGTGCTTCAGGAAATTCTTCTGCCCGAAGAATAGTACCAACGCGAATATCGACTGCAAGAAAATGTTCAAAATTAATTTCAGCCATTACCTAACTCTTTTGATCTTTTTGCAGCAGCTTCAACAGTATTTTTAATTAAAGGCCTCAGGCCATATTTTTTGTCCATTAGAATTTCTAAACCAGCTTGTGTAGTACCATTTGGACTAGTCACATTTTCTCTTAGTACACTTGGGTTTTCTGAAGAACTCATCGCCAAAGCTCCAGAACCAGCTACAGTAGCTTTTGCTAAATGTAACGCTTTTTCTTTAGAAAGACCTAGTTCAATTCCAGCGTTTGTTAGAGATTCAATTAAATAGAAAACGTATGCAGGTCCTGAACCTGAAAGCCCAGTTACTATATCCATTTGATCTTCATGTTCCAGCTCAACGACCTCACTTATTTTCTCCAATAATATTTTAGAAATTAAAATATGCTCACGTTTGGCTACAGAATTACCAATAAGCGCTGTAATTCCTTTACCAACAGCTGAGGGAGTATTCGGCATAGCTCTTATAATTGTACTATCAGAAGAAATTGCTTGCTCTAGTTGATTGAGCGTTATTCCGGCAGCGATTGAGATAAATAATGTTTCGCTCTGTTTAAAGCCATTTAAGTTTGAAAGTGCCTCAAAGATAATCTGTGGTTTAACGGCAATTAAACAAACGGCAGGGTTGTCTGGTAAGCTCTTATTTAAATTCACGCCAGTTGCAGCCAGCCAAGCACTTGGTTTTGGGTCTGATATCCAAATACTGGATGCAGGTATCCCGGAATCCAACCATCCTGCAAGCATTGCTGAACCCATTTTACCACAACCGATGAGGATAAGGCCTCGCGCCTTAATGTCATCTAAATTCATCTGTAGCTCGCTGTTATTTCTGATGATCCAACCTTAAGCGTGACCATACGCCTCTGCAATGGCTACTTGCATTGCGCTGTCTGGGCTTTGATTATCATATACTACTAGTTGAAAAGCAGGGTAATACTTTTCAGCCGTAAAAACAGCAGATGAAATCATGGTATCAATTTGTTCCGCGGTTGCAATTTGGCCACCGGCAAGGACGAGACCATACCGATATACCATCAGCTTCTGTTTTTCCCAAAACGAAAATGCCCCAGTCCAACACCTATCATTTGCAACGTTTAAAGTTTCATAGAGATCTTTTAATTTCTCATTAGGCGGTTCCATTTCAAAAGAACAAATAAGACGCAAAGTTTCATCAAAACCAGACCATGCCAGTGTGATTGAATATGTTCTCCATTGCCCCTGAACAGCCATAGCAATCTGGTTTTCTTCTATTCTATCAAATTCCCATTCATGATGTTCTGCTAGATGTTCCACAATATCAATGGGGTGAATTTCATCTTCTAAAAACATTTCAGCTTGTGCCATAGCGCCACCTCTTTTTTTTGTTTTGCTTGCGATCTGGCTCATTCCCAAGCAATTGGTGTCTGCTCAAAGTGCTGTGGTTTTTACAACACCATACACTACATATGGTGCTTTGCTTTGTTCATTGTGTAAAGAGGAATTTTAAAAAAAATAAAAAAAATTTGTAAGACATAGAAATACAAGTCTTACAAACTCTAAAAGGCGCTAAAACCTAAAAACAAGAGGACTATTTTTTACGCTTTTTTTCTATAGCATCTAAACGCGTTTTTAAATTTTCATTTTCTTCTCGCGCTTTTTGGGCCATTGCTTTTACGGCATCAAATTCTTCTCTTGTTACAAAATCGTGATCTGCTAACCACCTATCTATAATAGACTTTACTGCTGTTTCCGCTTCTTCGCGCGCTCCTTGGGCCACCCCCATAGCATTTGTCATAAGTTGAGAAACATCATCCAAAATTTTATTCCGTGACTGCATAAATATCTCCAATTGCGGTTTACATAATTATATGGGGCATATTGCGGCTTATCTCAAGGTTGACTTTTAATATAATCTCGCGGCACGAAGAGTTAGGAGAAAACGATGATCCCATTTCCAGAAGGCATAAGGCCAGATATTTTCACCATTTCTTTGGGAAGTTTTACATTTACCCTTTATTGGTATGCAGTGGCTTACATTTTAGGGATAGTCGCATGTTGGCGTCTAGCTGCCTCTGCTCTAAAAAAAAATGAATTATGGCAAAAAAATACTCCTCCGCTTAATCCAATAAAACTCGAAGATTTAATGTCTTATTGTGTATTGGGAATAATAATTGGGGGTCGTCTGGGTTTTGTAATTTTCTATAATCCTGAATACTATCTTAAAAATTTGCTTGAGGTATTTTATGTCTGGCAGGGGGGTATGTCTTTTCATGGTGGCTTAATTGGTGTGGCGACTGCTAGTTTTGTGTTTTTTCGCAAAAACTCCGTCCCACTTCGATCAGGTGCCGATTTACTGGCTTTAGGCACACCAATTGGCCTTGGACTCGGCCGTGTAGCAAATTTTGTTAATGACGAGCTTTGGGGAAGAGTTACAGATGTGCCATGGGGCGTTATAGTTACTAGCCCACATTCCAGATCTGTATGTGAAGAAATTATTGGTCCTTGTATAAGACATCCCTCTCAGATTTATGAAGCGCTACTTGAAGGACTAATCTTGTTCATCTTGATGATGTATTTCGCTTTCAGAAAAAATGGTTTTATGAAACCTGGCTTTCTGGCTGGTATATTTCTTACTGGTTATGGGTTATCGCGCTGCTTCGTTGAATTATTCAGACAGCCAGACCAGCAATTTCAAAGTGTGAAAAATCCAATGGGTTTCTTTATCCAACTTGGTGAAACGGGCATAACTATGGGGCAAGCACTATCGCTACCAATGATAGTTATAGGTATTATTTTATTTGTTACATCTAAACGAAGTGATACGGCGTGAAAAACTTGAAATCGATATTAATAGATAAAATTAAGACTGACGGTCCTTTGCCCTTATCAAATTATATTGAACAATGTCTTTTGCACCCGAGTTACGGTTACTACATGAAAGAACCTGTTTTTGGTATCAAAGGCGATTTCACAACTGCCCCTGAAATTTCACAAATGTTTGGTGAGCTGTTAGCTATTTCAATATTACAAACCTGGATAGACCAGGGCTCTCCTTCTAAAATTATACTTGCCGAACTGGGTCCAGGAAGAGGAACAATGATGGCGGATATGCTGAGGACACTCAAAAATCATCCAGAGTTCCTCAATGCAACCGAAATTCATTTGATAGAGGCATCACCAAATTTAAGGAGTGTGCAAAGAAAAACACTATCAGGTTACAAAATATCGTGGCATGAAAAATTGCCGAGTTTTGAACATAAGCATTTATTTCTGGTAGCTAATGAGTTTTTTGACGCATTGCCAGTTGATCAATTTGTTCGAAAAGGAGACAATTTTTTTAAGAGAGTTGTTCAGATTTCCAATGATAACCTTGAATTTGGTGTGGAGGAAAAACCAACCCCAAATGAGATCTTAAAAGACAGGCTCACGGATACTTATGATGGAGATATCGTAGAACTAAATATAGCTGCGGCTCAGATTTCTAAAAATATTGGCAAACATATAACTAATTTTGGGGGTTTAGCTATTTTCATCGATTATGGTGACTGGCGCTCTCTGGGCGATACGCTTCAGGCAGTAAAAAACCATCAGTATTGCGATATTTTTGTTTCGCCGGGAGAGGCTGATATCACCGCACACGTAGATTTTGAAATTCTTGCCACCAATTCTGGATGTACTTTTAGTAAGTTGACTACTCAAGGAGTTCTGCTCGAAAGACTAGGGATAACTGAACGCGCACAAGATTTGGCAAAAAATTTAATTGGGCGGGATTTGGAAAGTCATATTTCTGCACATAGGCGCTTGACCCACCCAAAAGAGATGGGCGCTTTATTTAAAGCACTATCTTTATTTCCAAAAGAGACCTCTTGCCCACCAGGTTTTGAACAATGACTCTTACAAAAATTCAATCCTCTAAACTTAAAAATTTAAGGCATGGATTTTTTACCCGAAAAGGGGGCGGCTCTAAAGGGATATACAAAGGGTTGAATTGTGGATTGGGTTCCAGTGATGATGAAAAAACTGTACTGAGTAATCGTAATCTTGTGGCTCAAAATATGGGAACATGCTTAGACAATATAGTAAGCGTTCATCAAATTCATTCCGTTGAAGCAATAATATGTAGAAGAGCGTTTGAAACCTTACCAAAGGCGGACGCTCTAGTAACAAATACACCAGGCCTCTTACTTTCAGTTTTAACTGCTGATTGCCAACCAGTAATTTTTGCAGATGAAAAAAATAGTGTTATCGGAATTGCACACGCCGGTTGGCGTGGGGCGCTAAATGGAGTTTTGACTTCTACCATAAATAAAATGGAATACTTGGGCGCAGAAAGAAGGCAAATTTCTGCGGTAATTGGTCCCTGTATTAGTCAAACTGCCTATGAAGTGAGTTCAGATTTTTTTGAGAAATTTACTAGCTTAAATGAAAATAATAAAAACTACTTTAATTATAACCCTCTCACCAAAAAGTATCATTTTGACTTACCCAATTTCAGCCTGAATCTTCTAAAAGATGAAGAAATTTTATCCACTGAGTGGACTGGCCATTGTACCTACAGCGATCCGAGAAAGTTCTTTTCATACCGAAGGAGTTGTCACAAAAATGAGTCAGATTACGGAAGATTGATATCCACCATTATGCTTTAAGGACGCTGGGTTAGTCTGTCCTCTAAAACATCAAAAGGGACACCCGGGTCATCTTTTTCAGCCCTTATAACAAGTGAGGTTTTAACAGAACCAACGTTAGGCGTTGTCAGAAGCTGCCCTGTTAAAAAACTTTGAAAACTGCTAAGATCAGGAGCAACACATTTTAGCATAAAGTCGACTTCCCCGTTTAGCATGTGACATTCTCGCACAAGAGGCCAACCCTGGCATAACTCTTCAAATTGCCTCAAATCAACTTCTGCTTGTGATTGCAGACCAACCATAGCAAATACCTGCACTTCAAAACCGAGTGCGCGACTATCAACCTCTGCGTGATAACCTTTTATAAAACCTTGCTCCTCAAGAGCCCTAACTCTGCGAAGACAGGGCGGGGCAGAAATTCCAACACGTTTTGCTAATTCAACGTTTGTCATTTTCCCATCAGCTTGTAGTTCTGCTAGAATTAGTCGATCTATTGAGTCTAGTCGTGTTAAAGGCATATCTCTGCTCCATTTTTTTAAATATTATAAATTAATTACCCGTAAGCGCAATATTATTCCAATATATTGAAATAATATTTTACAGTGGATAATTGGATATCAAGCAAATTTGGGGTTTTGAATCATCAAATCAGCAGGTATACCAAAAACAAATATGAGGAATAAATGGCCCAAGACCATCATACCAAAGTGCTTATTATAGGAAGTGGCCCTGCCGGTTATACCGCTGCTGTTTATGCTAGTCGCGCAATGCTGTCACCGATACTTATTCAAGGCATCGAGCCTGGAGGCCAATTGACAACAACAACAGAGGTTGAAAATTGGCCCGGGGATACGGAAGTTCAGGGGCCTGATCTTATGGTAAGGATGGAATCCCATGCTAAAGCGATGGGCTGTGAAATAATAGGAGATATCGTAACAAACTTAGAGGTCAATACCAGACCATTTGTTGCAACGTGTGATAGCGGTAATAAATACACAGCTGATGCTATTATTCTTGCGACTGGTGCAAGGGCTAAATGGTTAGGGTTACCATCAGAGGAAAAATATAAAGGTTTTGGCGTATCTGCCTGTGCAACTTGTGATGGCTTTTTTTACAGAGGACAAGAAATAGCAGTAATTGGTGGTGGAAATACGGCAGTAGAAGAAGCTCTTTTTCTAACAAATTTTGCTTCAAAAGTCTCTTTAGTCCACCGGCGCGATGAGCTCAGAGCCGAGAAAATACTTCAGGACAGATTATTTAAGAACCCTAAAATTGAGCCAATTTGGTTTCATGAACTTGATGAAGTTATAGGTACAGAATCTCCCCTTGGTGTAGAAGCAATTCGTATAAGTAACACAAAGACAGGAAAGCTCTCCGAAGTACCTTGCAAAGGTGTTTTTATCGCTATTGGACACGCACCCGCTACAGAGCTGGTAAAAAATGTATTAGAAACCCATAACGGCGGTTATGTTAAAGTTGAACCTGGAAGTACCAGAACTTCAGTTCCAGGAGTTTTTGCAGCTGGAGATTTAACCGATCATATCTATCGCCAGGCTGTAACGAGTGCAGGAATGGGCTGCATGGCTGCTCTAGATGCAGAAAAGTTTATAGCCGAAAGCAAATAAAATTGCCGATCAGCAGTTTTATTAAATAAAAATCAACAGCAGAGTACGGAACTTATCAGCTTTGCTAATTAGCATTTAACGATTTTTTTTTATTTCAATCTTTTGAATAACATTCGTTGGTTTATTTTGGATCAAGTCAATATGAAGTAACCCATTTTCCATAAATGCCTCACCTACTTCTATCCCATCTGCTAGAACAAAAGATCTCTGGAATTGTCTTGTTGCAATTCCACGATGAAGGAAGATCCTTATACCAGTTTCTTGATTTTTCTTACCTTGTACAAGCAGTTGGCGATTTTCCAAAGTAACAGATAGGTCTGCTTCTGAAAACCCAGCGGTCGCTAGACTGATACGAAATGATCGATCAGATGTCTGTTCTATGTTGAAAGGCGGATAACCTTCATTACTAGATTTTGCCGTTCTTTCTAATAACTGTTCCAATTGTTCAAAACCAAGCATATGCGGATATGCACCAAATGATAATTTTGCCATTTTAAGCCTTTATTCTAAGCGACGCTTTTCAGCTCCTACTCGGAAGCTCTATTAGAGTTGGCGCCTAAAAATATAATTTTCAAGGGTTAACAAGTAAAATTAATTATCCTATTAGATTAAGTATTCAGTCAGGTCATGAAATGAACACTTCAGACAAAATATCAATGAAAACCGAAGAAGTCTTGAGGGTGGAATTAGAATTCTTTCGTCAAGAACATAGCGATTTAGACCAGGCAATCACTGTACTTTCTAATTCTGCAACCACCGATAGACTTATGATTCAGAGACTTAAAAAGAAGAAACTACAATTAAAAGACAAAATTAAGCGACTGGAAGATCGACTTACACCCGATATTATTGCCTAAGATATATTCCTATTATAATAAGATAGTTGTGAAGATGAGGTAAAAAATGAGCAAAATCCAGGTAGGGTTAATCATGGGAAGCCAATCAGATTGGTCAACCATGAAGGAGGCAGCTGATATTTTATCAGAGCTCGGGGTAACATATGAAACGAAAATTGTTTCAGCTCACAGAACTCCAGATCGTTTATGGGAATACGGAAATACAGCTGAAAAAAGAGGTCTTAAAGTAATTATCGCCGGTGCTGGAGGAGCCGCTCATCTTCCTGGAATGATAGCATCAAAAACTAATCTGCCCGTTGTCGGTGTGCCTGTCACGACCACAAGTTTAAATGGCATAGATAGCCTTTATTCTATTTTGCAAATGCCTAGAGGTTATCCCGTTGCAACAATGGCTATAGGAGCGCAAGGTGCCAGAAATGGTGGTTTGTTAGCAGCTCAGATAATAGCCCTGTCTGATACAAAACTAAACAAAACCCTCAGTGATTGGCGGATAGCTTTATCGGCTTCAATACCTGATGAGCCTAAAGATGAATAAAGCAGCACTATCAAGCGGATCCACAATAGGCATACTGGGTGGCGGACAGCTGGGGCAGATGCTTAGTATGGCAGCCAGCCGGCTAGGTTTTAAAACTCACGTTTTTGAGCCAAGTGCCAACCCTCCGGCATCAAATGTATCATCTAGATTTACACGAGCGGAATATGATGATTATGACGCACTTGAGAAATTTGCTTCAAGCGTTGATGTGGTCACATATGAGTTTGAAAATATTCCTACTGGTGCATTGGATATTATTGAAAGACAATGTGAAATTTTTCCAAGCAGAGAGGCTCTGAAAATATCACAAGACAGACTTTTAGAAAAAGAGTTTATTAATAAGTTAGGCTTTAAAACCGCAAGCTTTTATGGAGTAAACTCACAAGAAGATTTAATTGATGCAATAGATCAAGTTGGCACTCCCAGTATATTAAAAACAAGACGTTTTGGATATGATGGGAAAGGACAACTAAAATTGGAGTCCGGTTCACAAGCCGAAGATATATGGAAAGACTCAAGCGCAAAAGATTTAATACTAGAGGGTTTCGTAAATTTTTCTCGTGAATTTTCTATAATTGGATCACGATCAATGGACGGACAAATATCATGCTTTGATCCAGGAGAAAATGTACACAAAGAGGGAATTTTAAGAACTACAACTGTACCGGCAAATCTAACAGTCCAGCAAAAGACGGAAGCTATTTTAATTACAGCAAAAATTTTAGAGTCGTTAAACTACGTTGGAGTAATTGGTATTGAGTTTTTTTTAGAGAAAAACTCTTTAGTTATAAATGAATTTGCTCCGAGAGTTCACAACTCTGGGCATTGGACACAAAATGGCTGCACAGTAGATCAGTTCGAGCAGCATATTAGGGCTATAACAGGTTTAAAACTTGGTAATGCTGAAAGGCACAGCGATATAATAATGGAAAATCTTATTGGGGACGAGATTTATAAAACGAACCAATTAATTGCGGATGGTTCTTCTGCTTTACACCTGTATGGAAAAGTGGATATCAAGCCAGGACGTAAAATGGGCCACTTTAACCGAATTAAAAAGTAAATTATAAAATTATCCAAAAAAAAACCCTGGAATAAATCCCAGGGTTTTCAAAATTATAGTCATAGGGTTACATCATGCCGCCCATGCCGCCCATGCCGCCCATATCAGGCATACCTGGAGCACCGCCACCAGCACCTGGTTTCTCAGGCTTATCTGCAACCATTGCTTCAGTTGTTATAAGCAAACCTGCAACTGAAGCTGCATCTTCCATCGCTGTTCTAACAACTTTAGCTGGAT
>JBJLGF010000004.1:0-19953 GCA_045564975.1 Paracoccaceae bacterium
TTACTTTCTGAAAAGTTAGTTTATTCAGCAGATCAAGCTTTTGAAACGCCAGATATAGATTTTCCCAAGCGTTATGCTGGTGTTTATAAAACCCGTCGATCTACTTGTGGATGGCAATTGTATAATGCGGTTGGCGTTCAAAAGGGTGATAGAGAGGGTGCAAGTCAGCAAATGGCGAAAAATTATGAATTTTTTGGTGCGCCTCACGTTGCTATAATAACAACTCCAAAAGACCTTGGAGCTTATGGAATTTTAGATTGTGGAGCTTTTATTACTGCTTTTACTTTAGCAGCCGCGGCAATCGGAGTTTCATCAATACCACAAGCTGCGATTGCTGGACGTGCGCCGATTGTCCGTGAAGTTTTAAATATTGAAGAAGATCGTGATGTGTTATGCGCTATCTCATTCGGTTTTGCGGATAAAGATAACCCAGCAAATAGTTTTAGAACCCAAAGAGCCGATTTAGGTGAATTCGTAGAATGGGTGTGAACTTATTAATTTTTCAATAGTAAATTTTTTAGTGTAGATGGATCTATCCAAACCAATTGATATTTACTGTGAGCGGCTGGACATCGGTATATGGGCCGAACCAATAAATGCGGTTACTAATATTGCTTTCATTTTGGCTGCTATTATTATGTGGTTAAGATGTAAGAATTTGGTTGAGGGCAAGATATTATCCTTTCTTCTGTTGTCAATTGGATGCGGTTCTTTTCTGTTTCATACTTATGCACAAACTTGGGCAGCTTTTTTAGATGTCACGGCAATCCTTATTTTCATATTGACCTATATCTTTGTGGCAAATCGTAGGTTCTTGGTTTGGTCAAAAATGGTTAGTTTAATTGGCGTCATACTGTTTTTTCCATATCAATTACTTTTGGTGAGTATTTTATCAAATATTCAGTTTTTTGGTTCATCTGTGCAATATATTCCGGTTGCGATTTTGATATTTATCTACTCAGGTTTATTGCGTAAATCTGAACCAAATTTATCTCGTGGATTATTTATTGGTGCGGCTATTCTATGTTTATCTATTATTTCAAGGACTGTTGATGAACCACTTTGTTCAATATTGTCAGTAGGAACTCATTTTGTTTGGCATATTTTGAATGCTATAATGCTATCGTGGATGATAGAAATTTTAAGAAGACATATGCTTGCAGGTTACTCTCTAGGGCGTTAAACGGGATTACAAAAATGGAGTTTCAGTATGTCGATTGATGAGAATACAGCAGCTAAGGTTGCGAAACTCGCCCGCATTGAAGTTGAAAGCCAAGACTTAACAGCTTTGGCTAAAGAATTTAATGATATTTTGGGCTTCATTGAGCAGCTAAATGAGGTTGATGTTGAGGGCATTGAACCCATGACATCAGTTACTCCACAGAAGTTAATACGTCGTAGCGATAATATTACTGATGGTGATAAGCAAACTTCTGTACTAAAAAATGCACCTATCTCCAGAGAGGGTTTTTACGCTGTACCAAAGGTTGTGGAGTAATGACAAACTTAAACAATCTTACGATTGCCGAAGCAAGAGATAAGTTGAAATCGAAGGAAATATCTTCTCTTGAATTAACAAATAGTTGTCTATCTGCAATAGATGCAGCGGATGCTTTAGGTGCCTTTGTCCATAAAACTCCCGAACTAGCCATAGAGCAGGCAAAGCGTGCTGATGAGCGGCTCAAAAAAGAAAACGCTCCTGACCTATGCGGTATTCCTTTGGGGATAAAAGATCTTTTTTGTACAAAGGGTGTTGAAAGCCAGGCGGCCAGCCGCATATTGGAAAATTTCAAACCTGAATATGAAAGTACTGTAAGCCAGAACCTTCTTGATAATGGTACAGTTATGTTGGGCAAACTAAACATGGATGAGTTTGCAATGGGTAGCTCCAATGAAACCTCCATATATGGAAATGCCATCAATCCTTGGAAAATTGATGACCGTGGATTAACACCAGGCGGTTCATCGGGAGGATCAGCTGCGGCTGTTGCTGCTGATCTATGTTTGGCTGCTACGGGTACCGATACTGGGGGATCAATCAGGCAGCCAGCGGCATTCACTGGCATCGTTGGAGTGAAACCGACATATGGACGTTGCTCACGCTGGGGAGTGATCGCTTTTGCCAGTTCATTGGATCAGGCAGGTCCGATGACTAAAACAGTTCGTGACGGTGCAATCATGCTAGAGGCTATGGCAGGAAATGATCCAAAAGATAGCACTTCAGCGAATATAGAAGTCCCAAACTTTGAAGCCATGTTGACTGGTGACATTAAAGGTAAAAGAATAGGTATACCTAAAGAGTATCGATTAGATGGTATGCCTGGTGAAATAGAAAAATTATGGTCAGATGGTACTGAAATGTTGCGTCAGGCAGGTGCCAAGATTGAAAATATATCATTACCGCATACAAAATATGCTTTGCCTGCATATTACGTTATTGCTCCGGCGGAGGCCTCTTCAAATTTAGCCCGATATGACGGTGTTCGATACGGTCGAAGAGCTACTTTGTCATCAGGAGATGGCATAAACGAAATGTATGAAAAGACGCGTGCGGAGGGCTTTGGCCCTGAGGTAAAAAGGCGGGTGATGATTGGAACTTACGTTTTGTCTGCTGGTTTCTATGATGCATATTACAATAGAGCTCGCAGAGTTAGAGCATTAATTAAAAAGGATTTTGATGAAGTATTTGCAGATGGTATCGATGCCATCTTGACACCAACAACGCCATCTGCTGCTTTTGGCTTAGGAGAGATGTCAGATGCAGATCCTGTGCAAATGTACTTAAATGATGTATTTACAGTGACCGTTAATTTAGCGGGCCTTCCTGGGATTTCGGTTCCTGCGGGAGTTGACAAATCTGGACTACCATTGGGTCTACAGGTAATAGGTAGGCCTTGGGAGGAGGGTGATATGTTAAATATTGCGTATTCTTTGGAGCAATCTGCGGGTTTCTCCGCTAAACCATCAAACTGGTGGTAGTTTGATGTTAAAACCACAAAATTTTTTTCTTGGATTGATAATCTTGATTTTCCTCAGTGGCTGTGAACCAACTATCAATTCGCAGCAAATCACGCAGAATGCACAAAATTTGAGAGAAAATGTTCGAAATATAGATACACAGAGAATAGTCCAAAGTGCGCAAAACGTTAGAGAAAATGTTCGAAATATAGATACGCAGAGAATAGTTCAAAGTGCTCAAACCGTTAGAGAAAATGTTCAAAATATTGATACTAAACAAATAGTTCAGAGCGCCCAAAATTTAAGAGATAATTTACAAAATATTAAACCATCCTCGCCTTTGAAAATTAAAGAACCAAAGACAGTGCCAGAAAGTTTAGAAAATACGGATCCCGTTTTGGCTGAAATTATAGGAACTGTTTTAGAAGAGGAGCCACCTTCTACATCAAATACAAGTCCGGATGCTGATGAATTAGATACAACTAAGTTATCTGATGAAAATGATTTTGAGGCTGTATCGGAGCGACAATCGATAGAGAGTGATGCGGAAAGATTACAAAATAATCGCGCATTGTATATACTTGTGGAGCCTACATCTCTTCCAAGAAGGCCAGGCTCAACGGCGCCCAGTATCGTTGAATTTGCCATAAAGACTACAAACCCAGTGGGAGCACAATTATACTCGCGTCCATTTGCTAGTGAAACGCGATTTGAATGGAATTGTGCTAAATATAGCTCTCAAAGCGCTGCTCAAGAGGCTTTTTTATCAAAAGGAGGCCCTAAATTTGACGCAAATGGTTTAGATCCGGATGGAGATGGATTTGCATGTTACTGGGATCCTGAGCCTTTTAGAAGTGTCTTAAAAGAAAATAATTAATAAGTTTTTATGAAATTAATCAAAAAACCCTCTCCGAACTTTGATTCACGTAGCGAGGGAACTGATATTGAATTTATAATTTTGCACTATACTGCAATGAGTACTGAAAACTCTCTGGAAAGACTATGTGACCCAGTTCACGAGGTTTCTTGTCATTATCTTATAGATTCGAGCGGTATTTGCTATCAGCTTGTAGATGACAGCAAACGTGCTTGGCATGCAGGCAAATCATATTGGCGAGGTTATGTCGATCTTAACTCTCGGTCACTTGGAATAGAGCTGGTGAATTCAGGTAATGAGAACTATCCTGAGGCTCAGATGAAAAGCTTGATAAGGCTTTTAAAGTATCTTATTGAATCATTTAAACTTAATCCCAAAAATGTTTTAGGCCATTCTGACATTGCGCCTTCTCGAAAACTTGATCCTGGCAAATGGTTTAACTGGAAAAAACTTTCAGCCAATGGAGTTGGGTTGTTCCCAGAGGTGAGTGTGCCAATAGAGTGTGATAAAGAAATATTTTTAGCTCAAGCTGAACGTGCTGGTTTTAACCCCAATACTAATTTTGACCATATTTTAAAAACTTTCAGGGATCGTTGCAGGCCTAACGTCACAGGAGAATTTGATGGGTATGATTGTGCGTTAATGCAAAAATTTGCAGATGCCTTTGATATTGACGATTCATCAAAATCACATTAACCCCATGCCTTGCGGATGGCTGGATGGTCGCGAGTATTCTCGAGGAAAGTCCGGACTCCTCAAAGCAGCGGTGCCGGGTAATGCCCGGGCGGGGTAACCCGACGGAAAGCGCAACAGAAAGTAAACCGCCCGTTTTTTCGGGTAAGGGTGAAAGGGTGGGGTAAGAGCCCACCGAGGTCTTGGTAACAAGGCCTGCATGGCAAGCCCCACCGGGAGCAATGCCGAATAGGAACCTATAAGAAAGCTTGAGAAAGCCTTCTACTTTGCTTTGGAGTTAGGTTCGGGTAGGCAGCTATAGGGTTTGTAGTAATACAGACTTTAGATGAATGATCATCCAAAAGGTTTTTACCTTTGGACAGAATCCGGCTTATAGGCTATCCGCACTTTATTTTGTTGATTAAAGTATAAATTTTCAATGTCTAAGTGTTGACTTGGCACGTGGCTTGTTTAAAAGGCAACTCTTAGACACGTTATTTGGTCGGTTAAACGACCTAATGCAGGAGTTAAATTATGGCTAAGCCTACAACCATTAAGATCCGCCTTAATTCAAGCGCTGGAACCGGCCACTTTTATGTGACGAAAAAAAATGCTCGCACGATGACTGATAAGATGGTTGTTCGTAAATATGACCCCGTTGCTCGTAAACATGTTGAGTATAAAGAGGGAAAAATAAAGTAATTAAGGTTATAAAAAAGGCCGCTTGTAAGCGGCCTTTCAGTATATAGATTTACGCCATTAAGTTTCTTGATGGCTTTTTTATTTACTCTGAGTTTCCCATGAACATTAGTAAAAATTGGAACATATTTAAAAAGTCCAGATATAAACTTAATGCGCCATGAATTGCCGACTTATCCAACCAATCGCTATCGCCATGGTGAGCGTGAGCCACGTACATATTTTTGATGTTTTGTGTATCATATGCTGTCAGACCAGCAAATATAAGAACACCAAGCATAGAAATGATCATCATCATCATGCCAGAACCAATGAAGATGTTTATGATCATTGCCACAATCAGTCCGATAACTCCCATAATGAGAAATGAACCCCATCCGGAGATATCTTTCTTTGTTGTGTAACCCCATAGTGATAACCCGGCAAAAGCAATTGCTGTGACCAAGAATGTCTGTGTGATTGAAAATGTGGTGTAAAAAATAAAAATTGAACTCAATGATACGCCGATGAGAGTAGCAAACACATAGAAAAATAGTTGTGCTGCTTGCGCTGTTGATCTTCTCATAACTGCGCCAAAGCCAAAAATCATTAGAAGAGGTGCAAACATAATCACCCAACGTAGAGGTGAAGTATAAATTGTAGCGCCTAAACCTGTGAGCATTGTTCCATTTTGCATCTGACCTACAGCAAGAGCTGGGTCTGATGTTGTTGCTAAGCCTGAAATAGCCCAAGCTGCTAGAGCTGTAATAATCATTCCTACGGACATTGTGCCGTAGACTTTATTCATGTGAGCCCGTAGGCCTTCGTCAATTTGACTGGCTCGAGCACCTGACACCGAGCGAATTGTTTCAAAATCTGCCATTAATACCTCCAGAAACAAGGATTACTTCTACTTTCTATAATATTGGTAAACTCTTTCAAGTTTTCAACCCATTATTGGATGAAACTTAATAAAATCGACTAAATTTTTAATTTTCGTGAATTTTAACTACAACTTTTCCTGTTGATTTTCGATTTTTCAATAATTCAAGTGCATCTTCAGCCTGATCTAAAGTAAATTTATGGCTAATGTGCGGTTTTATCTGACCAGATTTATGCCATTCGAAAAGTTGCTTTAGACTTTCTGTAACTACATCTGGCTTAAATTGTAAAAAGCCCCCCCAATAAAAACCATGAATAGTAACATTTTTAACCAATAGATGATTGGCTTTTAGCTGTGGTAAATTACCACTAGCAAATCCAATTAAAATTATTCGAGCTTCCGGGTTACACGCTTTGAAAGCTGATTTGAATTGATCTCCTCCGACTGCATCGTAAACAATGTCGATGCCACCAAGATCTTTTAATTGGGAAACTAAGTCAGGATCTTCTGAGTCTAAAACGAAGTCCGCTCCCTCTTTCTTGATAACTTCCATTTTTTCGGTTCCACGCGCCACACCTACAACGCGCGCTCCCATCAACTTTCCTAGTTGTATCGCCGTTAGTCCAACTCCCCCCGAGGCTCCGAGAACAAGTAATGTTTCACCGGGCTTGGTCTGTGCCTTGTATCCAAGCGCTAAATGACTTGTCCCGTAGGCAATTTGAAAAGCAGCAGCATCATCAAAATTCATTTTTTGAGGAAGTTGAACACATCTTGATACATCGAAGCAGCCGTATTCAGCCAGGCCCCCTTGTCCGCCGAAAACAGCAACTCTATCACCAACTGAAAAATTAGTAACATTCGAACCTAAAACGTCTACCACTCCAGATACTTCCATACCAAGAACAAAGGGAAGCTCAGGAGTCTCTTGATATGTGCCATTTTTCAAAAGTATGTCTGCAAAGTTTAATCCACATGACATTATTTTTAATCTAATCTGATCTGGTTTTGGAGTTGGTGTTTGAATATCTTCAATAGTGGGTGTTTTTTCAAAATCGGTAACTTGAAATGCTTTCAATATTTTATCCTCAAATCTTGCATAAAAATTTATCTTGTTTGGATGATATAGCTTTTTAGTTCTGGAAAAAAAAGCTTATTGATTTTACGAATTTATATTTAAAATTTTATTAACGATAATTAAACTACTGTTTGTTCTAACCTTCGTTTCTTGTTAACTAGCACTCAATAAAAAGGTGCTCTATGTCTGATAGTCAGAGTTTAACTGCCGCAGAAATTAAAAGTATAATAGACACTGCTAATGCTATGGCAGATGTTGCAAGAGCAGTTATACTTCCTCGCTTCAGATCGAATTCATTAGTAACTGAGAACAAGAGTTTGAATAGTTTTGACCCTGTTACTGATGCAGATAAAGTTGCCGAAAAGGTTATGATTAGTGAATTGCAGAAAAGACGTCCAACTGATGGTGTTTTTGGTGAAGAGTTTGGTGAATTAAACGGTGAAAGTCTGTATCGATGGGTATTGGACCCAATAGATGGAACTCGAGCATTTATTTCAGGTGCTCCTACTTGGGGCGTGCTTATTTCTTTGGAGAAGATAGGTTCAGGTCCAATATTTGGAATTATTGATCAACCTTATATTGGCGAAAGGTTTTTTGGAGGGCTTGGTCTGGCCGAATACAAAAAGCATGATGAAAGTATAAAATTGAAAACTAGTGGTGTTGAGGAAATTGAAAATGCAATTCTACTTTCGACTTTCCCTGAAATTGGAACTGAAAACGATAGAAATGCTTTCGAAAGGGTTTCTGAAAATGCTAAACTCACTAGGTATGGTCTTGATTGCTATGGGTATGCCCTTGTGGCAATGGGAACAGCTGACCTGGTAATTGAAGCGGGTTTGAGTATCTATGATATTCAAGCGCCAGCTTGCGTGATAGAGGCAGCCGGTGGCATTGTTACCGACTGGAACGGGAAACCAGTCAGTAACGGGGGTCGTATTATTGCTGCATCAAATAAAAAATTACACAAGAACGCCCTAGAGCAACTAAATTCATGATTGTTTTTAATATAGCTTAAGATATCAAATAACTAAATCACTTGGCAGGTAAATATAGGCATTTTGTTGTTCTGACTTCTTTGGGCTCTTGCCGTCTGGATCTTAATTTAATGATACAAGAATTGAAAAAGAAAGTTCGTAAAGAAGCTTTTATTAATAGGCAGAAGGCATTTGCCGCTGACATTGGAAACTCAGCATCGTTGCTTTCTTCTGTCTTGGCTGGTTATCGAGGTGTTCCAATCGCAGGTTACTTACCAATCAAAACAGAAATCGATCCTTTGTCCGCAATGGAAGAGGCATCCGCACATAATTTAGTGGGAGTACCGGTAATCCAAGGAAATTCAAAGCCACTTAAGTTTTCAAGATGGGAACCGGGTTGTAATCTTAAAAAAGGTCCTTTTGATGTCCAAATACCAGTGAATTCATATTATTTTGTGCCTGAAGTTTTAATAATACCAATGGTTGGTTTTGATCGAAATGGTGGGAGACTGGGATACGGAGGGGGTTTTTATGATAGAACCTTGGAATATTTGCGATCCAGACAAGCCACCTTAGCAATTGGTTTTGCTTACTCGGAACAGGAATTTGAAAATTTACCCTTGGAACCCACAGATCAAAAATTGGATATTATCATAACTGAAAGAGAGATTATCGAATTTAAACATTCTAAATAAACTCTTGAACTTTTTTATTTCTTCTATAGAGGGAAGCGATGAAAATCTTGTTTCTTGGAGACATAGTTGGTCGTTCGGGCCGGTCCGCCGTTATTAACAACCTGCCCACTATTATTCAAAAAAGTGAGATAGACTTTTCAATTGTTAACGGTGAAAACGCGACAAGTGGCGTGGGTTTAAGCGTTAAACATGCCAAAGAAATTTTAGAAATTGGAGTAGATTGCATTACGTTAGGTGATCATGCTTTTGATCAAAAAGACATGCTACAATTTATCGAAACAGAACATAGAATTTTAAGGCCTCTAAATTTCTCAAAATCAGCGCCTGGCAAGGGTTCAAACATATATGCTGACAAAAGAGGTAGAAAAATATTAGTTTCACAAATTTTAGGCCAAGTTTTTATGAAGCGGCCGTTTGATGATCCATTTTCTAAAATAGATGAAATTTTAAGCAAAAATATATTGGGAGGTGGGATACAAGCATCTCTGGTCGATATCCATTGCGAGGCAACTTCTGAAAAAATGGCGTTTGGTCATTTTTGCGATGGTCGGGTTTCCGCGGTTATTGGAACACACACTCACGTTCCAACATCTGATGCCATGATTTTACCAAAAGGGACTGCTTATCAATCGGATGCTGGAATGTGTGGAAATTTTAATAGTGTTATAGGCATGGACAAGTCAGAACCTTTAAGGCGTTTTGTAACGGGCATGTCAAAAGAGCGCTTTACGCCAGCTGATGGCGAAGGAACTGTCTGTGGCGCAATAATAGAAACATATGATAAATCGGGGCTAGCCAACTCCATCGAAATGCTGCGTTTGGGTGGCTGTCTTCGTTCAACTTAGTCTGCATGACTTTAATCTGGCCCTATATAGTGCTGGTCTTACTAGGCTGTGGTTGGGGTCTAACTATTCCTTTGACTGTAATTGCCGTAAAAACTGGTTTGGGTCATTTAGGAATAATCTTTTGGCAGTTTTTCATTGTCATGGTTTTATTTGGCTTAAGACAAATTTTCCTAAAAAATCAGCTGTCCCTTGCAAGAAGCTCCCTGCAAATATTCTGTGTGATCGCCTTCATTGGGACAATATTCCCTAATTCAGCCTCTTTAATTGCGGCTTCTTATTTGCCGGGAGGAGTCCTTTCAATTTTAATTGCTACAGTACCGATGTTTGCATTCCCTATTGCTTTGTTTTTGGGAATAGATAAGTTCGAGTTTTCACGCTTACTTGGAATTATTTTTGGCTTTCTGGGGGTTTATTTATTGATTGCTCCTGAAGCAGCGCTGCCAGACCCTAGTGTTATTTGGATCATTCCGATAGCGCTGATAGCGCCAATTTTTTATGGTCTGGAAGGTAATTTCGTTGCTAAGTTTGGTACTGGCAATAGTTCTCCTATTGAAGTGCTGTTAGGAGCTTCAATTATAGGGTGTTTTGTTACATTTCCACTAGCAATCTTGTCCAACCAGTTTGTAAATCCATTTGTCCCATGGACTGCATCGCACTACGCATTGGTTCTCTCGTCGATAATTCACGGCATAGTGTACGCAACTTACGTTTGGTTGGTAACCAGAGTAGGCGTGGTTTTCTCGGCACAAGTCAGCTATTTTGTCACACTGGCAGGAGTATTATGGTCTATGATTATTTTAGATGAAGTACACTCAAAATTCATTTGGATGTCTTTAATATGCATGATTTTGGGAATGACTTTAGTCAAACCCAGATCTCATTAGCATGAAGTTTATAAAGACAATTATTGATTATTTTGGGTTTATCTGTCTTGCTCACAGGTGAATGGAATATTAATAAAGACTAGTAATTTGTTTGGGAGGTTCTATGGCAGGTCATTCAAAATGGGCAAATATCCAGCATAGAAAAGGCAGGCAAGATGCTGCCCGCTCAAAGCTTTTTTCAAAATTATCAAAAGAGATTACAGTTGCTGCAAAAATGGGCGATCCCGATCCAGAAAAAAACCCCCGTTTGAGGCTAGCTGTTAAAGAGGCTAAACAAAATTCAGTTCCAAAAGATGTAATTGAACGAGCTATTAAAAAGTCAACTGCTGGAGACGGTGACGAGTACGAAGAAATAAGATACGAAGGTTATGGACCAAATGGTATAGCAGTCATAGTCGAGGCAATGACAGATAACAAAAATCGTACAGCATCTAATGTGCGATCAATTTTTTCCAAAAATGGAGGCAATCTGGGAGAGACGGGATCTGTCGGTTTTATGTTTGAGCGTAAAGGTGAAATAATATTTCCTTCGGAGATTGGAGACGAAGATACTGTGATGATGGCTGCCATCGAGTCTGGAGCCGAGGATGTTGAAAGCTCTGAAGATGGGCATATCATTTGGTGTATTGATACAAATTTAAGTGACGTTGCAGCTGCGCTAGAAAGTGATCTTGGTGAAAGCCAGTCGACGAAATTAGTTTGGAAGCCTAATACCACAACAGAAATAGACTTAGAGGGTATGCAAAAACTTATGAAGTTAGTTGACGCACTTGAAGATGATGACGATGTACAACGCGTTACAACGAATTTTGAAATCAACGATGAGGTGATGTCTCAGATATCGCAATGAATACTTTTCTAGCGGGGTTTGGTTTAGGACTTTCTTTAATTGTGGCGATTGGTGCCCAAAATGCCTTTATTCTAAGAGCCGGTTTGCTAAGGCAACACGTTTTTATTTTATGTTCTGTCTGTGCCATTTCGGATGCGTTATTAATTGCGGCGGGTGTTTCTGGTCTAGGAATGCTTGTAAGTAAAGCTCCATTTTTTTTGACTTTTATGAAATATGGGGGTGCAGTATTTCTTTTTGTCTATGGATTTAGATCTCTGTTAAATTCTTTTAAGGGCGGCCGATTTCTATTGGCTAAAGGCGAATTGGGGTCTTTGAGAGAGGCAGTTATAATATGTTTACTATTAACTTGGCTCAATCCTCATGTTTACTTAGATACTGTTATACTCTTGGGTATCGCTTCTACACAGTATAGTGAAAATACCTACTTTGCAGCCGGCGCAATTACTGCAAGTTTCATATTTTTTTATTCGCTTGGCTTCGGAGCCAGATTACTGTCAAACTTTTTTGAGCACTCGTTTTCATGGAAAATACTAGATGGAATTATTGGAATAGTTATGTGGAGCATTGCTTTTTCTCTCGTTTATAGCAGTTAAACTTTATGAACGAAGAACTTACAAAACAAAAATCGCAAAACTTTACTGGCGTATTCTGGATGATCATAACAGGGATATGTTTTCTTGGAGTAACCGCTCTGGTAAAATTTATGGGAACGCGAATTCCAGCTGCTGAGGCGGCCTTTTTACGATATGCTCTTGGTCTCGTTTTGCTTTTACCAATGTTGAAAGACTTTTCTCAGAATTTACCAAACCGAAAGTTGTCTATTTTATTTGCTGCTAGGGGTGTTGTTCATACAGTCGGGGTTGTGCTTTGGTTTTTTGCTATGTCAAGGATACCATTAGCAGATGTAACGGCTATGAATTACATGTCACCTATTTATGTAACGCTTGGTGCCGCAATTTTCTTAGGTGAACCTCTAGCTCTGCGCAGAATTTTAGCTATTCTACTCGCTATTGTCGGCGCATTTCTAATACTGAGACCTGGCTTTCGAGAAGTAAGCATTGGCCATTTAGCAATGATTTTTACAGCAATATTTTTCGCCTTCTCATACTTGATAGCCAAACATACTAGCGGCAAAACGACCGCATCGGTCGTTGTGGTTATGCTTTCAATTTATGTAACTATCGGATTAGCGCCTTTGGCATTTTTAAATTGGGTGACACCGACTTGGGTAGAATTAATCATACTTTTTGCAGTGGCTTTTTTCGCGACAGCTGGCCATTATACAATGACACTCGCATTCGCCGCAGCGCCGATTTCGGTAACCCAACCTGCCACTTTTCTTCAACTAGTTTGGGCTGTTCTTGTAGGATCCATTATTTTTGGTGAGGAAATTGACCTTTATGTGATTGGAGGAGGGGGGTTAATTCTTTGTTCAATTACATTTATGTCTTGGAGAGAAGCGGTTATAAAAAGAAAAGCAATGACACCTACAGTGCCGCAAACGAAGGTTTAAAGAAATTCAAACAGGAATTAAATTTGATCATTTCGCGATAGCAACAGAGGATTTAGACCAGACCGTTCAAAAACTGGAAAAGATTCTAGAATACCCGTTGTCGACAGGTGGTGAGCATAAGATGTTTGGTACGCACAATCGGTTATTTCGATTAAGTGATGTTTACTTAGAAGTGATTGCTATCAATCCTCTTGCGACATCGTTTCAGCAGCCAAGGTGGTTTGATCTTGATAACTTTTCTGGCAAGCCTCGCATCATTACCTGGATAGCTAACACCGATGATATTTTAGCTCTTTTGCCTAATATTTGGGATAATCCTGGTGAAATCAAAAAACTCTCTAGAGATGAACTTAAATGGGATTTTACAGTACCAATTGAGGGTAAAATGCCTATGGATGGAGCTGCTCCTGCAGTAATAAACTGGGGCTCCACTCAGCATCCTACTCTAAGTATGGATGATCATAGTTGTCGATTGGAGCGTTTCGTAATTAATACGCCTTTCGCTAAAGACTTGGCCTCTATACTGAAAAATATACTCTATGACCAAAGAGTAGAAGTAAATTTTTCAAAGCGTTTATCTTTTGAAGCGCATATATCGACACCTAACGGAACAGCAGTTTTGGAATGAAGGTTAGACCTGCAAAATTTTCAGATAGTGCTGAAATCGTAGAAATCTGGAATCCTTATATAAAAAAAACATTTGTCACATTTAATGCCTTTGAAAAGACTCAAGAAGAAGTTTGCGAGCTTATCGAAGATCGACGCAATCATGGACATGAATTTTGGGTAGCAAGTCAAGATGATAAAATAATAGGATTTGCGAGCTATGATCAATTGAGAGGGGGAGTGGGGTACAGATATTCAATGGAGCACACAATTATTGTATCGGAAAAGTATAAATCTTTGGGGGTTGGTAAAAATTTAATGGGTATCTTATGTGGTCATGCTAAGAACCGAGATATAAATTCAATGTGGGCGGGGGTGAGTGCTTTAAATGTTCCTGCGATCAAGTTCCATGAAGGTTTGGACTTTAAAATTGTCGCCAGGTTACCGGAAGTAGGTTATAAATTTGGTACTTTCGTAGATTTAGTTTTAATGCGTAAAAATTTGTAATTAGTGTATTAAATTTAAGAATATAAGCATGTCGATTTGGACCCGTATAATTAAAGCGATCGAGGCCTTAGCAAAAGGTGAAAGCTTATCAGATGTGTTTGATCAGCTTAAAGCTCCACCAGAACGTTCAATAGCATTTACAATAGCCGTAATCGCTTTGGGGGCAAAAATGGCAAAGGCTGACGGTTATGTGACACCGGGAGAAGTGAAGGCTTTTAGACAAGTATTTCGGATACCAACGGGTGAGGAAAGCAATGCTGCAAGGGTTTTTAACTTGGCCAGGCAGGATGTTACTGGTTATGAGCTCTATGCAAAGAGAATTTCATCAATGTTTGGTCAAGGACATCAAACATTAATTGATCTATTAGAGGGCCTATTTCACATTGCTACCGCCGATAATGATTACCATCCAAATGAAGATAAATTTCTATTAACAGTAGGTTCTATTTTTGGCCTCAAGGAGGCTCAGTTTAAAGCTATTCGTGCCCGATGTGTACCAAATATGGAACCGGATCCGTACACAATCTTAGGGGTGAAATTAAATGATGATTTTGAGACAATAAAAAGTGCTTGGAGGGATCTTGTGCGTACTTATCACCCTGATCGGATGATAGCACGAGGATTACCTGAAGAAGCCATAAACCTAGCAGAAAAAAGGATTATTCAGATCAACAAAGCTTATGAAACTGTTAAAAAAGACTTTATTTAGGTAAATTCTCTGGCGTTGATTGGCTTTTGTCTTTTTATTCTGTTTCTATTTTGAAATCTTTTGCTTGAAGGGCTCTTGCTAAAGAAAGGTATCGAGCTTCTGCGACCTCCCCAAATAAACTCTTCCCAATTGAATTAAGTTTTAGGGTTAAATGTTTGGATCTAGGTCTCCAATCCATATGGGCAGGTTGTTTGCTATGATTCACCCATAGCATCGCTCCTAATCGCATAGCTTTTCCAAGAACTTCGGCTTGTTCAATGAACTTTGGTTTCAAAAGCCAAACAAGATTTTCAAATTGAGACCCAGTAGGTGTATTGCGATAGCGGTACATAAGAGATATACCAAGAAAAATTCTCTCTGAGTGCTTCAGACCTCCCAAATTTGACCTGGTTGCATTATCAAAGCAAACCTCGGCTCTATAATCAGGATGTGCTCTCCAACTCACGTCATGCAAAAGACAAGCGGCGTGGATCAGGCGCTTTAATTCTTCGCTGGGTTTTGAAAATAATGGCAGTACGAATTTGTAAAGATGGTTTCCAGAACCTGGCACACGGGCATCTTTTTCCTCTGAGAAATAACAAGCTTCAATAAGAGGATCTCTGTCCCGCAACTCTTGTGGCATATTTTCGTATAACAAACCTTCGCGGATGCCGTAGCTGGAAATAGCTATATCCTTCGGCTTGAAAGAGCCAACGAGACGTGAAAGGATTTCGCAAGCGATTGGTACTAGTTCAATTCTCGCTGCTGTAATCCCGCATTTTTTACGAATTTCTTCAAGTTCACTAGTTTCAATAAACTTAATTGTTTTTTTAACTGAACTGAGAGAAATTCGATATTCGTGCATAACATTTAGCGGATAACCTGTGCGCAACATATCTATTCTCGCAAAGGCTCTCCAAGAGCCGCCAACTAAAAAAAGCCTATTATGTTGTGGCCCCATTTTTGTTGCAAGTTTAGCCATGGTTTCCTTAATGTGTTGTTTGCGATTTTTTTTGCCACCCTTAAGTTCTTTTAAAATTAACGGTCCTAACTCTGAAGTTAAGCATTTTCCTACACTGCCTTGATTGATCTCTGCTAATTCCATAGATGAACCGCCCAGGTCGCAGACTAGTCCGTAAGCCCCAGGCCAACCTAGCATCACTCCTTGCGCAGAGAGGCGTGCTTCCTCAGTGCCATCAATAATATTTACCTCTTTTCCTGTTTTTCTTCTAATTTCGTCACAGAATAATAAGCCATCTGAGGCTGATCTTACTGCAGCGGTTGCAATTAAGCTTAATTGCGGGACTTCCATGGCTTTGGCCAAATTTACGAACCGTTCAATTGCTGAAATTGCCCTTAATTTGCCTTTTGCGTGAAGTTTTCCAGAGTGAGCTAATCCTGAGCCCAAGCCGCATAAAATCTTTTCATTAAAAAAATACGCTGGTGATCTGGCGGCTCCATCAAATATTACCATACGTACTGAATTGGACCCAATGTCTATAACGCCTAGTTTTCTAAGGTAGTGAAAGGCCCCAGTTTCAGGAATATTTGTTTTACTGTGACCAAAAAAAGGCTCAAAATCTTGCAAGATTTCTACCATGAAGCTCGTCCTGAAAAGTGTATAAATATCAGAGTCACACTAAAAGGCATATTTTTGCATAATTGAAAGGATTTATTTTAATTTTTTAAAATTTTTGCGACCAAGGCTCTTGTTATAGGGCGCTTTTCCTCAATCGATACACGGTCAATTTTAGCAACAATTGAAAAAATTGATAAAAAAGATCTGTCTATTCTTCTGCTGAGATACTCAAAAACGTCTGGGCTTGGGTACATTTGTCTATCGGCAAAAAGCTTTGCCATAATTAATGGAAACAGCTTGTCATCTAATTCGCCAATCTGGGCGTTCCTAGTGCCTTCTATTCTCGACCTTAAGTCAGAAAGTGAAATTTTCCAGAATTGAGGAGAACCTGTTCCTATCAGAAGAAACGGCAATTTTCTTTCTTGCAAAAGATTATGCAAATGGAAAAGTGAATCTTCTAGATCTTTGTCTGCACCCATTTCTGATACGTTGTCTATAACTAATGCTGTAGTTGCAATTTTATCAATATTATTAATTTTGAGATCTCTGGCGTCAGAATAAGTTGCATTTACTTGCTTTGCCCAAATTCGACCTAAATGGGTTTTACCAGATGCGGGCGGTCCTGATAGATTATGTTTTAAATTTGGCCAATTTTTCCAATCCTCCAACAGATTGAATGCCATTGTATTGCAGTCAGATATATAGAATTCGTCAATTCCTTCGAACGATTGAACTGGTAGACTAAGGCCAATTTGTTCCGCCATCAATTGCTACCCTATTTTCTGCTTTTGCCAACGTAGACTGGACTGTTTAGGTATTGGTTTATTAAGAACCTGACCAATACACCTATTGAAGCAGCTATGGGAACTGCTATCATCATCCCGATCAATCCGAATATCGATCCGAAAATAGATAGAGCAAGTAGAAGTGAAACGGGATGTAAGCCAACAGAATTACCAACAAGTTTTGGAGTTAAAAAATTGCCCTCAATTAGTTGGCCTAAGACAAAAATTCCAATAACTAATAAGATAGTATTCCAATCTCCCCAGAACTGTACAGTGGATAAACCTATTGCCATTATACCACCTAAGATGGCTCCCAGATATGGTATAAAAGTTAATAATCCAGCGAATACTCCTATAACCAGCCCAAATTCCAAACCTAAAAACATAAGTGCAACGGCATAATAGATACCTAATATGCAGCAAACCGAGCCCATACCTCTAATGAATCCAGCGATAACATCTTGTATTTCTTTAGATAAGTCCCGGATGGTTTCGGCATGATCTAGGGGAAGTAATCCATCAATTTTCGCTACTAATCGATCCCAATCAAGCAATAAGTAAATTGTCACAATAGGGGTTATCAGCATTAATCCTACTATGCTTAAGAGAGAGGAAAAAGAATTAACTAAAGTCGACAAAATGATTACAATCGTGGATTTCAAAAATTCGCCCACTGGTAAATTAGATTGATCCAAATTGAAAGTCTCACTCAGTTTTGAAGGAAGGGTTCCATTTAATGCTTTAGTTAATTTTTCTGAGATTACGGGTGCGGCAGATATCAGTTTTGTTAGTTGGTCAACCAGATTTGCAAATATAAATACAGCTAAAGGAGCAAAAACTAGGATGAAAATAAATGAAATAAAAATGACCGCCCATAACCTATTAAATCCTACCCTTTGAAGTCGGTCTGCTAATGGATCAAGCAAGTAAGCTAGGGCTGTTCCCGCTACAAAAGGAAGTAAAATATTTCCAATGAAAGAGAGCAGTATAATGCTAACTATCAATAATATTCCCCAAAAAAATAGTTGTTGGCGAACTGAAAAGTTCATATGATCTCCGATCTGGTTCTATAGGGTTAATGTGAGCTACTAACGCAACGCATGCAAGTACGAAAACGTGATCGGAGGCTTGTGCCGCTTTCATCATGGCGCTACATGTTTAATAAGTTGTGAATAGTTTGGAAAACGCATGCGCCTATCTCGATATTTTGTTCCAGTCTTGAAAGAAAACCCAGCAGAGGCTCAAATTGTGAGTCACAGATTAATGCTTAGGGCTGGTTTAATTAAGCAAGCCACGGCAGGAATTTATTCCTGGCTTCCTTTAGGTTTCAAAGTCCTTCGACGCTTAGAAAATATCATTCATGAAGAGCAACAGCGCGCTGGTCACCAGGCTATTCAAATGCCTATACTTCAATCTGCTGACTTGTGGAGAGAAAGTGGCCGTTACGATGATTATGGTCAAGAAATGCTTAGAATGAAAGATCGTCACGACCGCGACTTGCTATTTACGCCAACGGCTGAGGAATTAGTTACGGATATTTTTAGAAGTCATATAACAAGTTACAAAGATTTACCTTTGACGCTCTATCAAATTCAGTGGAAGTTCAGAGATGAGATACGTCCAAGGTTTGGAGTTATGCGAGGTAGAGAGTTCTATATGAAAGATGGGTACAATTTTGATTTAACGAAACAAGATGCCCTCCATTCGTATAACCGTCATCTAGTCAGCTATTTGAAAACTTATGAGAGAATGGGATTAAAGGCTATACCTATGCGAGCTGACAGTGGACCGATAGGTGGAGAAGATACCCATGAATTTTTAGTACTGGCTGAAACCGGAGAGTCAGAGGTTTTTTATGATAGCAAGGTGACTGATTTAAACTTTGGAGATCGTAACATAGACTACGAGGACCATTCCGCTTGTCAGTCGATATTAGATGAATTTACCTCACTATACGCTAGAACGGATGAAACGCATGAACCGTCTCTATTTGAAAAAATTCCTCAGGAAAGGCAATGCAAAGCCCGCGGTATAGAAGTTGGTCAAATTTTCTATTTTGGGACAAAATACTCAGAGGCTATGGGCGCCACCGTAACTGATGCTAATGGTCAGGATGCTCCGGTACATATGGGCAGCCATGGTATTGGTGTGAGTCGATTAGTCGGAGCCATTATTGAGGCTAATCATGATGAGAAAGGTATTATCTGGCCTGAAGGCGTGACACCATTTCATTGCGGTTTAGTAAATCTAAAACAGGGCGACCCAGAAGCTGATGCGGCTTGTGAAAATATTTATAAAAAATTAGTAAAAGCAGATTTAGAGCCCCTTTATGACGATCGGACAGAAAGGGCTGGGGGAAAGTTTGCCACTATGGATTTAATTGGTCTTCCGTGGCGCATAACTGTGGGGCCACGTGGATTAAATAATGGTGTTGTTGAGCTAACCTCAAGAAGTTCAGGGGTTAGTGAAGAGTTAACTCCCGAAAGCACCATAAATAAATTGATATCAATTTATCGATACCGTTATTAGGAAATCTGATTTGAATTTATTCATATTTTAAAAACTAATTATTTTGAGAATAAAGCTCTAAAATTTCCAGTGGGACGACTTCAAGTGCTCTTTGGTGAGTGCTTTTCAGATTAACTTTTGGTGCACAACCTTCATAATGAGCCTGTAAGAACCTACTCGCGCATAGGCACCAAGACTCTCCAGCCTTTAAGCCAGGAAACTCGAATTCAGGTCTCGGGGTCGATAAATCATTTCCCACATATTTTGAAAAAGCTAAAAATTCTGCAGTCATAATCGCACAGACTGTGTGGCTTCCTTGATCAGCGTCGCAGGTATTGCAGCAGCCGTCCCTGAAAAATCCTGTTTTAGGATTATC
>JBJLGF010000005.1:0-19949 GCA_045564975.1 Paracoccaceae bacterium
CCATGCCCAAACTTATAGAGTGCGGCAAAACAGCAAAAAAGTCTTCAACTGCTTTTTTTTTCTTTTCTATCATTTTATTTTTCATAAACTACTTAACTGATGCATCTTATAAGCTATTTAAGCAAACAGACCAGTTGCTTTAGCAAAAGATATAACTATTTGTATGTAAAGGCACGATATATATGGGTGATATTCGACTAACATTTAAGGAAATGTGCGCAAAGTTTGAGGTAACACCGAGAACCCTTCGATATTATGAGTACATCGAACTTTTATCCCCAGAGAGGCAGGGACGTTCACGTTTTTATGGAGCCCGCGAATGTGCTCGCATGACATTAATATTACGTGGGAGGAAATTTGGCTTTCTACTAGAAGAGATGCGACAGTGGTTATTGATTTATGATCAGGATGGAACTCAGGCACAGATGGAAGTTTTTATTGGAATGGCTGAACGTAAACTGAAGGAACTAAAAGAACAACAAGTACAACTCGCGGAAACCCTTGATGAATTGGAAAATTTAAGAAAAATAACTTCCGACACCCTACATAGAGAAAAATGACGTAAAGTTCCTTTACGTCAACGTTAACTATTTCAAAAATATTTAGTAATACTAATCTTAATTTGTTGATAGGAGAGTGATTTTGAATCAACAGTCTTGGAACATTAGGGAGATGTGTGACCAATTTAATGTGACACCAAGGACTTTGCGTTTTTATGAATCCAAAGAGCTTCTTTTTCCAACACGCCAAGGTCACAAAAGATTGTTTACAAAAAAATGTAGAGGAAGACTAAAACTAATTCTTAGAGGAAAACGATTTGGTTTTTCATTAGAAGACATCCGTCAGCTATTGGAACTGTACGATATGGGCGACAAACAACAAACACAACTTTTGCGCACCTACGAATTAGCAAAAAGCAAACTTATAGATTTAGAAGACCAGCGCGATAAAATCGAAGAAACAATCATAGAATTACGTCAGCAAATACAATGGGGTAAAGAGCTTATTAGCTCTATGGATTTAACAAAAAGAGTGCAATAGGATAAATAAATGTCAGTGTATAAAGCGCCACTAAGGGATATGGAGTTTATTTTCCAAGATGTTTTAAATGTACAAAATTTAGAAATTCCAGGGTATCAGGATTTAGATGATGAGTTCCTAAAAAGTATTTTAAGCGAAGCTGGGAAGATTTGTTCCGATATCCTCTTTCCTTTGAATCATGTTGGAGATAGTCAAGGTTGCTCGCTTGAAAATGGGATAGTCAGAACACCAGAAGGTTTTAAAGAAGCTTTCAATAAAATCCGAGAGGATGGTTGGACAACTATTGACTGTGATACAGAATACGGGGGACAAGGCCTTCCCTATATATTAGGCACTGCCGTTGGGGAAATGATGGCCTCTTCTAATATGGCTTTTGGTATGTATCATGGCCTAACGCATGGCGCGTATTCTGCAATACACACACACGGTACTAATCAGCAAAAATCCAAATATCTACCAAAACTCGTAAACTGTGAGTGGACTGGGACAATGAATCTGACTGAACCCCAGTGCGGAACAGATTTAGGTTTAATGCGAACTAAAGCTGTTCCACAAAAAGACGGTACTTATAAAATAACAGGTCAAAAAATATTCATATCTGCTGGAGATCACGATTTATCAGAAAATATAATTCATTTAGTTTTAGCCAAAATTCCCGGCGGACCTGACGGCATAAAAGGTATCTCAATGTTCATAGTTCCCAAATTACTAGTCAAAGAAGATGGGACTTTGGGAGAGCGTAATAATATGTCTGTTGGCAAAATAGAAGACAAGATGGGAATTCATGGAAACTCAACTTGCGTAATGAATTATGATGACGCTACTGGATTTTTAATTGGAGAACAACACAAGGGAATGCGTGCTATGTTCACAATGATGAACGAAGCTAGACTAGGCGTCGGTTTACAGGGCTACTCTCAAGCTGAGGTCGCTTTTCAGAACGCGGCGGCCTATTCCAAAGATCGCCTTCAAGGTAGAAATTTCTTAGGAAAAATTAATCAAGAAGGTCCAGCAGATCCAATAATTGTTCATCCAGATATTAGAAGAAGCCTCATGGACCAAAAGAGCTTCGTTGAGGGCGCTCGCGCATTTACCTTTTGGGGGGCTCAATTGATTGATGCAGCCTCGCGTTCAAATGATCAATCTGCAAATGGTTTAATAAGTTTACTTACTCCGGTTGTTAAGGGTTTTCTAACAGACAAAGGCTTTGAAATGACTGTACAAGCACAGCAAATTTTCGGAGGGCATGGTTACATTGAAGAATGGGGAATGTCACAATATGTTCGCGATGCACGTATAGCTATGATTTATGAGGGCGCTAACGGCATACAAGCTTTGGATTTAGTTGGCCGAAAACTTCCACAAGATAATGGAAAATATATTTTAGAATTCTTCGCACTCATTGCTAAATTTCTTAAAGAAAACAGCAGCCAAGATAGAGATTTTCGATCAGATTTTCTTGAACCACTTTCGAAATCTGTTTCAGATTTACAATCTGCAGGAGAATACTTTCTAAAAAATGGTCAAAAAAATCCTTTGAATGTATTGGCAGGATCAAATGACTTTATGCATCTTTTTGGTCACGTTTGCCTTGGATACATGTGGGCCCGTATGGCTAAATCAGCGTTAAAGTGTTTATCATCGGATACTGATGACGTAGCGTTTTACGAAACAAAGCTAAAAACCGGCAGATACTACATGCAGAGGCATTTACCTGCTACATCTCTTCATTTAGCTCGTATAAGATCTGGAGCAGAATGTGTAATGGCCTTGGAACCAGATGGATTTTAAATCGAGGATAATAAGATGAGCTTGTCTAACTGGATGACCGAAGAACATCAAATGTTGGAAACTATGACGGCAAAGTTTATCGCCGAAGAATGGGTTCCTCACTTAGAGCGGTGGCGAAAGCAAGGCGAAATGGATCGCTCAACTTGGAAACAGGCAGCTGAGCTTGGTTTACTTTGCCCCTCAATACCAGGGGAATATGGAGGGGTTGGTGGAGATTTTGGACACGAGGCCGTAATTTTAATGGCTGCCAGTCGGGCAAACCTTGCTAGTTGGGGACACGGTATTCATTCTGGCATTGTTGCTCACTATGTTCTGGCTTACGGAACAGACGAACAAAAAAAACGGTGGTTACCAAAAATGGTAAACGGCGAATTAGTTGGTGCTTTGGCTATGACCGAACCGGCAGGCGGATCTGATGTGCAGTCACTAAAAACCCGTGCGTTAAAAGAGGGAAATTCCTATAGGTTGAACGGTCAGAAAACATTTATTACTAACGGCCAACATGCCAACTTAGTGATTGTTGCAGCTAAAACAAATCCAGCTGAAAAATCCAAAGGCACTTCGTTAGTAGTTGTCGAAACCGATAACGCAGAAGGCTTTTCCAGAGGGCGAAATTTAGAAAAAGTCGGTATGCATGCCAATGATACTTCTGAACTTTTTTTTGAAAATGTAGAAGTACCCCCTGAAAATATTTTGGGAGGTGATGAGGGACAAGGCTTTTATCAGATGATGGCTCAACTTCCTCAGGAAAGATTGATAATCGGGTGTGGTGCAGTTGGTGCAATGGAAGGCGCTGTTGCGCGAACTATAGAGTATTGCAATGATAGAGAAGCTTTTGGTGGACCCATCATGCAATTCCAAAACACGCGATTTAAGTTAGCTGAATGCCAAACAAAAACTACTGTAGCACGGGCTTTTTTGGATAATTGCATCGATGAGCACTTGTTGGGGAAATTAACAGTAGAAAAAGCTGCTATGGCCAAGTATTGGCTTTCCGATACTCAGGGTGAGGTTTTAGATGAGTGTCTACAGTTGCATGGCGGTTATGGCTATATGCAAGAATACGATATAGCGGAGATGTGGACTGACGCGAGAGTTCAACGGATCTACGGAGGAACTAATGAGGTTATGAAGGAATTAATCTCACGAAAATTTAGCAAAGCGAGATTTTAAGCAGGAGACATTATGAAACTATATTGTTTTGGAGAAAGTGGCCATTCATATAAAGCTGCACTTGCCTTGCAGTTTGCAAAAATAGACTGGGATCCTGTTTTTGTAGATTTTTTTAACGGAGAAGCACGAAGTGAACAATACAGAAGTCAGATAAACGAGATGGGCGAAGTTCCTGTTCTTGTAGACGGCGATACCAAGTTGACCCAATCCGGGGTTATACAGACTTACCTTTACAGTAAGACAGGAAAACACGGTGGTATTAACAAAACCGAGGAACTAGAAGTACTTCGATGGACTCTTTGGGATAACCATAAATTTTCTTCTGTTGTGGGCAACACCAGATATTTAATGAACTTTTTACCCGAGGATAAGAGGCCTCAACCCGTTATAGATTTTAATCTTGCTCGATTAAAAGGCTCATACGGTATTCTCGAAAAGGCTCTCATTGGGAAAAACTTCCTAGTAGGCGACGATATAACTCATGCAGATATGACCTGCTGTTCTTATCTTTATTATCCGGAATTCTTTGGTTTTGAGCGCTCTGAGTGGCCAAACATAGATCAATGGCTAAAGAATATATCAAATATTCCTGGTTGGCAGCATCCCTATGATTTGATGCCGGGAAATCCATCAGAGCGAGCTTGAGAAAAAAAATGAAAGACGTTTACATATATGATTCAATTCGAACACCGCGAGGCAAAGGCGGCAAAGACGGTGCTTTACATGAAGTAAGTGCACTTAGCCTGTCCGTAACGGCTATAGATGCAATCGCGGATCGCAATGACCTAGAAGGACATGCGGTGGAAGACGTAATTTGGGGCAATGTCACCCAGGTGGGAGAACAGGGCGCTTGTTTAGCTAGGACTGCAGTTCTAGCATCCAATTTGGACGAGTCTATTCCAGGACTTTCTGTAAATCGCTTTTGCGCATCTGGATTAGAGTCAGTAAACTTAGCTGCTAATCAAATAGCTGGAGGTGCAGGCGATAGCTATATTGCAGGTGGAGTAGAAAGCATGAGCCGTACTCCCATGATGAGCGACGGAGGTGCCGTTGGTGTTGATCCATCATTTACATTTGACAATTATTTTGTTCCGCAAGGTATTGGCGCCGATATAATTGCCACTGAACATGGGTTCAGCAGGGATACCGTTGATGAATATGCTGTAGAAAGTCAAAAACGCGCTAAATTGGCGTGGGATGAAAATTATTTCTCAAACTCTATTGTACCAGTACGAGATGTAAATGGCTTATTGATTTTAGATAAAGATGAATACATGAGGCCTAATACTGATATGCAAATATTAGGATCGCTAAAACCTGCATTTAAGGAGCAAGGAGAACTGATGCCCGGCTTCGATAAGGTGGCCATTATGAAATATCCTTATTTAGAAAAAATAAGTCATGTTCACCATGCAGGAAATAGCTCAGGAATTGTTGACGGCTCGGCAGCTATTTTACTTGGAAATAAAGAATTTGGAGAAAAATGGGGGTTAAAAGCTCGAGCAAGGATTAGAGGTACTGCAAAAATAGGAACAGATCCGACAATTATGCTAACTGGCCCTATTAATGCTACAGAAAAAGTTTTGGCGGATACTAAGCTCAGTATAAACGACATTGACCTTTTTGAAGTTAACGAGGCTTTCGCCTCTGTTGCCCTTCTATTTTTACAAACATTTGATGTCGAAAGTGCAAAAGTGAACCCCAATGGTGGTGCAATAGCCATGGGACACCCTTTGGGCGCGACCGGAACGATGATTTTAGGCACCTTGCTGGATGAACTTGAAAGAACTGATAAGGAGCTTGGCCTTGCCACTCTTTGCGTTGCATCTGGAATGGGCGCTGCAACCGTAATTGAGCGGGTATAAGGAAATTTTAAATGAATTCTGATTTTTCGATAGCTATTGATGATCAAAAAATAGCAACAATAACATGGAATTGTGAAAAGAAATCAATGAATGTGCTAAGTTTTGAGGCTCTCGAAACTTTAGAAAAATTAATTGACCAAGTTATTGAGGATGAAACTATTACGGCCTGTATACTGACCAGCGGTAAAAAGGATTTTGCTGCAGGAATGGATCTTAATGTTCTCGCCCAGCTCAAGCAAAGCGCCGGAGAAAACCCAGCTGAAGGAGTTTTTAATGGTGTAATGAAAATGCACGCTATTTTGAGAAAAATTGAGCTAGCGGGTATGGATCCAAAAACAAAAAAAGGTGGTAAACCTATAGTTTCAGTACTGCCAGGTACTGCTTTGGGTATTGGTTTGGAAATTCCTTTATCAACCCATAGGATATTTGCAGCAAATAATCCAAAAGCGAAAATTGGATTACCTGAAATTCTTGTAGGGCTTTTCCCTGGGGCCGGTGGCACAACTCGATTAGTAAGAAAACTAGGGGCAATGGCTGCATCTACTTATTTGTTAGAGGGTAAAACAATAGCGCCCAGTAAAGCGCAGTCGGCAGGAATTATTGATCAAGTTGACGAAGATCCTATGAAGGCAGCTCGTGAATGGGTCCTTAACGCTACGGAAGGTGACTTAGTTAAGCCTTGGGATCAAAAGGGATACAAAATTCCTGGTGGAACACCTTACACTCCGAATGGCTTTATGACTTTTGTTGGGGCATCGGCAATGATCAACGGGAAAACGCAAGGAGCTTTCCCAGCGGCAAAAGCATTATTGAGTGCAGTTTATGAAGGAGCCCTAGTTCCTTTTGACTTAGCGCTGAAAGTAGAAGCAAGATGGTTTACCAATGTGATAATGAATCCATCGTCTTCGGCTATGATAAGAAGTCTATTCATCAATAAATCAGCCCTGGAGAAAGGGGCGGTAAGGCCAAAAGATATTAGCGATCAATCTGTAAAGAAACTTGGAGTTTTAGGAGCTGGAATGATGGGAGCCGGCATTGCTTTAGTTTCTGCTCAAGCAGGTATCGAAGTTATACTGATTGATCAAACACAAGAGGCTGCAGATAGAGGTAAAACCTTTGCTGAAAAGCATTTAGATAAGGGCATAAAATTAGGAAAAACTTCCCAGGAACAAAAAGAAAGTGTGCTTTCAAATATTTTACCAACTAATAATTTAAAGTTACTTTCAAAAGTTGATTTAATTGTAGAAGCAGTTTTTGAAGATCCAAAAATTAAGGCAGAAATAACTCAAAAAGTAGAGGCTATAATTCCAAAAAACTGCATATTCGCATCCAACACTTCTACATTGCCTATAACAGATCTAGCCAAAGCTTGCTCTCAGCCCAACCAATTTATAGGTATACATTTTTTCAGCCCCGTTGAAAAAATGCGCTTAGTGGAAATAATTCGTGGGAAAGAAACAAATAATACGGCCGTCGCGAAAGCATTAGATTTTGTGCGCCAGATTAAAAAAACGCCTATTGTAGTAAATGACGCAAGGTTTTTTTATGCGAACAGATGTATCATCCCTTATATAAATGAGGGCATTAGGATGGTAGCCGAGGGTATCCCACCAGCTATGATCAATAATGCGGCACAGATGCTTGGTTTTCCTGTAGGGCCAATTCAACTTGTTGATGAGACCTCAATCGATCTCGGCGCCAAAATAGCGAGAGCCACAAAAGCCGCAATGGGCAAGGACTATCCAGACGACACTGTAGATGAAGTTATATTTTGGATGGAAGAAAATGGTAGATTAGGTCGAAAATCAAAGGCAGGTTTTTTTGATTATGATGAAAAAGGCAAACGAACCGGTTACTGGCAAGGTTTAAAGGACAAATACCCATATTCAAAAAAACAACCAAGCCTCGAAGATGTTCAACATCGCCTTATGTTTGTTCAAGTGCTTGAGGCGGTCCGAGCTTTAGAAGAGGGCGTTTTAATGGACATTCGCGAAGGTGATGTTGGGGCAATTTTAGGTTGGGGTTTTGCACCTTGGTCTGGCGGCCCTCTGAGCTGGTTGGACATTCTAGGAACTGCGTATGCAGCAGAACGATGTAAGGAACTTTCCTCTGACTATGGAACCAGATTTGAACCCCCTGCTCTTCTCCTGGAAATGAGCAAAACGGGAGAAGAGTTTTATACTCGATTTGGACATAGCTAATTTCTTGAACTTTTGGTAAGCCTTGAGCAAAGAAAAATACTAAATTCAAAAATAGCTGTAATCTTTATTCATTTAGGTTGAAGGACTTCACTTTATATTTGATTTCAGATTATGATTTAGTAATAAAAAATTTAAATACGGAGATTTTCATGGGCTGGATGTCTGATGAGTCAGGACTTGAAAAAAACGAAGCGAATTACGTACCTTTAACACCATTATCCCACTTAAGACGGGCATCAACTGTCTTTTCAGATAGAACTGCTGTAATTTATGGTTCTCATCGAAAAAGTTATTCTGAGTACTACCGGCGTTGTTCCCAACTTGCTAGCGCATTGGAAAAAATTGGGATTAAGCCTGGAGACGTTGTAGCAACTGTATTGCCAAATATTCCCGCCCAAGCCGAAGCACATTTTGGTATTCCTGCTTGTGGAGCAATTTTGAACACTATCAATACCCGTTTAGATACTGGAACCATTTCATACATCTTTGAACATGGTGAGGCTAAAGTAGTTTTTGCTGATACGCAATTTCTTTCAGTCATCGAAGCTGCTATGGAAAAACTGTCTGGCTCGCGCCCAACTTTAATAGAAGTTCCAGACGAAGCGGCCGGCTTTGCTGCAACGGGGAAATATCAAACTTATGAAAAATTCCTAAAAACTGGGGATAAAAATTTTAATTGGATTATGCCCACAAATGAGTGGGAAAGCTTAGCGCTTAATTACACATCTGGAACGACTGGCAAGCCGAAAGGCGTAGTATATCATCACAGAGGTGCATATTTAATGACAATGGGAACTATTGTCAGCTGGAGGATGACTCTAAATCCAGTTTTTATGGCCATAGTACCACTCTTTCATTGTAATGGCTGGAACCATACTTGGATGATGCCAGTTTTAGGTGGTGCTTTAGTATGTTGTAGGGATATTTCGTCCAAAGTGATATACGACGCAATAGCTGATGAAGGCGTTCAGTATTTTGGCGGTGCCCCAATCGTTTTGAACATGATAGTGAATACAAATGAAGCTGATCGTCGTGATTTTGATCATACGGTTGAAGTTTTTACCGCTGGCGCACCGCCTGCTCCAGCAACACTATTAAAAATTGAGAAATTAGGATTTAATGTCACTCAGGTTTATGGCCTGACTGAGACCTATGGTCATGTGACTGAATGTTATTGGGAAACTGAAAAATGGTCCGAACTAGAGGGTGAGCAGCGTGCCTCTATTAAGGCCCGGCAAGGAGTATCCTTTCCAATGATGGAACATATCACAGTTATGGACCAATCAATGTCTGAAGTTCCCAAAGATGGAAAAACACAAGGGGAAATAATGATACGGGGGAATTCCGTAATGAAAGGTTATTTCAAAAACGAGAAGGCAACCGTGGAAGCATTTGATGGTGGATATTTTCACTCTGGAGATATTGCAGTCCATCATCCCGACAGTTACATCCAAATTGCCGACCGGGCTAAAGATATAATTATATCAGGCGGTGAAAATGTAAGTTCAGTAGAGGTTGAGGGGTGTCTTATGTCCCATCCAGCGGTCTCACTTTGCGCAGTTGTTGCAAAACCGGATGAAAAATGGGGCGAAGTTCCCTGTGCATTTATAGAGTTATTAGATGGAGCGCGTGCTACAGAAGAGGAACTTATAAAGTTTTCCAGAGAGAAACTTGCAGGATTTAAAACTCCAAAAAAAATAATCTTCCAGGAACTTCCCAAAACAAGTACTGGCAAAATCCAGAAGTTTGAATTGCGAAAATCCTTTGGGTAGCTACTTGCCAATAATATATTTCCGCTTACAGCGCGGTAAAATTAAAGTTTTTCATGACTGCACTGGATAAATATCAAAGAATTGAAGCATTAGGTCTTTGGCGCAATGACCACAGCTCCCAAAGAAAAGATGTTTTGATCTCAATTGGAAAAACAACCCTATTGATAAGCGATATGCAAGAGCGACCATTAGCCCATTGGTCACTTGCTGCAATCGAGAGATCTAATTCGGGTAACTTTCCAGCTATATATCATCCTGATGGCGATCAGGAAGAAAGCCTGGAATTAAATCTCTCAGAAAAGGAAATGATAGATGCTATAGAAAAACTACGCACTGTCATTGCCAGGCGCCGCCCACATCCTGGCAGATTACGCACAGGAATATTTATGGGAATTTTTTCAATTGTCTTTTTAACTTTAGTGTTTTGGATGCCCCAGGCTGTTAGAAATTATACAGCGGAAATTTTACCTGAAGTTAAGCATGTTGAGATAGGCAATAAACTTTTTGAGCACCTTAAGCGAGTAACTGGCCCGGCATGCGAGGAAGATTTTTCAAAAACATCTCTTAAACATCTTAGTAAACGTTTGTTTACAGAAAAAACTGTAATTTTTATAGTTCCAGATGGAATAAAAACAACCATTAGTCTGCCAGGTAATATCTTGTTAGCAAACCGAAATCTGGTTGAAGATTTTGAAGATCCAGACGTTCTTGCAGGTTATTTGGTTGTAGAAAAGCTAAGATCAAAAATTTATAATCCCGTTGAGGAATTACTACAAAATATAAGTTTAATCAGTACTTTTAGGCTTCTGACAACTGGATTGATTAACGATGAAACTTTGATGAACTATTCAGATTACCTAGTAACTAAACCACAGGAAATTGTACAACCCTCGGAAATAATAAAAGCATTTAATGACAAAAATTTGAGCCTCTTAGCGTTCGCTAAAGCCGTTGATATTACTGGCGAAGGGTCACTTGAATTGATTGAAGCCTATGAAATTAAAAACTCACCTGTTGAAACTAGCTTACCTGATGCCAACTGGGTATCTCTTCAAAACATTTGTAACAGTTAACTATACTGATATGGCCAAATGATTTTTCGAAAAATGATGCTAACTTACTTCGTGCCATACATTCTGTCTCCGGCATCTCCTAAACCCGGAACAATATAACCATTTGAATTTAGATGGCTATCCACAGCAGCGGTTACAATCGGAACATCAGGATGAGCCTCTTCCATTCGCTTTATACCTTCTGGTGCCGCTAATAAGCAGAGAAACCTGATATTTTTTGCCCCAGATTTTTTAAGTAACTCTATAGCTGCGGCAGACGAATTTCCCGTTGCCAACATCGGATCGACCGCAATAACCATCCGGTTTTCCAATCCGTGAGGAACCTTATAATAATATTGGACAGGCTGGAGGGTTTCTTCATCTCTGTACAATCCCACAAAACCAACTCTAGCTGATGGAACCAACTCCAAAACACCGTCTAAAAGCCCATTACCCGCACGCAGAATTGAAATTAATGCTAACTTTTTTCCATCTAGTGTTGGTGCATCCATTTCTTCAATAGGAGTTTCTATTCGTCTTGAAGTCATAGGTAAATTTCTAGTAATTTCATAAGCCAAAAATTGACTAATTTCCCTTAGAAGCTGTCTAAACTCTACTGTTGAAGTAGTCTTTTTTCTCATTAATGTCAGTTTATGTTGTACCAGTGGATGATCAACGACAGTAAGATGTTGTACCATATTTTACCTTTCTAAATTCACTAAATTAGAGTGATGCTATGGGGTTGGAATTGCAACCCCCAAGTGTTTAGAAGCTAACTTTGCGATATCCCTAAAATCAATTCTAGATTGAATTAAATCTGCTTTACCTTTTAAAAGAACTGGGACCTGTTCTCTTGTATGATCTGTACCTGCCCAAGTTGGATCATTGCCATGATCTGCAGTGATGATAAGTAAATCATCTTCTAACAGGTTTTTAACCACTGAAGCTATTTCGTTATCAAACCATTCTAGTGCTTTGGCATACCCAGTTGGGTCCCGCCGGTGCCCAAACAAACTATCAAATTCAACAAAATTTGCAAAAATCAAAGATCCATCTTCCGCGAACTCGATCTGTTTTTGCAGATGAGCCATAAGATCCAGATCAGTACCAGTGAAATTATAGTCTATATTTCGCATCGAAAAAATATCCCCTATTTTTCCAATCGCATAAGTCTTCCCACCCGAATCTTTTACCCAATCAATCAAAACAGAGCCAGGTGGTAACATTGCGTAGTCTCTGCGGTTTTTTGTTCTTTTCCAGCCCTCATCTTCTGATCCAACAAATGGACGAGCGATTACCCGCCCAACATTCAGATTATGAATTATCGGTGCTAATCTATCACATAAAGCGTAAAGCCTATTTAGCCCAAAAGCCGTTTCATGTGCAGCTATTTGGAAAACACTATCAGCAGACGTATAGCAAATTGGCATAGAAGTTTCGACATGAGATTGCCCAAATTCTTCAATTATTTTGAGGCCAGATGCATGTTTATTACCGAGAATACCGTCAACTTGAGCTATTTGACAGATCGCGCTGATAATTTCTTCAGGAAAAGAATCCGTTTCACTCTTAAAATAATGCCAATCCCAAGTTACGGGCAAGCCTGCAAGTTCCCAATGGCCAGATGGCGTATCTTTTCCCAGAGAACTCTCTTTTCCAACAGCCCAATTTGCTGCTTTGTCAATTGGTAGATTGGGGTGCTCTATCCCAACAGAATGGTAGATAGCAGAACCTAATCCCAGAGCGTTTAATTGAGGTAAGTTAAGTGGAGATCCTTTCTTTTGCATATGTTCAGCTATATGCAAAACAGTGTTTGAGCCAAAATCTGACACGTCACCATTAAAATATTTGTCTGCGTCTGGTGCCCCACCTATTCCGACTGAGTCCATAACAACTAGAAAAACTCTCGCCATTTAAATTATCTCTTTAAAAAAAAGAGAGTTTAGATCTTTTTTCTTTGATGAGATTATAGCTGCAGCTTGAACCTTTTTAATTACTTCTCGCGCAATATCAGTTCTAGAGGCGTGGACCCGAGCAATTATGTCCCCTTCATTCAAGTATGAGCCTAAAGGTTGAATTTGATCTAATCCAACCGAAGGATCAACGAGGTCAGTTTGAACTCTCCTACCACCTCCTAGAGTAACAATGGTGTTGCCTAAATCGCGCCCATGCCACGCATTTAAATATCCTGGTTTTAGTGTAGGAATTTCTGTGATGACTGTTGCCTCCGGTAAAAACCTATTCCAGTCGTCTGTAAATTTTATAGGACCACCTAGCGATGAAACCATTCGTCCAAAAACTTCAAGCGCGCTCCCATTAGCAATGAGATCTTCAAATTTCTTTTCAACTTGTTTTCGACCAATTCCTTGTTGCTTTGTTAAAAAACTTGCTAACTTTATTGAAACTTCAGCCAGTTTACTTTTATTAGCCTGCCCGCTTAAGACTTTTAATGCCTCACGCACTTCAACAGCATTTCCCATTGAAGGAGCTAAAGGTTGGGACATGTCCGTTATTATTGCAGAAGTTTTGCACCCCGCCTGATTGCCTGTTTCGACTAAAGTGTTTGCCAAGGCCTCGGCATCTTTCAGATTTGTCATAAAAGCTCCAGAACCACACTTCACATCCAGAACCAAACCATCCAAACCTGCTGCTAATTTTTTAGACAAGATAGATGCAGTAATTAAATCCAAACTTTCGACGGTTGCAGTAACATCTCTAATTCCGTAAAGACGCCTGTCAGCCGGTGCTATATCATTATTTGCACTGATAATTGCACAACCAATTTCTGAAACAATATTTTTAAATTTATCAACTTCAATATTAACACTTACGCCAGGAATGGCTTCCATTTTATCGAGCGTACCTCCTGTATGGCCTAGACCACGACCCGATATCATTGGTACATAAACTCCTGAAGCTGCTAATAAAGGAGCTAAAATCAAAGAAACGCAGTCACCTAACCCACCTGTCGAGTGCTTATCCAGAACAGGGCCATTTAAGTCCCATGAGAGCGTCTTTCCGCTATTCCGCATAGCAAGAGTTAAATCTTTTCGTCCTCGGACATTTAAACCTTTAAGACAAACCGCCATTGCGAAGGCTGCACCCTGTGCATCGGATACTGAAAAATCTGCAAGTCCTGTGCAAAAACTATCCAGTGCTGCGGTGCTTGGAGTCCCACCTTCTTTAACTAAAGATATTAGTTCACTTGGCTGCACTGCTTAATCCATATGACTTTGCGTAAAAACTCCAGGTAACAAGTCCCTTACGGTGTACTTTTCTTCGTCCCCAGCCAAGTTTGACAGAGTCACAATAACATCAGGATCGGCAAATTCAGCAATCTTTTGCCTACAACCGCCACAAGGTGGTACTGGTCTAGGGCCGTTGGCAATAACATATACCTCTATTATCTTACTTTCACCGGCAGCAATCATCGCGGCAATGGCGCCAGCTTCAGCGCAAGTACCTTCCGGGTAAGCTACATTCTCTACATTTACGCCAGAAAAAATATGACCATTCTCAGATTTTATTGCTACTCCAACCTGAAATTTAGAATATGGTGCGTAGGCATTCTTTTGAACTTTTAAGGCAGCATCTCTTAGCATTTTAACTCTATCTGTTTATCCAAACCCACATTATGAAGTAAAATGACCTGGTGCAATAAATTATATTTTTATGTAAACTTGTATTTTTTTTAGTTTAGTATCTAAAGAAAATACTTTAATATGAAATATAGTTTAACGTTAAACTATATTGTGGGGATCGATGGCTAAAAATTCAAAAGACCTGTTGCGTAAAGCTGCTTTAGATTATCATGAGCAACCAAAACCAGGCAAACTCGAAATAAGAGCTACAAAACCGATGGCTAATGGGAGAGACCTAGCTCGGGCCTATTCTCCAGGCGTAGCCGAAGCTTCAATTGCCATCGACGGTAATCCCAATGATGCAAGTAAATACACCTCTCGGGCTAATTTGGTAGCAGTGGTCACCAATGGTTCAGCCGTCCTGGGATTGGGAAATATAGGAGCTCTCGCTTCAAAACCTGTTATGGAAGGAAAAGCAGTCCTATTTAAAAAATTTGCTGATATTGATTGTTTTGATTTAGAAATAAACGAAAACGATCCGAAAAGGCTTGCGGATATCATATGCGCCCTCGAACCCACTTTTGGTGCTATAAACTTAGAGGATATCAAAGCACCAGATTGCTTTGAGGTTGAAAAAATTTGCCGAAACAGGATGAAAATTCCTGTTTTTCATGACGATCAACATGGAACAGCAATCGTAGTCTGTGCAGCTGCTAAAAATGCACTTTTAGTTGCTAAAAAACAGTTTGAAGACATTAAGATCGTTTCGACTGGGGGAGGTGCAGCTGGAATAGCCTGCTTGAATATGCTCATCAAGTTAGGTGCTAAGAAAAAAAATATATGGCTATGTGATATCAATGGTTTGGTCTACGAGGGTAGAACCGAAGATATGAATGCTGAGAAAGCTGCATTTGCACAAAAAACTGATCTTAGGTCTTTGGACGAAGTAATCGAAGATGCAGATTTGTTTCTAGGCTTATCAGGACCTAATGTTTTAGAAACCTCAATGATAAAGAAAATGAGAGCAAAGCCAATTATATTTGCTTTAGCAAATCCAAGTCCTGAAGTGATGCCCGAAAATGCCCGCAAAGCAGCTCCAGATGCAATTATAGCCACCGGGAGAAGCGATTTTCCAAATCAGGTAAATAACGTTCTCTGTTTTCCATTCATTTTCAGAGGAGCTTTGGACGTTGAAGCAACAGAAATTAATGATGAAATGCAACTCGCTTGCATTGACGCAATAGCAGAGATTGCCAAGACAACCACAAGTGCAGAAGCAGCCGCAGCTTATCAGGGTGAGGCACTTACTTTTGGACCAGAATACTTGATACCCAAACCCTTTGACCCAAGGCTGTCAGTAGTTGTCTCAAGCGCTGTAGCCCAAGCCGCAATGCAAAGTGGGGTCGCAAAAAAACCACTTGCGGATCTAGAAAGTTATAAAGAAAAGTTAAAAGAAGGAGTTTTCAAGTCTGCGCTGCTGATGCGTCCCGTTTTTGAGGCGGCAAAAAAGGTCAAGAGAAGGATTGTTTTTGCCGAGGGCGAAGATGAGCGAGTTTTAAGAGCTGCTCAAGCTATTTTAGAAGAAACTAGTGAACAACCTATTCTCATAGGGCGACCGCCAGTTTTAGAACAGCGCTGTGAACGTCTTGGTTTAGTCATCCGGCCTCACGTAGATTTTGAAATAGTCAATCCCGAAGACGATCCTCGCTATCGAGACTACTGGACAAGCTATCATGAAAAAATGTGTAGACGCGGTATTACGCCAGATTTAGCTAAAGCAATAATGCGGACTAACACAACAGCAATTGCGGCAGTAATGGTGCACCGCGGTGAGGCTGATAACTTAATTTGCGGAACTTTTGGAGAATACAGATGGCATTTAAAATACGTGCAACAAATTCTAGGAGTACCAGACTGCATGCCACACGGCGCACTTTCTATGATGATACTCGAAGATGGCCCACTTTTTATTGCCGATACTCATATCAACACTGAACCCACTCCAGAACAAATAACTCTCTCTGTTTTGGGAGCGGCGCGGCATGTTCAAAGATTTGGTGTAAAGCCTGTTATTGCATTATGTGCTCGTTCTCAATTCGGAAATATTGAAGGCGGCACAGGGCAACGGGCACGAGAGGCTCTAAAGCTCCTGAATGAAATGGATTTAGATTTCCAATTTGATGGAGAAATGAATATTGATACTGCTTTAGATCCAGTTTTAAGGGATCGCATTCTGCCATCAAATCGTCTTTCCGGCGAAGCAAATGTTTTAATATTTGCTCATGCAGACGCGGCCTCCGGGGTTAGAAATATTATTAAAATGAAAGCCGGGGGCTTAGAAGTAGGGCCTATATTAATGGGTATGAAAAACAGGGCACATATAGTTACACCTTCTATAACTGCCCGTGGTCTATTAAATATGGCTGCGATCGCAGGTACACCGGTTACTGAGTATGAGTAAAACAGAGCATCTATGACATCTGATAAAACAAAAATTCGCAATGCTGCTACGGTTATTGTCGTCCGTAATAAATACGATAACCCATCAGTGCTGATGGGACAACGGGGGGTGAACGCCGCATTTATGCCTTCAAAGTTTGTTTTTCCTGGTGGGGCAGTGGATGAACAGGACTTAGCCATAGATATCAAAAAATCTATTAATGAAGTATGTAAAAAGAGACTATTGAAAGAAAATGAAAACGGACCGTGGAGTGCTTTAGTCGCCGCTGCAATCAGGGAATTATTTGAGGAAACAGGTCAAATTATAGGTATAGAGCAGGAGTGGTCAGAACCGCCAAATGCTTGGAGAGATTTTGCAAAAACTGGGTATGTGCCCGATGCTTCCCATATGTCCTTTGTTTTTCGTGCAATTACTCCGCCAGGTAGACCTCGTCGCTTCGATGCACGTTTTTTTCTGATTCAAGCTGAAGAGCTTAGAACTAATCTGGACGATTTTAGTATGGCATCAGATGAGTTATCTCATCTTCAGTGGATACCACTGACAGACACTAAAAATTTTGATTTGCCATTTATTACTCAAGTAGTATTGGCTGAAATCGCTGGAAATTTAATGACTAGCGGCCCTCCTGCACAAGTGCCTTTTTTCCAAAATACAACTGAAGAAAGCCTCATTTATTATATCAATGAAGACGAAAATTAGTTAAACCACTAAAATTAAGCCTAATGCACTGATCCCAATTAGTAACATACCTAAAATCTCTCTATTAAGAATTCGTTCTTTGAAAAACAGAGTGGTTATTAATAGACTAAAAATTAACTCTATTTGGCCTACGGCTTTTACATAAGCAGCGTTTTGAAGCGTAAAGGCCGTAAACCAGCAAAATGATCCACCAAGGCTTGTTGCCCCCACCCAAAAGCCTTTTTTGCGCTCAAGCCAAACTAACTTTATTTGTCCTGGTTCAAATAAGGCTAACCAAACAGTCATTACAAAGCTTTGCGATAAAATAACAATTAATAATGTAAAGCCAGAGCGAAGATAGACTAGATCAGAAACCACACTCAAGGTAGCACTTCTGTAACAAACAGCAGATATTGCGAAAAGTAGGCCTGACAGTAAACCATAAATAGCCGATTTATTTAAGAGGTTAACGTTAGATCGACCTACTGCCGCGACCTTTTTGCTCAGAAAAAAAACTCCTAGGCCACCTAAACATATTAATGACATCGAAACTGTAGAAACGCCCTCACCAATTAATATCAACCCTACAAATGCCGTAAGTATCACTTCTGTCTTTTTGAGTGTAATACCCACTGCAAAATTTCTAGATTTAAATACTAGTATAACACAGACAGTCGCCAATATCTGTGCAAGCCCTCCACTTATTGCGAATAACAAAAACTGGCCCTCTAGATTAGGAAGAGGAATATCAGTTGCGGCTAAAAAAAACATACTAAATAACAAAATCAAAGGAGCCGCAAATATGAACCTAGAATAAGTCGCGCCTAACGGAGAGAGATTTCCATCAGCTAAGATTTTTTGGAGCGTAAATCTTATCGTTTGAAAAGTTGCTGCACAAAGTGTTGCTATTATCCACAAATCTGGTGCCATAATTTCATTTACCATAAAAACGCTTGAAAAACATTGTGTAATTCAACTCAACTAAAATGGCATTGGCACTTGTTTGTGCGCATTATCTATATCAATTAAGCACTCTTCTGAAATTTCAGTATCTTGCGAACCAAGAATATGTGATAACTGTTCCAAATTGGTAGCCCCTATTATTGTAGAGCACATAAAAGGACGGCTTGAGCACCACGCAATGGATAGGTGAACAGGATCAATCTGATATTTAGTACTTATCTCCATATATTTATCTACTGCTAACCAAACTCTATCTGTCACCCGACCACCAAGCTCGGGGGAAATAGATTTGCGTGACTCTGCCGGAACTTTATTATTTTGATACTTTCCAGTAAGCAAACCGGCGGCAAGTGCTGAGAATGCAAGCAAGCCAACGTCTTCATTTAAACTTAATTCTGCTAAATCTGTATCGTACAGCCTGCAGAGCAAAGAGTATTCGTTCTGAATTGTCTGCACACGTGGTAAAGAGTTGGCTTCTGATAATCGCAACCATTGGGCAGTACCCCAAGCACTTTCGTTAGATAAACCAAAGTACCTAATATTACCCTTTTGCACCTGAACTTCTAGAGCTTCTAAACACTCAAGCATGTTATCAATTGTTCTTTGTTTATTTTGGGAACTTGGGTCATAATTCCAATTTTTTCTAAACATATATGACCCGCGATTTGGCCAATGAAATTGATAAAGATCTATATAATCTGTTTTCAATCTTTTAAGACTATCTTCAATCGTTTTTTCAATTGTATGCCCTGAGATTGGGGCGCCATCTCTGACGTGTTTCAAGCCCTCTCCCGAATGTTTTGTTGCAAGAATATAATCAGACCGCCGACTGGAGTTCCTGACGTTCCAGTTGCCAATAAACATTTCAGTTTTGCCAATTGTTTCCTTAGAAATTGGATTTACAGGGTACATTTCTGCTGTATCTACAAAATTTATTCCCGACTCGAGGGCCAAATCTAATTGTTTATGGGCATCAATTTCATTCGTTTGAGTTCCAAAGGTCATTGTACCTAAGCATAATTCCGAAACTAAAATTCCAGTTCGCCCTAAAGGTTTCTTTTTCATTATTAAATCCTTTTATCCCTAAAAGGTGTACACTCTGTAGAATAGCGTTGAAAAGCTTAAAATTACAAATAATTCTATTGAGAACAAAGCAAGAACATATTAATTTAAAATTATGAACTTGAGTCGTCTGATACATAATGAAACCCATCACGATAGCAGTATAAAACTGTTACCACAGGCATCCTTAGCTTGGAACCGTGTTCATGAATGCAAAGGTCCATCTAAAATAGTTTTTGCCTTATGGTTGGCGCAAAAAGTAAAGGGAATAATACTTTGGATAGACGAAGCGCATAATCAACAAACTTT
>JBJLGF010000006.1:0-19185 GCA_045564975.1 Paracoccaceae bacterium
ATTTAACTGAGGAATTTAGCTTAAACCGTTTTAAAGAAGGTAAGTTTATTGATGAAAGTGTAGCTGCTGGAGTGGCGCACTGATGCTCGTTTTTAAGTGTCCCTATTGTGGAATTGAAGCAGATGAAACAGAGCTGAGTCCAGGTGGCGAGGCTCATCTAAAGCGTTTTGGACCTGGATCTTCTGATAAAGAACTAGAAGGATATCTTTTTAATCGAGCAAATCCAAAAGGTGTTCACTTTGAGCGATGGCGGCATGTTTATGGTTGTGGCAAGTGGTTTCATGCTGCTCGATGTACTGCAAATCTGGAAGTATTCGGTACTTATTCCGCTCAAACGTTTGAGCCGCCGAAAGAGATTATAGATATAATTAAAGCTAAGCGACCGGGGTGGAACTGGAGGAATTTGAGTTGAATATCTTCTGTAAAGTTAAGTATGAGTTTAATTATCTGTTTAAATCTCATAGGAAATTTCAATGAGTAAGAGATTAGCGGAAGGCGGCCAGTTAATAAACAGAAATAAGCCTATTAAATTCGAATTTAATGGTAAAAAGTTATCTGGTTTCGAAGGTGATACTTTAGCTTCGGCATTATTATCGAACGATCAAGTTTTGGTTGGTAGATCCTTTAAGTACCACCGACCAAGAGGCATAGTTTCTTCTGGTTCAGAGGAACCTAATGCATTGATAAATCTAGGAGAAAAAGAAAAATTTGAGCCAAACCAGCGTGCAACTACTACTGAACTATTTGATGGATTAAAAGCAGCTTCACAAAATCATTGGCCTTCACTAAATTTCGACATCGGTGTGATAAATAATTATCTAGCGCGCTTTTTGCCGGCGGGATTTTATTATAAAATGTTTATTCATCCTCGTCCTTTTTGGAAATACATTTACGAGCCATTTATTAGGCATTCAGCAGGTTTAGGCAGGGCTCCTTCGCAAAAGGATAATAGTCAATACGAACATTTATATGCGTTTTATGACCTGGTTATTGTAGGCGGGGGGATCTCTGGCTTGAATGCAGCACTTACTGCAGCAGAGAGCGGCCTTAAAATACTGATTATGGAGCAAACTCTGGAGTGGGGAGGGCGTTGCATTGTAGATTTTTCCAACATTGGTAATGAAACCAGTGCTGAGTATGTGTCTCGGCTTCTGTCAGAATTAAGAAAATTTCAAAATGTTACTATGCGCTCTCGAATGATGGGGGCTGGCGTGTATGACCACGGTTATATTTTAGGATACGAGCGGTTAAATGATCACCTTGCTGCTGATGAAGGTCCACGGCATCGTTTGTGGAGAATACGAGCTAAACAGATAATCACCGCCACTGGCTCTATAGAAAGGCCTATATCTTTTCCAAGTAATGATATTCCAGGTGTTATGCTGGCGTCCGCTGTTAGAGATTATGCCGTGAACTTTGGGGTCGCAACGGGTAATAAAATTGTTGTTTATACTAATAACGACGATGCATATCGAACTGCGATTACCCTAAATGAAGTTGGCATAGAGATCCCCGTGATTGTTGATGCTCGAGTGAGTGGTGGAGGAGAATTGGCGGAACGGGCAAGAGCGCTCGGAATTAGAGTGGAAAATGGGAAAGCTATTTCTAAGGTTTTTGGTAAAAAGCGCGTTGAAGCGATAAGGATTTGTAAACACAATGATTCCGGCAAAGGTAATGAAAAAATTGAGTGTGATTGCATTGCTATGTCTGGCGGGTGGTCGCCTGTTGTTCATTTATACTCTCATTGTGGTGGAAAGCTAAAATGGGATGAGAAATTGGCATTATTTCGGCCAGACAGCTCTGCTAAGCCTATTTCTTACGATGGTTTGCCTTTTGTCACAGCAGTAGGTTCGGCAAATGGTTTTCTATTGATGCAAGAGGTTCTCAAGGATGCCCGTGAAGGTTGTCTGGATGTGATTGAAGCTGCTGGGGGAAAAATTAAAAAGAAAAATTTCAAAGATGTTCCTCAGGAGTATGAAAATACTCTTCAAGCTATTTGGATTGCACCTCAGGATGCAGATATTAAAAAACGGACAAAAATATGGTTAGATTTTCAAAATGATGTCAAAGTTAACGATGTAGAATTAGCTGCTCGCGAGGGGTTTGAAAGCGTAGAACACGCTAAAAGATATACCACCTTGGGAATGGCGACTGACCAAGGAAAATTATCAAATATAAATGGGTTGGCTATTTTATCATCGAGTTTGGGTAAGGAAATACCAAATGTCGGGACAACTACATTTCGTCCCCCATACACTCCAATTTCTCTGGGCTCTATAGGAGGCTCAGCGAGAGATGAGTTATTTCAGCCCGTGAGAAAAACACCAATGCATGATTGGCATGAAAACAACGGTGCTTACATGGAGCCTGTAGGCCAGTGGCGACGACCTTTTTGTTACCCTCAAGTCGGGGAAACCTATGCAAAAGCTGTAGAGCGTGAAATAAATCAAACTAGGTCTTCTTTGGGACTACTTGATGCATCGACCTTAGGAAAGTTGTTAGTGACTGGTCCCGATGCCGGAAAATTTCTTGATATGCTTTACACAAATATGATGAGCACGCTGAAGATAGGTAAGTGTCGTTATGGACTTATGTGCTCTGAAAATGGATTTCTCATTGATGACGGTGTCGTCGCAAGAATTGATGAGCAAACTTGGCTTTGTCACACCACCACGGGAGGGGCTGATAGCATATTCGGGCATATGGAGGAGTGGCTTCAAACGGAATGGTGGGATTGGAAAGTTTACGTTGCGAATGTTACCGAACAATATGCACAGATAGGGGTTGTTGGACCAAATGCTCGCAAGCTTCTGGAAAAAATTGGTGGCGTAGATGTCAGCAAGGAAGCTTTAGGTTTTATGGAATGGAAAGATGGTAAACTTGGAAAATATGATGCAAGAATTTTCCGAATTTCGTTTTCGGGAGAGCTCTCTTATGAAATAGCCATACCGGCAAGGCAAGGTATGGCATTTTGGAGTGAATTGATCGAAGCTGGAAAAGATTTCAAGTTAATGCCTTATGGCACTGAAGCTCTTCACGTTATGAGGGCTGAAAAAGGTTTCATAATGATAGGAGACGAGACAGATGGCACTGTTATTCCACAAGACCTTAATTTAAATTGGGCTATCTCAAAAAAGAAAGATGATTATCTTGGAAAAAGAGCTCAAGAACGTTCATTTATGATTAATTCAAGTCGTTGGAAATTGGTTGGTTTAGAAACTTTAGACGGGTCTGTTTTGCCAGACGGTGCCTATGCAACAGCTGATGGGGTTAATCCAAATGGTCAAAAATCTACACAAGGGCGAGTTACTTCTTCCTATTTTTCACCAACTTTGAAGCGGGGAATAGCAATGGGTCTTGTTATGAATGGACCAGCAAGGGAAGAAGAAATTATTGAATTTCCAAAATTAGATGGAACTGTCATTAAAGCAAAGATAACCAGTCCAGTATTTTACGATCCCAGTGGGAAAAAGCAGAATGTCTGATCATAAAAATGAGAGAGTATTGCGGTCATATTCTGGCTACGTAAAAGTTAGTGAGAAAATGGCAACGGGCATGCTGACTGTTCGAGGTGACTTTAGGTCCAGTAAATTTAAAACTTCTTTTGCTAATGCAGTGGGTACAAAATTGCCGAAAGAGCGAGAAGTAATTTTAGCCAAAAATAGTGTTGCTTGGATGTCGCCGGATGAGCTTTTAATTTTATGTAACGATGCCGAAGTAGCTAGTCTCACTCAAAATTTGCAAATGGAACTGAAAAATCAGCATCACATGCTGGTAAATGTTTCTGATGCAAGAGCCTTATTTGAAGTTTCTGGTTCTGGTATGCGTGAGGTTATTGCAAAACTTGCGCCAGTAAATATCGCTACGCTAGATATAGGTGAGATACGTCGAACTCGATTTTCTCAAATAGCGGCTGCTTTTTGGCTAACGTCGGAGACAAGTTTATTTGTAATTTGTTTCAGCTCGGTAGCTGACTATATGTTCAATCTTCTAAAAATCTCATCCATGCCAAATTCTACGGTGGGTGATTTTTAAATTTTAGCAGGCCGGTAGGTTGATATAGTTTTTTCTTGAAACTATAAAAATAAAGCATATTTTTTGCTTGACCTTACACTTAGATAAAACGCATCTAAAAATATATTTTTTAAAAGGACTCAGTAATATGGCTTTTGAACTTCCCGACCTTCCCTATTCGCACGATGCATTGGCTGACTTGGGCATGTCTAAAGAAACACTAGAATATCATCATGATCTGCATCACAAGGCCTATGTAGATAATGGAAATAAATTGATTTCCGGCACAGAATGGGACGGAAAATCAATGGAAGAAATTATCACTGGCACATACGATTCAAGTGCTGTTGCTCAAAATGGAATATTCAATAATATTTCACAGCTATGGAATCATAATCAGTTTTGGGAGATGATGGGACCATCTGGGCGTGAGATGCCTTCTGAATTGACAAGCGCAATTGCAGATAGTTTTGGTTCGGTAGAGCAATTTAAAGCAGATTTTTCTGCAGCAGGCGCGGGACAGTTTGGTGCTGGATGGTGTTGGCTTGTTAAAGATGCGGACGGCGGGTTGAAAGTGACTAAAACAGAAAATGGGGTGAATCCGCTTTGTTTCGATCAAACAGCTCTTTTGGGCTGTGATGTCTGGGAGCATTCTTATTACATTGATTTTAGGAATAAACGTCCAGCCTATCTTGGAAATTTTTTAGATAATCTGGTTAATTGGGAAAACGTGGCTTCCCGTCTTTAACTAAAGCTGATCAAAGGTTTGTTTAGGAATTCGATACAGACCTTTGATTTTGCTTGATTAAATAGTCAACCGCTTCGGTTGCAGTTTTCGTTGTTGTGAATAACTTTTTAAGTGAGTTTTCTGCAAAGCCAGATGATATTGTGTGATCTATTAGTGAAAAAAGAGGATCCCAATACTTTTTTACATTTATAACTACTATTGGTTTTTTATGTATTTCCAATTGAGCCCAAGTTAGTACTTCGAAGAATTCGTCCAAAGAGCCAGGCCCTCCGGGCATCAGAATAATTGCATCTGAATTTGTGAACATAAGTTTTTTTCGTTCATGCATATTATCGGTGACTATGTAATTATCTAAATCTTTTATACCAACCTCCCGTTGCACGAGGTGGTGCGGTATAACGCCAAAGGTTTTCGCTTTACCCAGCTGGGTCGCATTAGCTACTGAACCCATCATCCCTGTATTGCCAGCACCATAAACTAAACGCCACTTGTGCTTGGCTATTAAATTTCCAAGTTTTTCTGCTTGTATTAAATAAGCGGGGTCATCACCCGACCTCGAGCCACAAAAGACGCAAACAGAGAAATGTTCCATAACTAAGCCTTAAATCTGTTGAGAAGCTTTGACCTTGCTACCTCAACTTGTTAGGGTCATACAACAGGCAAATGTGCTTATCGCTTTTTGGGGGCTTTTAATGGCAGCGATACCTTACCTATGGTACTGGATTGTGGGAGGCTTGGTGGCAGTTTTTATTGCAACTGTCGCTATATTCTCGGAAAGAAACGCCCCTGACATTGCAGAGAGCAAGGCGACTTTATCAGAAGAAAAAGATCCCAGCAAACCCGAAGAAGATGAAAGCGTTATCGATCAGAAAAGTGATCCAGTTTCTGAGATAGGTGAAGCCAGTGAAAAAATTGAAGATGACGTGAAAAGTCAAGAGGCCGAAGTTATAACGGAAAAATCCACCGATGAATCGGCCCCTGTCGAAAAGGTCACCATCTACCCTCCTAAACTTGAAACGGTCCGAATTGACGATGATGGAACGGCTCTTGTCGCAGGTATGGCTTATCCAGGATCTATATTAGAAATATTAGTTGATGAACAAGTAGTAGAGTCAATCACATTAGGGCAAGACGGGAATTTTGCAGTTCTGTTTGACATAGAAATAAAAGATAGGCCGCAAGTGATATCTATTAGATCTGTCGATGGTGAGATAATATTAGTGTCTGAGGAAACAATGATTGTTGCGCCAAAGGCTATTGTAGTGGCGGAAGCCAAAATCGAGAATAATGAAACAGAAAATAAGAATAGTGAATTAGCAAATTCAACCGAAAGGGGTGGTAATCCGGAAAAACCAAATGATGCAGTTTCCATAGAAAATTCATCCAATAATTTGCCTGATGAAACCAAAGAACAGGTAAAAACAGATCAAATTGTTAGTGATAATAAGGTTTCTGATAATAGCATAACTCAAAGTGACTTGACGATTAAAACACCTCAATTACCAAAACCAACCGAAGAAAAAATAGAAGAAGATGTTCAGCAAATTTTGACGCAAGAACCGTCTGATTCCGATCTTACTTCTATTGCGGAAGCAAATGAGGCTGAGCAATCAAGCGTTCTACTTTCTAATACTGAACCGAATGAGACTGAGCAGCCAACCGTTCTACTCGCTGACAGAGAAGGTGTGAAGGTCGTACAAAGTGGTAAGACGGGGCCGAATGTAATGACAGATGTAATGTTCGATACTATCAATTATTCTAAAGATGGGGATGTTGCTGTTACTGGGCGGGGAACCCCGGAGTCAATTGTACACTTTTATTTGGACAATTCCCCAGTTGCTTCCACGGCGGTTGATAAACAAGGTTATTGGAGTGCTGATTTGTCGGATGTCGAAGCTGGTGTCTATACCCTCCGACTAGATCAATTGGATCAGTCAGGCAAAGTATCTAGTCGAATTGAGAGCCCATTTAAGAGGGAAGATCGCAGCGTTTTGGTTGATCAGATGCAAGATATAGCTTCACCCGCCAGAATAAATGTTATAACAGTTCAGCCAGGCAACACTCTTTGGGCTATTTCTCGAGAGCGATATGGTAGAGGCATTTTATATGTCCAAGTTTTTGATGCAAATAAAGACAAAATCCGTGATCCAGATCTAATTTACCCAGGTCAGATTTTTGATTTGCCTGACAGCATTACAGTTAACTAAAAGTTAGGTATATCGAATTAATTTTTATGTGATCCATTTTCAATGGACTATCTTAAACCTGATAAGCACTAGACCCTTAAATTATTTAGGCATTTTATGAAAAATAATGCAGAAATTGCAGCAGCTGAACGTAAGTCAGGAATAAGGACAATTCTAAGAGTTATACCTTACTTGTGGCCCAAAGATCGTTTTGATTTTCGTGTTAAAGTTATATCAGCGTTAGTACTCTTAGTACTGGCAAAAGCAGTGATAAATTTCGCGCCATTTTTATACCGAGAGGCTGTGAATGCTTTAACGGAAACTGGTAACTCTCCATTTTTGCTAGGAGCCGTAGGTATGACGGTTGCTTATGGGGGCGCAAGGATCTTGTCTAGAGGCTTTGAACAATTGCGGGATGTGGTATTTGCTGCTGTTGCGCAAAGAGCGTTTCGAAACTTAGCTTTAGAAACATTTCAGCATATTCATAAGCTGTCCCTGCGGTATCATATTTCACGAAAAACCGGAGCTTTAAGTCGTGTCATAGAGAGGGGGGTAAAAGGTTTAGAATTTTTACTAAGGTTCCTCTTATTTTCGGTTGGGCCTCTAGTTTTGGAACTTCTCATAATTGCAGGTATTATGTTTTTTTGGTTCGATTATTTGTATCTTACTGTAATCATTGTGATGATTGCCCTATATATTTGGTTTACGTTCAAAGTGACTGAGTGGCGTGTTAAAATTCGAAAAATTATGAATGACCAAGATACGGACGCCAATCAAAAAGCTATAGATAGTTTGCTTAATTATGAAACAGTCAAGTATTTCAGCGCCGAAGAACGAGAAGCTAACCGGTACGATGGAGCCATAAAGCAATATGAGAAAGCCGCATTAACAACAGCATATTCACTTGCATTTTTAAATTTTGGCCAATCTCTTATCATTACAGCTGGCCTAATTGTTGTGATGGTGATGGCAGCTCTAGGTGTTCAGAGTGGATACTTAACCGTTGGTGATTTTGTTATGGTTAATGCTTACATGATCCAAATTACCATGCCCTTGAATTTCTTGGGTACCGTCTACAGGGAAATACGACAAGGTTTAGTAGATATGGGTGAAATGTTTGACTTGTTAGAACAACCTGTTGAAATTTTAGATAGTGAAAATGCTTCTGAATTAAAGATTACCGACGGCCATATTTTGTTCGAAAACGTAACCTTTGGATATAATAAATCGAGGCTAATTATACAGAATGTTTCAATCGAGGTTAACTCGAGAGAGACTATTGCAATTGTTGGTCCCTCTGGCTCGGGCAAATCAACAATTGGACGCCTGCTGTTTAGGTTTTATGATGCTCAACAAGGTTCAATTAAAATTGATGGGCAGGACATTCGAGATGTTACACAAGAAAGTCTTCATAGATCTATTGGTGTGGTGCCTCAAGATACAGTACTTTTTAATGATACAATTTACTATAATATAGCATATGGACTTGATAATGCATCTCGAGCTGAAGTTGAAAAGGCCGCCAAAGATGCCCAAATCCATGATTTTATTTTGTCTCTCCCAGATGGTTACGAAACGACCGTTGGTGAGCGTGGGTTGAAACTTTCGGGTGGTGAAAAACAGCGAGTAGGGATTGCAAGGACCCTTCTGAAAAACCCACCGATTTTACTATTAGACGAAGCAACATCGGCATTAGATACTGAAACAGAACGTGAAATTCGGGAGGCTTTAACGAATGCTTCTGAGGGGCGAAGTGTTCTCACTATCGCGCATCGTCTTTCAACAATTGCAGATGCGGATAGAATAATTGTTTTGGAAAATGGAAGTATTGTTGAAATAGGTACGCACGATGCGCTTCTCAGTAAACGGGGGCGCTATTACTCTTTGTGGACAAAACAATTAACAGAAGATAATCCAGCTGCTTAATCAGTTAAAACCAAATTGAAAGATTGGCTTTGCTATTACCCGCCATAAATAAGATTATTCAGCAGGGCTAATTAAACCGGCTGGCTTTTCTTTTTCCAGCAGTGGAGGCTCTGCATAATCCCAAATAATTTCTGCAGGCTTAGTTTTGCGGGCCATTCGCTTCAAGGCCCAGTCTTGGGCAATTTGTCCTCGTCTAGAAGCCCCTATTCTTAAGAGAAAACGGGCTATCCATAAAATATAAGTTGTTACCCAAACTCGCGCGGATAACAGGGCTGGGGTAAATACAAGAGTCAACATGGTCGCAGTGCCTAGTCCAAAAACAACTGCTGTTGCCAATTGCTTCCACCATAAAGCCGTAGGACTATCAACAGAATATCCACCATTTACAAAATCTAAACTTAAACCAAACATCATCGGGGCCAAGCCCGCCATTGTAGTTATTGTTGTTAAAAGTACAGGTCGTATTCTTTGTTCTGCTGTTCTTACGATCGCTTCTACTTTTGGTAGATAGCGAGATAGTTCCTGGTATGTATCTATCAAAACGATGTTATTGTTTACAACAATGCCCGCTAACGCGACTATGCCCGTTCCTGTCATGATAATTGAAAAAGGTTGCTGCATAACCAGCATCCCAATTAAAACGCCTACCGTGGATAGAACGACCGCAATTAAGACAACAAACGCATTATAAAAACTATTAAATTGTGCAAGAAGAATGATAAACATAAGGACAAGCGCAGCAGCAAATGCCGAGCTTAAAAAGGCTTGGCTTTCTGCTTGATCAGCTTGATCCCCCGTCCACTCCCAAGAAATGCCCGGAGCAAGTGGGTTTTCTTGGAGATATTCTGTAAGATAAGCTATTCGTTCATTGGCATTAATGAAAATTTCACTTTCCACACCCTCATCCGACAAGATGGTTCGCTTTAAGTCGGGTTGAACGCCCGCTTTTATATCAAAATATCTCTTTTGATCTATGCGATTTATTTCAGCAAGTTTTGTTACAGGTTTGCGACTAATGAAGTTTGATAACGGAACAAGTCCGTCAGCAGTCCGGACTTTTAAATTATCCAAAGTGGATAAAAATCGATCTTCTTCTGGCAGTCTTACTCGAATTTCAATTTCTTCGTCCGAAGTATCGACGCGCATTGTGTCTAATAAGATTCCACGTGTGACCAACTGTACCATTGCACCCACGGTCGCCACGTCGGCACCGTAGCGTCCTGCTTTTTCCACATCAACATCAATTTGCCAATCTATACCCGGCAGTGGCCTTGTATCCTCAACTTGTACTAAGCCTTCTGTTTGATCAAATATACCACGCATTTTTGCAGTAGTGCTCAGTAGGTCACTCCAGTTTTCGCCTTTAAGTCTTAAGTGTACTGGCTTTGGACTTGCTGGTCCTCTCTCCAGTTCTAGAATTTCTATTTCTATTCCTGGCAAGCTAGTGAGCGCGTTTGATAACTCAGCAATAATTTTGTTGCCATCTAAGTCAGGGTTTCCTCTTCGGTCTTCCCAAGGGATAGTTTCTAGCTGGATCTGTCCAATTGTATCTTTAGGTGCCGACGCTCCTGCTGTATTTTGGTTTAGGCCGCCAGCTCCGGCAAAAGAAAAAACGCTTTCGACACCAGGGTGAGCATTTACGATCAATTCAGCTTGGCGAACCAGGATGTCTTTTTCTGTAAGTGACAGGTTACCTCTTGCTTTTACGTATACGATTGCTTGTTCTGGTTCCCCTTCGACAAAAAATTCAACGCCGTAGTTATTTTTTCCAAAGGTTGTAAAAATAAAACTAGTGAAACCAATGACGCCACCAATCGCTACAAGAGGCATTATCGGATTGCCAGCTATAAGCTTGATGAAGTGCCCAAAAGGGGTTCTTCTATAACCGGCTTTGACATTTTTTTGTGTTTTCCGAATTTCTACGGAGCCCAAAACAATAGACGCCATAAAAGCTGAGAGTATGAACATTGATACTCCGGGTAAATTTGCCATTGGACCTGCTTCCATTGGATCGATATCAAGCAGTAGGCTAGGGTTAACGACTTGTAATATGCTTAAGCAGAGTAGGGAAATGATCAATGGAACAAGTGGTAAGCGTATAAACAATGGTAGAGTGTCGCGTAAAAGGTCAGAGCTATTTTCAAAGAACCTACTTAACCGTCCTGATACACCACCCAAGATTGGTAAAAAAATTAGGGCAACAATCAAGGAAGCTGATAAAACAAAAATTAGAGTGACTGGTAACATGCCCATAAATTGACCTGGGACACCTGGCCAAAATAACATAGGCAGAAAAGCACAAAGGGTTGTTGCTGTCGAGCTTACCACCGGCCAAAACATACGTTTAGCAGCCTCGACATAAGCGGTCATAGGCCCTGTGCCTTGCGAAATTCGCTTATCGGCGTACTCAACCACTACTATTGCGCCATCGACAAGCATTCCTACGGCTAAAATAAGGCCAAACATAACAATGTTCGATATTGTAATACCCATTAACCCCAATAGGACGAAGCAAAGGAGAAACGATGTAGGTATTGAAAACCCAACTAGTAATGCAGCTCTCGTTCCTAGCGACGTAAGTACAACGATCATTACCAAAGCTATCGCGGTCAGGACCGAGCCCTCCAACTGCCTAACCATACTATCCACAACTCGACTTTGATCGTTTGACGTCCCGACATCTACTGCTGCTTTCAGATTTGGTGGCCAACTTTGACTTTCTTTTTCTACTAACAGCCGCACTTCTTTTGCCGTCCCTATAAGGTTGAAACCTTTTCGCTTTACAACTTGAAGAGCTACAGTGTTTTCACCGTTGAAACGTGCGGTTCCAGATCTGTCCACAAATGTCAGTTTAATTTCCGCTAAATCACCCAAAGTGATTATCCTGTCGCCGTTAGTTTTAATGGGCAGGTTATATATGTCCTCAGCTTCGTTAAAGCTGCTGGGTATCTTGACTGAAAAAGTCCCTTGATTACTGTCTACCTCACCCGCAGCGATCAGCTGGTTATTATTTTGAACAACACTTATAAGCTCGCCCGCGGTAACATTGTAACTTTCTAACCTTAGAGGATCGATGACAACTTCCACCATTTCTTCTCGATTTCCAGAAATAACTGCTTCCAGAACTGCATCCATAGCTTCAATTTCTTCTTGTAGCTTTTTAGCTACACGCGTCATTGTTCGTTCGGGTACATCACCAGTCAAGTTCACAATAATTATTGGAAATTCAGAAAAATTTAATTCATTTATTGAATATTTTTCTGCACCCTCGGGGAAAAAACCTTCAGCAGAATTCATGGCATCTCGAACATCGGCCATGGTTTTTGCCTTATCCCAACCAAATTCAAACTCTATAGCTACTCCTGCATAGTTTTCTGCAGCGGTTGCGGTCATTTTTTTAAGTCCATCGATATCTGCTAATTCTGTTTCAATAGGACGAATAAGAAGGGTTTCACTGTCAGCGGCTGAAATTCCAGGGAATACCACTGAAATAAATAAAGCTGGGATTTCAATATCGGGCTCTCCCTCTTTAGGAAGCCCAGTGTAAGAAAAAATACCTGCAGCTAGTGATGCAACGATTAATGCCAAAATCATTCTGGCACGTTGAGAAGCCCAGTCGATAATCCCTGTCAATTTTGAACCTCTTGAAAAACTTGTTGTACTTCGACGCCATCGGTAACGTACTCTTGCCCTAGAACGATTACGTTTACCTTCTCAGGAAGGCCTTTGAGCCAAACACCTTTTATTGTGTCCCGAATTAGATCTGTTGCAAAAAATAAAACCTGAGATTTGTCATCTACCGTTCTAACTCCAAGTGCTCCACTATCGTCTAATGTAAGTGCTGACTGTGGGAGTAGGTGTGCTTGGGTACCGTCGGATGCTATCAATATTTCGGAAGTTTGGCCTTTACTTATCGACAAATCAGCATTGTCGGCCTCAATTTCAACCCTAAAGGTTCGAGTTGTTTGATCTGCGGACCTAGAAACGAAAGAAACTGTACCTTGAATTTCTTGTCCATTTATAAGTTTTGCTGTTGCAGTTGATCCTTTAATAACTCGACCAAGCTCCGTTTCCGGTACGAAGCCCACAAATTTTATAGGATTCAACTGAATAATTTTGGCGCAAAGAGCTCCAGGCTGTAGCAAAGTTCCTAGTTCAGCGGTATCGGTTTCTAAAATTCCATCGAATGGAGCTGTTAACGATATCCTTTCGATTTCCTTGTTTGCAATTGCAACAAAGGCTTCCGCAGACTGTATTTTAGATCGAGTGCTGTCAAACCCAGCAGTAGCAGATGCTATACTTGCTTCTGCGGCTCTTACCGCGGCTTCGGCGCTCGCCACACGAGTTTCGCTGGCATAACCACCTTCTGACAATTTGTTTGCGGCATTGAAATTTATTTTGGCTTCGGCCAAGCGAGCTTTGGCTTCATCTAACTTTGCCTGAGTTTCAGGGACTCGAGCTCGGGCTTCCGCAAGGCCTGCCACTGCATCTGCAAGAGTAGCTTGGCGGGTTCCTGGATCTAATTTACAAAGAACTTGACCTTGCGATATAGTTGTTCCCTTTTTGAGGGGTTCGTTTACGACTTGGCCTGAAGTCTCTGACCGAACATCAACTAATCGAGCAGCGGCCGTTTCCCCACGCAAAACAACTGCGCTATCGATTGTTTTTGCAATGCTTTCAACAACTACTACGGATATTACTTTTTTGCTTTTTTCTGTTTTAGATGTGACTATTCCCACTTCTGAATTTAATTCCGGTCCATCACCTAAATCATTGGCTAATTCTTCAATATTCTCACCATCGGAAAAGCCTCTTAGTACGTCACGTTCGAAAACCAAAACGTACAGAATGGAAACAACCGCTACAGCGGTGATCAGCGATACAATTCGCATAGCTGCCCTTTCTGGATTATGCGCAAAATTTGATTACTTGGGCATATAATATCTTTACGGCCGATTAACCAGTTCAGATGAATATTTTTTTAGTTTTTTCAGATATTAAACTAAATTTTAGTCTTGGACTTTTATTCTAGATAAAGTTAAACCACGACTAACTAGTATTAGGAGAAAACAGTGAGCGATACTGATAGTTTTTTGCAAGAAGTCTCTGAAGAGCTTCGTCGAGATAGGCTCTACCGAAATATACGCAAATATGGATGGATAGCTATTGTTCTTGTGTTTATTATAGTTGGCGCTGCTACTTATAGGGAGTATATGAAATCTCAGGCCGAAACGGAAGCTGAACTTTTTGGAACGAGTATCATAGATGCACTTAATCAGACAGATTCATCTGACCGGATTTCAAAGTTACAAGAAATTATCGCTCCAGGTCATAATTCTAAAGCAATTGTGGCTATGTTGTTATCTGCTGAAGCAATAGGAAATGAACCTAAAACTTTAGAAATGAATGGTTTAAAGGATGTAGCTGAAAGCTTGTCGATTGATGCCCACTATCGTGATTTACTCAACTTTAAGATATTACTGGGATCAGCTGAAATTATGAGCGTAGAGGAAAGAGTAAAAGCCTATAATACGCTTAGCGAACCTGGAAACCCTTATCGTTTACTTGCGGAGGAGCAAATGGCTTTGATAGAACTTGAGTTGGGCAACACGGATAATGCAGTCGAAAAAATCTCTCAAATATTATTGGATGCGGAATTGACCTCAGGCCTTCGTAACCGAGCCACTCAAATGCTAATTGCTTTGGGTAAGGACCCTGAGCTAATTAATGAGTGAGTTTTTATAGATATCTCTTACGTGGAGAATTTTTCCTTGCGATTATCTTTAGTATTAATTTTGATTATAAACATACTGTTCGGATGTAGCGAACAGGACAGAATTCTATCGGGCAAAAGAGTAGATCCAGCCAGTTCTTTTGGTTTTGCTGATCAATATAAAAACTCCTTTGCAAAAAGTGATATTATTGAGCTGCCACCTATGAAGGCCAATAGTCAATGGAGTGTTATATCTTCAGCAATATCTAAGGATTACCCTAATTTAATTTTGAGTGAAAACCCTAGTGAAATTTGGTCTGTTTCGATTGGAAAAGGCGATAGTAAGAAAAAAAGATTGGTTACAGACCCAATTTTTTATCAGCAAAAAATATTCACATTGGATGCGAATTCCATGGCTTCTGCTTTTGATACACAAGGGAAATTACTGTGGAAAAAAGATCTCACTCCTCCTGGTGAAAAAAGTGGTGAAATATTTGGTGGTGGATTTGCTGCTGGTAAGGATCAACTTTTTGTAACGTTAGGCTATGGTTTTCTACTTTCTCTTAATCCCTCTACCGGAGAAAAAAATTGGTCCCAAAGATTGAGTAGTGCTGGGAACAATAGTCCAATTTTTAATAACGGTTTGGTCTACTTGGTTAGTGGTGATTCAAAGGCATGGGCCATTGATGCAGATAACGGTCGTGTAAGGTGGAAAGTTGAGGGTATCGGAAACGGGGCCAATTTAACCTCTAATAATTCGCCAACCGTATCGGATAAATATGCTTTATTTGGCTTTGGGAATGGCGAGATTTATGCAACCTTTAAAAAAGGTGGATATGTTCTTTGGAGTTCATCGGTAAGTGGACGAGATGACGGCCGAGTTATAAGTTCAATTGATGATATTGTTGCTAGCCCATTGATTATTGGCCAAAATGTTTATGCGGCTGATGGCTCAGGAAAAGTTGTTTCTATGAAAATAGAAAATGGCAAGAGAAACTGGACGGCGCCTTTTGGATCTAACGGTAATTTCTGGGCTGCGGGTAAATCCTTGTTTTTTGTCTCTGATAAGAACGAGTTAGTACGCTTAAAAATAAAAACGGGTGAAACTGTTTGGATAAAGGAACTCCCATTATTACATCAAAAAAGATTTATGCGATCTAAAAAAATTGTTCGGCATCATGGACCAATAATAGCTGGAAACCGATTGCTTGTAGTTTCAAGCGACGGCTATTTACGTTTTTATGATCCAACGACGGGTGATCAAAAAAGTAAATTACAAATAAAAGCAGGAGTTACGACAAATCCTATTGTTGCAAACGAAACACTGTATTTTATCACGCAAGATGGCCGGCTTAGGGCTTTCCGCTAATAGAAAGTTAGATTTAAACCCATTTCCTTAAACCTTGGAGGCCCAAATGTCATTTACTTTAGCTATCGTTGGCCGTCCAAATGTTGGTAAATCTACACTATTTAATCGTTTGGTTGGAAAAAAAATAGCATTAGTTGATGATCAGCCAGGAGTGACGAGGGACCTTCGCGAAGGGAATGGCAAACTTGGCGATATTAAATTCAAAGTAATTGATACAGCAGGTTTGGAAGACGCGCGGGATGAGAGCCTTCAAGGTCGAATGCGAGCGCTCACAGAGCACGCAGTCGATATTTCGGACATTTGTTTATTCATGATAGATGCTCGAACTGGCGTGACCTATATGGATCAAACGCTTGCAACAATTTTAAGAAAAAATGCTAAAAATGTTATATTAGTTGCAAATAAATCTGAGGGTTCCGCGGGCGACTCTGGAAGTATAGAAGCTTGGAGCTTAGGTTTGGGAGAGCCAATCAGCATTTCTGCTGAACACAGTGAGGGCATGGGCGACCTTCTTCACGCATTAATACCTTTTGCTGATCGATTTGAAGGCGAAATGGAAGCAAGTATGGAGGCTGCTGAAGTAGATGTTTTGGTTGATGATTTGGATCCGTTTGAAGAGGGTTATTTCAATAAGAAACCTTTGCAAATAGCTGTAATTGGTCGACCAAACGCAGGCAAATCGACACTAATCAACAAAATATTAGGCGAGGACCGTTTGTTAACTGGGCCTGAAGTGGGAATAACACGAGACGCCATTTCATTAAGTTTCGTTTGGAACGGCACTGCAGTTAAGGTTTTTGATACAGCTGGAATGCGTAAAAAAGCTAAAGTTCAAGACAAGATAGAAAAACTTTCGGTAAGTGATGGCCTAAGAGCTGTAAAATTTGCTGAGATAGTCATTGTTCTACTTGACGCTGATATTCCGTTTGAGCAGCAGGATTTACGTATTGCTGATTTGGCTGAAAGGGAAGGAAGAGCGGTGATAATTGCTGTAAACAAGTGGGATCTGGAGCGCAGCAAGCAAAAAAAATTAAATGATTTACGTGAGGCTTTTGAAAGGCTTTTACCCCAGCTGAAAGGAGCTCCTTTGGTAACTATTTCAGCAAAAACAGGAAAAGGAATATTACAGCTGCATGAGGCTATAATCCGAGCATACAAAGTTTGGAATAGCAGAATTTCAACTGCTCAGTTAAACCAATGGTTATCCGCCATGCTTATTTCTCATCCACCGCCCGCTCCAAATGGGCGGAGAATAAAAATGCGCTACATCACCCAACCGAAGACACGCCCTCCAGGATTTGTAGTAATGTGCTCTAACCCTGATAAGGTACCAAAAAGTTATTCAAGATATTTAGTGAACGGTTTACGAGAAGATTTTAATATGCCTGGTACTCCAATTCGAATGACGCTCCGATCTCAGGCAGAGAAAAACCCATATAAAAATAAAAAGAAACCTTCTCAGTCGAGATTAAAAAAGCACCTTAAGTAATTGTAAATTATTAATTAAGAGTACTTCGATAATTTTTACTGTTCAGCAAAGGTTTCCTTTATTGTCGATAATCACTTTCCCTCCCAAGTAATTACCTAACACCTGTGGGATTAAAATTGATCCATCCTCTTGTTGGCCATTTTCCAAAACTGCAATTAGGCATCTACCGACCGCAAGTCCTGAGCCATTCAACGTATGCACAAATTCAGGTTTCCCGCCGCTACTTGGTTTGTATCGAGCATTCATTCTTCTTGCTTGGAAATCGCCGCAAACTGAAACAGATGAAATTTCTCTATAGGCTTGTTGTCCTGGAAGCCAAACTTCTAAATCGTGAGTTTTTTGAGCACCAAACCCTGTATCACCAGAACAAAGCAACACTACTTTGTAAGGTAATTCCAATTTTTCTAAAATTGCCTTTGCACAATTCGTCATTCTTTCATGTTCGTGCATTGATTGATCTGGATGAGTTATTGATACCATCTCAACTTTTTCAAACTGATGCTGCCTTAACATTCCTGCAGTGTCTTTGCCGGCAGAGCCTGCTTCAGACCTAAAACACTGGGTCTGTGCTGTCATCCTTAAGGGTAAACTCTCTTCTGGCATTACCTCGTTCGCACATATGTTAGTTAATGTAACTTCCGCGGTAGGTATTAGCCACCAACCGTTGGTAGTTTGATAGCTATCGTCTGAAAATTTGGGAAGTTGATTAGTCCCAAACATGGCTTCTTCTCTTACCAATACGGGTGTTATGGTCTCAGTTAATCCATGTTCATTTACGTGCACGTCTAACATGAACTGCGCTAATGCTCTATGTAGACGTGCTATGGCGCCACGTAAAATTACAAATCGGGAACCAGATAATTTTGCTGCGGTTTCAAAGTCCATACCACTTATTACAGCAGGAATCTCAAAATGTTCTTTGGCATTGTTTATTTCTCTAGGTTCGCCCCAGGAAAATATTTCCCTATTTTGATCCTCGTTTTCACCATCTGGAATATCTTTTTCAAGTATATTAGGCAGGGACATTAAAGCCAAATTAAGTTCTTGATGCAGAGCTTTGGCTTTAGCATTCATGTCGGCAACTTCGTTTTTTTTATCTGCTACAAGTTTTCGAAGTTTCTCAAACTCTTTCTCGTCTCCCGATGCTTTTGCAGCTCCAATCAATTTGCTTGATTTATTTTGTTCCGCTTGGGCCGTTTCAGCAGATAAAATGGCTGATCGACGAGCCTCATCAATTTTTAAAATTTCTTCTGAGGCAGCATTTATTCCTCGGCGTCGCAGTGCTTTATCAAACCCTTTTGGGTTGTCGCGAATAGAGCGTATGTCATGCATTATGTGCATTCCTAGGAATAATTTAATTCGCTAAATCAGATACCCTATATTTTAGTTTAATAACACCCAAAAAATGGCTGTTGATATGAAATTTACAGGATATCCAAAGGTATAGTTTGTAATAAAAATTTTAAAGTATGTTTTGAGCGCAGAGGGTTCTTTTCAAATAGCGTTTAGGTAGTGGCAAAGTTTTGATTTTTAAATCCACCAACTTTAATAATTAGTTTCACAAGTACTTGCAAACTGGGGTTCTTAGGAATAGGTTGCCCAGAATGATTACAAGGGGTAAATCTAAATGGGTTTTCAAGACTTTATACCATTAATTTTGATCTTCGCGATCATGTATTTTTTACTAATTCGTCCTCAACAAAAGAAAGTCAAAGAGCATCAAAACATGGTAGCCGCTCT
>JBJLGF010000007.1:0-57975 GCA_045564975.1 Paracoccaceae bacterium
ATGAAAATATTTGTGTTTTAATGACAATGGCTGGTATACGCCCAAAGTTGATTACAGACTTCAATAGTGGAAGGGTTGAGCAGTGCATTGGTATCTTCTTCAAATAAAACCCAATGCGTACAGCTCAGCGTGTGACCACTTAAAGCGGCAAGGCTTTGACGTTTTCCTACCACTTTTCATTAAAACCACTAAAAAGAATGGCAAATTTTTAGATACCAAAGCCCCACTCTTCCCTGGATATTTATTTATGGGGGCTTCAGTTGATCCAGTGCCGTGGAAGAGCGTCAATGGGACGAGGGGTGTAGCCACTGCCGTAACACTCGACGGCATTTACCGACCCATAAGCAATCATATCATCGAGGGGCTGCAAAGCAGATGCAATGACGATGACGTCATGCAAAGGTTAGATGACATTGTCCCGGGCGATCGCGTAAAAATTGAACGAGGTCCCTTTGCAGATTTTATTTGCACTGTAGAAGACATTCAGGATGATCAGCGTGCGTGGGTCCTTATCGACCTCCTCCAGCAGAGAGCGCGCAGTGAAGTCTCATTGAATGATCTTTCAAGAATACACTAATCCGTATTAGTTGAAACGGTCACGTTGCCCGCTATCCCGTCGCACGTAATTGTGAGCGTGCCATCAACGAGAGTGAAGACTGCTACACGTTTTTGATCTGTTACATCTTTAACATCTGGAGCAATAGATAGTTTGTCTTGGCTTGTCGTGATAACTTTTAAACATTTTTCAAAGGATATTTTTTCTTGTTGGATTATTGTTTCCTCTGCCGCAGCATTAGACATAAAAAAAACTGGTAACAGGATGGATGAGGCCCTATGCAATAATTTAGTTTTTGTTCTCTCCATGTTTTATTTCCTATGACACGGCTAAAATTTAATTGGTCGATCGCTTACAATTCTCAAGAAAATATTTGCATTTTACTTGTATAGCTAGGTCATATAATACCCTTTAACGTGTAAAATGAAAGTAGCTAAATTTTAAATTATTTGGGACAAAATATTTTATAAATAAATTTAGGTCTTTAATGAATGAATAGGTGGCCATTGATGGCACGGCAAAAAGTTTGGAATAAAGTCACTTTAGCTTCACTCCTTATTATTTTGTCATCTTCAGTGTTACCCCTACATGCTGCTGAAAGTAATAGGCAGCGGATCAATGCGGGTAACTTTGGCCTACCTGGCATTATTGACCTTCCAACAGCTCAGCGTTTTTCTGATGGAGAGATAGTAGTTACACATCAAAACCATAAAAATCTGTTTATGAGTGGAATTTCGTTTCAAGCGTTGCCTCTACTCGGCGTTTCGTTTCGATACGGAGGACACGGCAGCGGAGGTAGCATGGCTCAAGGACGGGTCGCTTGGGATAGGAGTTTTGATGCGCATATTTCAGTACTTGATGAGGGAAAATATATCCCCGCTATCTCCGTGGGGCTTCGCGATTTTATTGGCACGGGGTGGTACTCTTCGGAGTATATCGTCGGCGCGAAATCAATCGGAAATATTGAAGTGACAGCTGGCCTTGGTTTTGGACGTCTCGCCGGAAGACATTCTTTTTCCAATCCCCTGAGCGCCTTGTCTTCAAGATTTGAAATTCGGCAAAAGAATAAAAAAACTGGCGACAGGGGCGGAACTTTAGGAAACATCAATTGGTTTCAGGGCGATGCCGCTGCATTTTACGGAATCCAATACTATATCAGTGATAAAATCAAGATTTCAATGGAATACACGCCAGACCTCATGTTGCGCGAGAGCTCATACTTAGACGTTAAAAGCGCTTGGAACTTTGGAATAGCTTACCAGCTTAATGATTATATCAACTTCTCATCCCAATATCTCCACGGAAACCAAATCTCTGTCACCGCTCAGGTTGCCGTTAATCCTAGCCGGCCCCCGCTTTTGGGCGGGAAAGAACTCGCTCCCGTACCCATGAGGCTGCGAAAAGCAAGCACTATGTCCTTACAACAAAATAATGTTGATGCGATAAGGAAGGTGTTAGCAGCTGATAAATTTGAGATCCGTGAGCTAAAACTTGATAGTGAAAGCGTTAATATCACTATCGTTAATACAAAATTTCGGTCAACGTCTCAGGCCGTGGGGCGCGTTGCAAGCACGCTACAACGGTTCACTTCAAATGATATAAAATTTGCAAATATCTCTTTTACGTCACGAAATATAATAACTGGATCTTACCACATTGACTTAGAGAAAATTACAGAAGAACAGTTTAATCCAGTTCCAAAAGCAAAAAGAATCCGCTCTGTTACCGCCATTGACTTAGTTTCTAAGCTGCCCAAACAAAAGAACCAAAGCTTCACTTGGGGAGTGGGCCCGTATATAACACACCGCCTATTTAACCCTAATTTACCGCTAAGTTTAGAAACGGGTATTGAGATGGAGGCAGGATATCAAATCACACCAAGTCTGAAAATCTCAGGCGCAGTGCGTAAATCAATATTAACCAATCTCACTGATAATAATCAAAGATCTAATTCCGCTTTGCCACGCGTCCACTCAGATTGGCCGCTTTACGATCTTGAAGGGCAAAGCGGCCACATTCACGATCTCACACTATCATTTTCTAGAAATCTAGCACCAGGTCTTTATGGCAGAGGTCACGCCGGCCTACTCGAACCTTTCTTTGCAGGTGTTGGGGGAGAACTTCTCTACAAGCCAGCACAATGGCCTATTGGCATTGGACTTGATATCCACCGAGTTCGCAAAAGAGATTATGAAATGCGGTTTGATTTACTGGACTATGAGACAACAGTTGGCCACCTCAGCGTTTATTATGACGCGGGCGGTATGTTTGATGTCGAAGTCAACGCTGGCCGCTATCTGGCGGGCGACTGGGGTGCAACAACAACAATTTCTCGCAAATTTGGCAGCGGATGGGAAGTAGGTGGCTACGCAACACTGACAGATGTACCCTTTGATACCTTTGGTGAGGGGTCCTTTGATAAAGCCATTTACGTTAGTGTTCCTATAGATTGGATTATTTCATCACCCACGCGATCGAAACGGCGGCTGACACTGCGGCCTATTACACGTGACGGTGGTGCCAAATTGTCTAGTGCCAGAAAACTATATCGATATATTGAAAATACACAAAATGCACAATTCCAAAGAGAATTTGGGAGATTGTGGCGATGAAATGGGTTTTTATAGTTATCCTAGCTTTTACTACGCTCCTCTCATGCAGCAACTCCAGTGACTTTGAGACTGGGGAGATCAAAGCTATCAAGATACTTAGAGAGACATTGATTGCTCGAAACACATCGACGATCTTGCTTGATACAAGAAAAGTCATCACTCGCAAAAAAATAGATGACGCTAAGATACCCGTACTTTTTGTAGAATTAGAAAACGGCCAAAATGGGACATTAACACTCTATCCTGGAGAGGGAGTCGGTGAAACCTGGCTTGGAGCCGATGGAACGACAATTACCCTAGAGAATGGTATAATTAAAGCGACGAGAGGAATGAGAAATGACGTAATGGGCAGCACATCATCAATGCCATTATGGCCGGATATCAATGACACATCAGAGTATACTCGCCAAATTTCTTATCTGGGAGGAGACAATAAAACAAACTCTAAGGTGTTCTCGTGCACTGTGAAAAAGCATAAGAAACAATCAACAATTACAATTTTTGAAGTAATCTTTGATGTTCAGAAATATTTCGAAACCTGCATAAGAAATACGGAAAAACTCGAAAATAGATATTTTGTTGATGATAAAAACGTTGTTCGCAGATCTAACCAATACCATGGGCCAGCTTTAGGATATTTAACAATAGAGAGGCTTGATCGATAAGACCAAAACTATACTGGTGTTGGGATTTTGCAACACTACGTAATTGATTTATTTTTTACAATTCCAGGGTTGCTTTGAAAAGTTTTTTATGAAATACCAAATCTGTACTTTTGCAAAAGGACTAAATACATGAAAAAATTACTAGCTAGTGTGGCGATTGTAGCGCTAACATCGTTCCCGGTTACTGCGCAGCAAGCGGGAACAGCTGGTGGTAGTGGCGGAGCCGGAGGCGGCGCGGCTGGCGGTGCATCTGGTGGTGCAGCTGGTGGTGCAGCTGGCGGTGCGGCAGGTGGCGCGGCAGGTGCTGGTGCGGCAGGTGCTGGTGCGGCGGCGGGTGCTGGTGCAGCAGCTGGTGCAGCAGCTGGTGTTGCAGCGGGCGCTATAGGCGTAGCAGCAGCGACAGTCGCAGTGGCGGCTGCAGTTGTTGCTGCAGTAGTCGTCGCAGCAACTGAAGATGACGATGATACCACAACCACAACAACCACAACAACAACTAATTAATTCGATATAAATTCGCTAGTTTAGGATAGGCGCCCTCCCCACCGGAGGGCGCTTTTTATTATCTTGCTTTAATTCTTGAGATTTCGTACGAAATTTAGAAAACTGATTGTTAGAGTAATGTCTGAGCAAAATTATCAAAATGAAGATGAAATAAATTTATCTGAGCTTTTTTCTTCACTTTGGTCACATAAAATTCTCATCGTTCTCATTATGGGTGTGTCGATATTTTTATCGGGTTTTTATGCGTTAACGACAGAAAAACAATACACGGCAACAGCTGTATTTGACATTGAGCAAAGCAATTCTCAAGGCTTGAATTTAGGCGGGGAGTTGGGAGCACTAGCATCAATCGCCGGCTTTGGCTCGTCTGTTAGCTCTAGTACTGATCTTTTATTAGAGCGTATTAAAAGTCGTGAGTTCATTTTAGACGCAAATCAGAAACTGGCACTATCTGAAGACAAATACTTTAACTCTTACGATCCAGATGCAAAAGACCCCGCTTGGAAAGCGCTTATCAAGACATTAATTGGATGGCAGACCCCAGATCGGACAAAACAATTAATGGTCCAAGAAGCAGTCATCAAAGGATATCTTGGATCTGTTTTAGCTTCTTCAACTGGAGCTGGCGCCATCCAAATTTCTGTTACACACACAGATCCAGAATTAGCATCCAATTATGCAAACGGCCTTATGGAGTTGGTTCGACAAATGATTGAAGATCAAGATAACACCTCGAAGGCTTTTCGCCTCTCATATTTGGCAGAAACACTCGCCGACGCATTGCAAGACATGGAAGCAGCCCAAAGTAAGCTGAAGGAATATGCCCTGCAGAATAGTGCAGCAGCACAGCAAAGCTTTGTTTCGGGCAGTGTAAGACTGGATACACTAAGAGCAGAGAAGAGAGAAGCAGAAGAATTTATGACGGTTCTGCAACGGCTGGAAGAATTAGTTAAGCTCGGAAATTTGGATAGAGAAGCTTATGAGGCTTTAAGAGCTTCATCACCAATTGTGGACGATATAAATTTCAGACGAATTTTAGGCATGAGTGAGACGATTAGTGCGTGGAGATGGCCAAGCTTGGAGACCATCCGGCAGGTGAGTGATACACTAAAGGACCGCTCTAAAAGGCTCGACGTTGAAATTGCTGATAATGAAGAAAATGCCAAATTGTATGCATCTAGTGCAGAAGAGCTAGCAAAATTAACCAGAGAGGCAAAAATCGCTGAGGCAACGTTCACTGTTCTGACAGAACAGGTAAAATCACAATCTCTTGTTGCTGGATTTAAACCAGACACTTTTAAAGTATTTTCCTACGCCAGCCCTCCACTTTCTCCATCCTCTCCAAAAAGAAACCTTATTTTGGCATTAGGCGCTGTTCTTGGGCTTTTTGTTGGGTCTGCACTCAGCCTTATTAATGCATTACGACGCGGTGTTTACTACACAAGACGATCCATTATTGCTGACACACAATCATTGATGGCTCTCAGTTCAAATAGGTTTAAAAGAATTGCACGGCTAAAAAGCTCCAGTCTCCCATCGGCACTCAGCAATAGAGAGATCAACGAGTTGGATGAAGCAGAAGTGTCTCTATCAGACAAACATCTTGTCTATTTTGTTGATCTAGAAGGAAGACCCACTGCCGCGCAAGCAGCACGATTGCTGGCGACAAAAAGTTCGAAGTCAGGAAAAAACATCGTTCTATGCGACGTGAGTAACCAGTCCAATAAAGAGATCGACGGGCATCCCACAATTGTTATAGGCGATATTACTGTCTCGAAAGCAGATGGTGGTTTTGATATTTTAACAGAATGTAGTGGAGCTTCATTTTTCACATCAAAAAACTTCAAGAGTACAATCGAAAGCCTATTGTCTGCTTACGATCAAATTTACATCAGCTCTGACAGCAAAAAGTCTATGGCTGGACTTATCGCTTTAAAACCTTTTGACCCAAGTTTAGTGATCCTCTCACGTTTGCGCAAAACCACCAAAGTAAGTATAAGAAAAATCGTGTCAACGCATCCGGTTAGTATTCTTTTTCATGACTGATTTTTTTAAAATATTTTATCTCTCGATAGGATTAAGCTTTTTAATTGGTTGTAGCCAAATTCTACAAGATGTGGATTTGAGCATTGATGAAAAGGATAGAGTTGTACAAGAAGAGTTTAAGGTTGTTGAAAAAACACTGACCCTTTCAGAAGCAAAATCGAGACAATCTGATCCCTACGTTCGGTATGTTATTCAAAAAGGTTTAGGCAACAAAGCTCGTCTAGTTTCAGAAGATGAAGCCATAAAATTGGAATTTCCCGAATTCCAACTGCCAACTGTATATAAGATCGGAGCAAGTGACACCCTTACATTTTCAAAACTCATCGAAAAATCGCATCAATCTAACAGTAATGAACAAAGTTGGCCAAAAGAAATAGAAAACGACCCATATATTTTAGGGGTTGGCGATCAACTCACACTTGTTCAAATGAATGAAAAAGGTTCTAGCATAAGCGATATAACCAATAGTGACGCTAACGCTTCCGCTTTAAGAGCTCTTACACAAAATGATGATAGCGTTATCCAAACGAGAGGAAGAATAGGATCTGACGGCAGTTTATTGCTTCTTGAAGTTGGCAGACTGGAGGCCAGCGGAAAAACAATAAATGACCTCCGATTGGAAGTTCGTAATATTCTCATTCGCAATGGCCTAAGTCCAAAATTTCAACTCGAAATTACAGGTTTCAATTCTCAGAAAGCATACTTTACGGTAAATGGAAATAATACAAATTCAGCCGTCGAAAAAGACCAAACATTAAGTGTCGGCAATATAATTAAAATAACAGATCAACCATTAACACTTCGAGAGGTTCTAGCAGAATCAGGTATTTCGCCTAAGCCAGGTATTAAGACGAATATTCGCCTTCAACGTGATCAAAAAAATTACTCGATCGACCTGGCTGAAATTTATGCAGCAAGTGCGAAAGACATTACTATTAAAGATAAAGATCACATATTTGTGGACGAGAGCATCTCAAGTGTATTTACATTTGAAGTTAAAGTAGGGCGAAATGGTGAAGTAATTTTACCCAACCTGGGCAAAATACAAGTTACTGGCAAATCGGCTGATATAGTTAAGAAAGAAGTCCAAATACTTTCACAGAGTCGAGACAAATTTTGGACTGATTTTCAGTTGGAAGTTACTGGGTTTGGGTCACAAAAAGCTATTTTGAGCATTCCAAATAACAAAAACGATACAGAAGTGAAAAGTACTTTAGTCCCAATCTCGAATAAACCTATGAGACTAGATGAGGTTCTCACTCAAAGGGGTGTAACCATTAATCCCGGCATGCTGACAAAAATTAATCTTTTACGTAACAGAAGTATAAAATCCTTTTTGTTTAGTAGTTTCTTACTAGACCCAACAAAAGAAATCTATATCGAAAATGGCGATCGAGTAATTGTTGAATATCTGCCTTATAAACAGGATAAGGTCTTTATTCTAGGCGCAGGAATAAGTCCAATAAAATTCAACATAAGCCCATCAAATAGAGAAACACTCGCAGATGCCCTCTTCACTGAAAATGGCGCTATAAGCTCGGCTAATGCAAAAAGATCAGAAGTATATTTATTGAGAGGTAATGACCCAATAGTGGCATATCATCTCGATGCACTCGATACATCAAGACTTATTGTTGCAGAAGCAATGGAACTCAGACCTAATGATATTTTATTTGTATCAGAGCAACAAATTTCCTCATTTAATCGTACTTTAGAGATGATTTTTCCTTTACGTAATTTAATAGCCAGTTCTACCTCTGATTAATTATTGAAGATTGAAAAGTTCATTTAAGTGAATAACTATGTCACATCAAAATCTAAGTAATTTAATATTTGCCAACTTAAATTGCTAAAAACCTACAGAATGTTAATAAGACAGAAGACATATTGTTAGTTTGGACCAAAATTGAAATTTAAATTATTCTCCGAGCAAGACACAAAAAACCTTAAATGGTTTTGGAAAAATTATATGCGGTCGCGTGTAGTTTGGTTGATTGTTGTATCAATCCTAATTCTTATTCAGGGTCTGGTCTATCAGCAGTTTTTAGTTCTTACAGAAACTGGTTTGCGCGTCATTTTTGAAAGTGGTTCTTATAAAGATTTAATTTGGGTATGTCTCGCCGTTTTTATAATTTTTTCCGTACGAGCAGTCATGAGTTTCTTGATTCCAACAATCTCAGCAAAGCTCTCTACGGCAGCACTATTTGAACTAAGGCGGGATTTAGCAAAACATGTCCTTCACCTGCCTCAAAGCTATTTCGATGCCAAAAGCACTGGTGATCTTATTCTACGGATGGTCAATCAAGTACAACAACTCAGCACTTTTGTCGGACAGGCATCTGTAAAAGCTCTACGCGACTTTGCCACTGTAATTATTGTATCCAGTTACCTCATTTATAAAAATGTATATCTTTTCAGCATTGCTGTTATCGTTATTCCTTTGATAGCGCTCCTCATGTTGCAAGTGTTCAAGATCGTAAAAAGGATCCAGAAACAAACTGAAAAGGCAGTTGGTAGTTTTATAACAAATATTGATGAGATGAAGTCTGGAATGCGAACAATTAAAATGTCTGGACAAGAACAAACAGAAGCCAATCGTATTCAAAGTTCTGCCCTCGAAATAAAAAGACAAACATTTCGCCTCATGAGAACTCACGCCTTTACTCCGCCCGTCATCGATCTCTCTTCAGCATTTGTATATATGCTCGTAATAGGAGGTGGCGGGTATATGGCCCTCTCTGATCAATATGCTATGGACGGGGCATCGATTATTACGTTTTTGATTGGATTGGTCCTTGTATTCGACCCTGCAAGAAATGTGGCGCAGTTCTTAACTCAGTTACAGTCATCATTGGTCTTACTGGAGAGTGTTAGATCTATTTTCGATATTACAGGAGAAGACTTAAAATCTGGAAAACCTATACAAGCTACATCAGACCCTTTTTCTATAAAGTTTGAAGGTGTATCTTTTAGTTATAAAAAGAACAATAAAACACTTAATAGTATTTCATTGGAATTTAAGGCTGGCACAAAAAACGCGATAGTTGGCTCAACTGGTTCTGGGAAAACTACCATCCTAAGTCTTATTGGAAAGCTTTATGCAATTGATGAAGGTAAAATCACGTTGAGTGGGCAAGACGTAAGTGAGTTAAGTCTGTCATCGCTAAGAGAGCAAATTTCAATTGTGTCACAAGATATTGTAATTTTTGATCAATCTTTAGAAGATAATATTAGATACGCAAAACCCGAAGCTACAGATGCAGAAGTTTTCAAAGCAGCAAAAGAAGCAAAAATTGAAGTTTTGATAGAAGAAAGAAGTGGGGCACCAGTAGGACCTAAGGGCAGTCAACTTTCTGGAGGTCAAAAACAAAGAGTTGCTCTAGCGCGAGCATTTCTTAAACCAGCTCCAATACTTTTATTAGATGAAGCTACATCAGCTTTGGATTCAATAACTGAAGCGAGTATTGCAAGAGGATTAATGAAGCTTAGCAAAAATAGAACAACTATAGTAGTTGCTCACAAACTAGACCTTATTCAAGATGCTGATATGATTTTTGTCCTAGATGATGGCAGAGTTGTAGAAAGTGGCACCCATGAAAAGTTGAGAAAAAGTGGAAGATTGTACACATCACTTTTAGAGGCACAGAAGCCAAGTAATAAGTAGAGCACTCTCAATTAAAATTTTAAAGGTTCATAAAAAATATTTGCTCAATGGACCAGATGAAATGAAGACTTATCAACTCGGTTCCAATAGACACTCAAGCGAGCATCCTCCACATCTTCACCTCTAAGTAAAGCACCATCTGTGACTTTGGGATAAATTTGGTCAGCCAATTTTATTTGGCTAGCTGACAAGCGACGAACGATATGACGCCTATTTAATTCACTGGGATGATTTAGGCCCGCGGCCTCTAAGAGCTCTTTTAGAGCAAACCTAGTATTTTTTTGAAAATTGAAAGCTCTTTCAGCACGATCCTCAACGTCAATTACTCTATATCTTTTTTGATCCATTGTTGCGATGCCAGTAGGACAATGGCCCGAAGCACAATCCCTTGCTTGAATACAACCAATGGAAAACATAAATGGACGTGCCATATTACACCAGTCTGCACCAATAGCACATACGCGGACGATGTCATAAGCACTCACTATTTTTCCAGATGCACCAATTTTTACTCTATCCCGCAAACCGGCGCCTATAAGAGCGTTATCAACAAAAACAATCGCGTCGCGCAATGGGCTTCCTAAGTGATCTGTAAACTCAACAGGCGCCGCTCCTGTTCCTCCTTCAGATCCATCAACCGTTATGAAATCCAAGGTGATTTTAGATTGTACCATTGCTTTAACGATAGCCGTAAATTCCCAAGGGTGACCGATGCAAAGCTTTATACCTACAGGTTTTCCTCCCGATAGATCCCTAAGTTTTTTGGCAAAATTTAGTAATTCTTCAGGCGTCGAAAACTCCGAGTGTTTGTGAGGAGAAATGACATCTTTAAAAGGCTCAACATTTCTAGTTTCCGCAATTTCAGGAGAAACTTTTGCTCCCAACAACATCCCACCGTGACCAGGCTTAGCCCCTTGGCTTAACTTTATTTCAATCATTTTAACTTGGGGTAGTTGGGCTTTTAAAGAAAATAAATTTTCATCAAATTTGCCATCTTGGGTTCTACAACCAAAGTATCCTGTCGAGATTTGCCATACAGTATCCCCACCGCCTGCTTGATGATACTTGGAAAGTGAGCCTTCGCCAGTATTATGAGCAAAGCCACCTTTCTTGGCCGCTGCTGAAAACGATTGAATCGCCCTGGGTGATATGGAACCAAAACTTGTCCCAGAGATATTTAATACAGACATGTTATATTTGTTTTCACCCTCACCAACCTCTATTCTAAAGTCATCATCTTCAATTTTTGTTGGATTTATAGAATGGTTTAACCAATTGAAGTCTTCAACATATTGGTTTTCATCAGAGCCAAATGGTCTTGCGGCTAAAATTTTCTTAGACCTTTGATAAACCATTGCTCTCTGATTACGGGAATACGGCAATTCGTCGTTATCCCCTTCCCAAAAGTACTGTCGAAGCTCCGGTCTAATTGACTCAAATATAAATCTGAATCTTCCAACTAAAGGAAAATTCCCCAAAACAGCTCGTTTTTTCTGCGAATAGTCAAAAAACCCTAGGGCAAATAAGAAGCCCGCAGCAAATGCTGGTAATAACCAATAACTATCATGCAAAATACTCAAAGAATAAAAAATCAGGCAACCAGCGGCTGAATAAAAAAGTCCGGAATACCTACCCCACACAAACTCCATATAATTTTCTCCAATGTCCCACCATTTCCATTGAATGGCTAAATTTAATATGAATCAATAAAAATGATTAAATTGGATACTAAATTCTAAAGATTGCTTAGTAATTTAATGGGCGCTGTTTGGGAAAATTTAGGCCTTCGTTTCAACAAAACACTCTTTGCCTTTTTAGCCTTACCAGCTCGAAGCAGAACATTGACATAGGTAAACTCTAGCAAATCTCTTTGAGCTCTACTTCCACCAAAACGCTCAAAATTATCAATATTAGGAGTTAGTTCCTGTGCCGCAATCAACCATTCACCCTTTGCAATCGCTCTCCAGGCCTTGGCAATACAAGGAATAATATCTCCAGCGAAACCATTTTTGCCGTCTATGTATTTTAGGAGATACTCATCATTCCCAGCCATAGCATGAGATAATGCTGAATGCACATCTGCGAAGCTTTGACCCATATTAGGAAAGTTCTGAACTGCATACTCACTCAGCCTCGACCATCTCTTAGCATCAACTTTATATCCAGCAAGTTCGGCTCGATAGTATATAGCAGCAGTGTCTGTTAGCGCATTTAAAGGTAAACTTGTTCCATTTTCTGGGGAAACTGCAGTATCAATAGTTTCCCACATTTTAGCTTCGTCTCCATCTTGAAGTGCCCATAAAGCTTCATGCCAACTTAAATGCCCATGTAATATTGACCTTCTATCATATGCCGGCATCCAGGCTTGCAAGTAATCACGACCGGCTGCAACCTCATCTTCTTCATATAATATGTGAGCGAAGAAATGTGCGGCATTAGCATTTCGAGGATTTAAACTTAATGCTTTTTCCATAAGCTCCATTGAGGCAAAAGTTTGGCCTGTTTCACAAAGAGAGATTGCGTGCATCGACATCATCCACCAATCGTCTCCATAGTGAGGCAGAAGTACTTTTGTAAAATCCAACAAGTCTTTTTCTCGGCCTATTTGACCGGAGAAACCAATCAGCCCGAAGACACTTGTATTCATCTGCGCTACTAGTGCATCTCTTGGCCATTCTAATAGATGTTTGTAAACTGCATCTCTCGCTTCTTTACTTTTTCCTGAAGTAAGTAGTTCAAAACAATGGACGTGTGATTTTTCTCGTTCGCTTGCTCCATTTAACATTTTCTTTGATGTTGTCAGGGCGCTGGCTGCAGCCTGTAAATTACCAGCACTCATATGCGCCCTCACCAATCCCGCATAGGCTAAAGAAAAGTTTGGGTCCGCCTCAACTGCCAAGGAAAAGGCCTCTTCAGCTCCATAATTAGCGCTTAAAAACGCTTTTAATCCAACATCATAATTATCTCTGGCTAAGCCAGTTGTCGTTGTCAGCTTATTTCCATAACAATCATTAAGCATGTATTCTTGATAAACTAATTTTTAAAATTTGTTTTCTTTTTTTATTTTTAAAATTTCAGCCAAGCCTTTATCTCGCTTAGAAATTAAATCGTCTACCTTGATATTTTGATCCTCGATACCCGTAACTAGAAGTTCTTTGACTTCATCAGTTAAAGAAGGTTCACCCAATGTCTGCCATCTCGTTTCCTGAGTAGGGCCCAAATGTTCCAGATAATATCTATAACCACCTGTTCCCCCACCTAAATGATAATTTATATGTGGACCCAGTAAGGCTAAGCGCAGACCCGGGCCATTAGAAATTACGGCGTCTACATCTGCCACGTCCGCGATACCCTCTGAAACCAAATAAACTGCTTCTCGATATAATGCGGCCGTAAGCCTATTTGCCAAATGCCCCCGCATTTCTTTTTTCACATGTACGGGTTTTCTATTGAGTGACAAATAAAAATTATGAACCCTTTTTAATATCTCTGAATTATCCACTTCTCCCATTACAATCTCGACAAGAGGTATTAGGTGTGGCGGGTTCATAGGGTGACCAACCAGGACCCGGTTTGGATTATCAGACATCTCTCGAAGCTCAGACGGTAAGAAAGAGGATGTGCTGGAAGCTATAATTGTTTCGTTTGATACTATTTTTTCTAAATCAGAAATTAATGTCTGTTTTAGATCTAAATTCTCCGGACAATTTTCCTGAAGGAACGAGCATTCTTTCAACTCTTCAAGTTTATCAACAGTTTTTGTTTCTTTTTTATTCTCAAGTTTACCGTGTAAGTTTTCTAATGAGGACCAAATCCCTTTTATTTGACTGACTGCCCGATCTATTGCTTCTTTTTTAGGGTCGTAAAGAATAGTTTCGTAACCAAATGCAGAAAAAAGACCCACCCAACTGGCTCCGATTAATCCAGCGCCGACGACACCTATCTTCTGTTCGTTCGAAATACTTACCAATTACTTAGTATCCCACGAATAAAAAATTATGAAAGCCTCACTGCTTCCATTTCATTTAGTATTCTTTCAAATTCGTCTTGCTTCATATTATTTTCAAGAGCTCTCATGAAAAAGGCTTGCTGCGTCTCGGGTGCTAGGCCCCCTTTTGGTGGATCATTATCAAGGTTCGTCGGGAATGAATATCCCTCCGCGGTTGCTGCAACGGCTGCTTTGATTTCTTTAATCTCCAACCTTTGATTAGCATAGTACTCTAAAGCAACGGGATACGTTAAAATACACATCTTTTTTCGATCAATAGTCTCCATAGCCCTTCCAAACGCCGAAGATACTTGAAGTAGGTTTGCCATTCTGTGAACGTCTGGGCTTACGTTTGCTCCTGCTGCGTGAAATATTGCTGGACTAAAAAACAGAGCATCACCTTTATTCAAAGGCAATTGAACATAGTGACTTTCAAATACCTCACGAAAATCATCTCTGCGCCAAGCTGCATAACCAGGGAGATAGCTTTGAGAAAACGGTAGTAGTTTCGTTGGCCCGCTTTCAATGGGCATATCGCAATGAGCAACCGCGCCTTGTAGCGTCAAAACAGGCGATAACTCGTGCACATGCTTTGGGTAGGAGGAACTGATGTCAGCCGTTTGGAAGCCCAAGTGGTAATCTCTGTGTGCCTGCTGAGCACTTCCACCCGGATGGACAAGGTTCACCTGCGCCGTCATCTGATAATTCGGCCCCAGCCAAGCTTCACAAGCGGCTTGGATAGCTTCATTTGCAAAATACTTAAAGAAAACACTCGGAGAACTTTCACACAATTTTTGAAGTGAATTCCAAATTCGATCATTGGCACCAGCAGCTGCAAAATGATCAGCTCCACCACCGTCTTTAAGTTTTTCCTGTTCAATAATGTTTTCGTATAGTTTTGTCGCTTGGTCTATAACGGTCGTATCTTGGTAAGCGTTGCGTAAAACGATAGCGCCTGAACTTTCCTTCAATACCCAAGCCCACTCAGCCATCAATTCACTTTTGGCGGATGCATTAGTGAAGGCATCCCTAAACTTCATTACATCATAAATGGGGATATTATTTTCAACAGCAACGGCATTTGGAACGCTGGTCAACGTTAATGATTGATCAATAATCTTTTGAAATTCAGAGAGATCACACTCTTCTGGTTTATAATATCCGGCGCCGGCCTGTTTAAAATCTTTCATACCACACTCCATTTTTTCTTTACTCTGACAGAAAAAAATCAGATTTAAAAACTAAAAATATCAGATAAGCCTAAATATTTTGAAATTAATTTAAATAAAAAACCTATTGCAAACAATATTTTATAAAAAATTTTCAAATTTTTTTATTTTTTTACTAAACAATTCTGATTTTGGGTCGTTGTTAAGCTTTGCGAAGAAAAATTGGAATTTTGGAAATGGCAAACATAGGTGTTGCGAAAGCTAGTTATTATGCTGACTTGTCAGTGAAGAAGTATGCAAATGAAGCTGTAAAAGCTACTGAAAGGATAGCGTCGGATAAATCAAGAAGTTCTGCTGGTGAGCGTGTCTCTTTCTCCAATATGGAAGATAGACTGCGTTTGGATATTGCCACCAAAAATGGTGCCATTAGGTCAATGAGTGTAGCACAGGGCTACCTCTTGGCCACAGCACACGCATTAGATGCTGGAAATTATTTATTAAAAAAGATAAAAGACCTTGCCGTTGAAGCCTCTAATGGAGACGCAACTGCTGAAGAACTTACAGCACTTGATGTTGGGGCCGAGATCTTAGGAGACGAATTTCACCTTCATATGACGACGGCGAATTACAAAGGGAAAGCTGTATTTCAAGAAAGTGATCATGAACTATCGATTGGAACCGGTTTAGAAAACGGTGCCATAAAAATTGGTGTGGGAATGATTGAATATGATGACTTTTACGACCACATCAATAGCCCCGAAAATTATATTGAGTCGGGAAAGAGCTATGAAATAATTCAGCCACTTTCTGATGATCAAAAAGAAACCATTCTGGCTAGAACTGAAGGATTGACTGCAGATGATTTAGTCGTCGGGGCACAATTTACAGTTCTTGAAGTGACGCCGACTGAAGCTGGAGCAGGATTTCGTGCCAATGACCTTTGGTACACTGACGGCGATGGATCTGTCCCTTTTGACACAGGTTCTGTGGTTTCACATGCCTCCAGTTTTGGTGGTGGCTATCTGGATATAGAAATAACTGACAATGCCGAGGCGTCTGACGATTTTAATGTGGTTTCAGGTGATGGTTCGGCGGGCACAATATCGGTGAACGCAGGCGTAGTGAGCTACATAGACCCCATAAGTGGAGCCATTGAAATTGGAGAAGTTGATGCAACTCGACATGGGCAAAATGGAAGCGCCTTGAGAGTTAACCTGTACCCTGACGCAACTATTCCGGGTACATCCAATATCTTGAATGGTGATTTTTCAGGTGGTGGGACGAGTTGGAACGCCTATGAAGGCGCGATTGATTTTGGGTCGACGTTTACAGTCAATGGACGTGAAATTCCGACACCGAGTGACACAGTTATAGCATCTTCAACTTTGGTTGATTATGATCAAAGTGGTATAAATAATCCTCAAACCTACACCCTACCAAATAATGATAATTATATATTAGCGCCGGGAAACAGTGCCTCATTTGACGTTACTACTGGCGCCGGCTACCTCGATCTCGATACTGGGACTTTTAATTTTGATAGAGAAAGGAGAATGATTTTTGATCTTGAGAACTTTGCCAATAACAGGACAATGATCGTTGACTTAGAAGGGTTTGCAGACCTAACGGATACTTCTTCCGCAAATTTGACAATCGATTTTGGGTCATGGACTAAAAATGGCGGTACATACACCTTTTCTGACAACGGCCTAGGAAATTCACAGAATCTTAATTTTACAAATAAAAACGTAAATGAAGTGGTTGGCCTGATTGATGATATTACTGGTATCTCTGCTCAACTCGTGGATAAAAATGGTAATGGTTCATTAGATAATATAGAAATCTCCAGTGAAAATACAGGTTATGAAAATGGCTTCAGAATATCAGGAAATGGTGGAGTAGATGATGACCGGTGGATAACGCCTTCAGTTCCTGGATCTCATGCACACTCAAATAAGTTTACGCAACTCGCGTCTGAACTTTTTTCCGCGAATTTGACAATTGATTTTGGATCATGGACCGAGAGTGGCGGTACGTACACTTTTACTGACGCTAATCCAGCCGCATCAACGAGCCTAAATTTTACTGAAAAAACCGTCAGTGAAGTTGCAGTCCTGCTTGATAACATTAGTGGTATTGGTGCTGAACTTGAAGAAATTGGAGGAGGGTCTTCTCATAATATAATAATTGAAGGAGACAGCACGGGTTTGCAAAATGGGTTCAGAATATCCGGGAGTGGGGCCGAAGAAGATAAACGTTGGACGACGCCTTCTGTGCCAGCCACTCACACATATTCTACTAATTTTGAACAGCTTGCTACCGACGACTATGGCGGTGCTATTTTACATGGTCCAGCCATGGTCAGCGATGTATTTGAAGCAACCGAAGGCGATTTTCTAAAATTAGGTTATAGAGCTGACGGCGCTGGAGACTGGTACCATTCTACTGCATACCTTGTTGACTCGAGTAATAATATAATAATGGCGCTCAACGAATACGGAAGGCGAACTGAAGCCCAAGCTCCTAACTGGGAGGAGGTAAGTGTTGAGGTTCCCTATTCGGATGACTTTCAATTTGTTTTCATAACCGGCACCTGGGATAAAACTCAAGGTTATTACGCGGGAGCATCCATGCAAATCGATGATATTCGAGCAGAAAACCCGTATGAAATCACAGATAGTGCGGTCCAGCAACTCATGCGGTCTGTAAACTACTCAAGTTCGAGCAATGACCAAGAATATGTGAAAGATGTTGATTTAGAGGCAAACGACGGAACAACAACTTTAAGCGATACGTCTAAAATATTTAATACGGAGTTTGAGTATAAAATTATGGTGGCACCCACTATGGATCTTGAAAGACCCGTAAGCACTGGCGCATCCAATAATCTTGCTTCAGACGGATCTAGAGATCCATATGTTATTGTATCCAAAGTTGAAGAAGTTGAAGATCGCATCGATATTGCGAAAGCCATGGTCAGAGGGCAGTACGAAGTTTTGGAACAAGCTATTGAAGCTGCAACAGATGTTCGCGGGGAGTTTTTCTGGGGTCAGGATGCAATTAGCAATCACGAAGCCTTTGCCGATACTGCATATTTTGCAAAACAGCAAATTATGCAAGACAGTGCCGCAGCAATGCTGGCCCAAGCAAATGTTAACCAAAGTGGGCTAATGCAACTCGTGGACAATTAATTTTTGCTGTAGAGATCATAAAACCGTCTAAGCTAAGGTTTTATTTAAATAATTTAGCTGTTTGCATAAACATTCTAGATAAAAATAATACATGTTGAATAAATTTTCTTTGACATACCACATGTAGATGTATCAAAACACTTTAGACTGCCCAAAAGAGGCAGATATTGGATAGATAATCAACAGGAGAATTTAATGACCTCTACATCTGACAATATTTATAGCGATGCGAATAATACGCCGCCGCTAGCGCAGGCTGTTCCCCTTGGGCTACAGCATGTCTTGGCTATGTTTGCTTCAAATGTAACTCCCTCAATCATTGTTGCAGGTGCTGCAGGCCTAGCATTTGGTGGTGCAGAGCAAGTGTACATGATTCAAATGGCCATGCTATTTGCGGGTATAGCAACTCTATTTCAAACAATTGGGGTTGGACCGGTAGGATCTCGCCTACCAATTATGCAGGGAACAAGCTTTGCCTTCGTAGGCGTTCTAGCTGGACTAGCCGCCACACAAGGATTAAGCGTTGCCCTTACTTCATGTATTATAGCTGGTTTAATCCACTTCGCACTGGGATCTGTTATAATTAGTATTCGATCTTGGTTCCCTCCGCTAGTGACCGGCCTCGTGATCTTGGCAATTGGTTTATACCTCATACCCGTTGGAATAAAATATGCAGCTGGTGGTGCTGCAGAGTTTCAAATGACTGCTGAGAGCTTTGGTTCACTTAAACATTGGGCCGTGGCACTGACGGTTATAATCGTGGCTTTAGTTGTGAAGTTTAAAGCTTCTGGTACACTATCAAGTGCCGCAATTCTAATTGGCTTAATCGCAGGATATGTCCTTGCCTACATTTTGGGTATGGTTTCTTTTGGTGGTGTTGCTAAGGCAAGTTGGATTACAAGCCTCCAGGTTTTACCTTTCGGGTTTGAATTCAATTTGGGTGCAGTTATCGCAGTGACGCTAATATCTATCGTGTCAGCGGTGGAAACCGTGGGCGATACTTCTGCAACAACTAAAGCAGGCGCTGGCCGGGATGCAACCGACGATGAAATATCTGGAGCAACCTACGCGGACGGACTTGGAACAGCAGTCGCTGGTGTTTTTGGCGGATTACCGAATACATCCTTCAGCCAAAACGTTGGCATAGTGGGCATGACAGGCGTGATGAGCCGTCACGTTGTCACTATCGCTGGTGTGATCATGGTTGTTTGTGGACTACTACCAAAAATTGGTGCCCTTATCGCATCTATGCCGATGCCAGTTCTAGGTGGTGGCGTGATCGTGATGTTTGGAATGGTCGCAGGCGCAGGCATGAATGTGATGTCTGATGTCAAAATGACCCGAAGAAACATGATGATAATTGCTATTTCCTTGACCGTTGGATTGGGACTTAACCTGGTACCAAGTGCTGTTCAGTATCTACCGGGCGTGTGGAAAACTCTAGCCACATCTGCAGTAGCCCCAACTGCTTTTCTAGCGATTGTATTAAATCAAATTCTTCCTGAAGATGAATAAATAAGAAAATCTTTAAAAGATAAGATGACCCCTGGGAAACTAGGGGTCATTTTTTGTTTCATCTTCAACCGTTATAATAGAATAAAATTTACTCTTTAGATTTTATCTCTCGTGACCGATTGGGGCGGAAAAGAGCGTCCCTCAACCTCAACGCCATTTGCTCCATAATTAAACCAGAACATTTCTTTTGAAGTTTCGCGACGCCTTAGTCCCTCTGGCATTTCAACAATTGCTATTTCTGCTTTCAAACAAATTTCCCGGAATACTTCAGTAAGCGCTTCATCATCAAACCAGCCACCCAGATAAGTCAGGTTTCCGGAAGATACTGCCGCAAGATCTCCATTTGCCATAATACGAAATGGATTATCAGAAGATTCTAAGATTTCGTTCCATCCCTTCACGGAACCACCGCCTTCTAGTAAGATTGGCATGTCAGGTCGTAATGTCTCAACTCTAGCTGTCGTTACATTTGTGTTTGGTAAGTTTGGCCCGAGGGGCCTAGCAAGACCTAAGCATTCAGTTGAACTTCCCGACCTGGGACCTACTACTGTGGGACCATTCCTTTTTGAAAACTGTTTTTTAAGATCGTCACTCATGTGGAGCAAACCGGGAGCAACCACAAGCTTATATTTGAATAAATCTTCGCTCGGCGACAGTATATCAATAGAAAGCCCAAGCCTTCTAAGCGCCCTATAATTATCATAAATCAGGTTAAAATATTGCAAGTCTTTACCTTGTGGCAAAGTTTGCCACATCCAATCAGATTGGTAATCAAATAATAACGCAACTTGTGAAGTACAATCTTCTACATTTGGAGCATCATCAATTTCTTTAGCAACTTGTAATGCCTCAGCCAAAGCCGGAGCATCAACACTGTCTGGACGCAGAAGACCGGCATGCATTTGTTCTTGAGCGAAAGGAGCTTGTCGCCATCGAAAATAGCAAACAGCTTCAGCCCCATGGGCAAAAGCTTCCCATGACCACAATCTTATCATACCTGGTAAAGGTGCGGGATTATAAGGGGCCCAATTTACTGGCCCGGGCTGTTGTTCCATAACCCACCATCGACCCTTCCCGACTGATCTATAAAGATCATGATGAAAGGCTTGAAAGTCAGGATCACCCTGCCGAGCAAAGGCTTGCTTAAATTCATCTGAGGCCACAACACGATCTTCTAAGAATCCAAGAGGGTAACTATCCCAGCTCGCTATATCCAAGTCATCTCCAACTTTAAAATGATCAAAATCTGTCGTTTTGCCCATAAAGTTATGAGCAATGGGAGCATCAGAATATGACTTTATAATTTCAGTCTGAAGGCGGTTGAAAGAAGCAACTTGATCAGAACTAAACCTTCTAAAGTCTAAAACATGCGATGGATTGGGTTGAGTTACCGTGAGGTTGGGCAAATCAATTTGGTCAAAACTTTCGTACTCCATCGACCAAAAAACATTTCCCCAAGCTTCATTAAGTGCAGATATATCGCCATCATTCCTACCTCCTGGATACTGGACCCTAAGCCAATTTTTAAATGCCGATCTAGCTGAATCACTGTAAGAATGTGTTGTATCGTGACAGGAATATTCATTGTCAGTCTGCCATGCCCCCACATGAGGGTTTTTCCCATATCTTTCCGCCATAATCGTGACAATACGAACGCACTCTTCTCGATAACCTTCATGGCTGAAGCAATAGTGACGCCTTGATCCAAATTTTCTTGGCCGACCCTCTTTATCGATTGCCAGTATGTCTGGATGCTTTTCTAAAATCCATCTTGGAGGTGTTGCCGTAGGCGTCCCAAGCACAACACTCAATCCTGCAGAGCCGAGTATATCTATAATCTCGTCAAGCCATTCAAATTTTAGGTCTCCTGGTGATGGCTCCATCTTTGACCAAGCGAATTCCCCAATTCTTACCCAAGACAGACCCGCCTCGGCCATTTTTCTTGCATCCTCTTTCCAGAGATTTGTTGGCCAATGTTCAGGATAATAGCAAACACCCAGAGTACGTTTCATCTCAAATAATCCTTAAGCAATTGATAAAATTTGATTCTGATTTCTAAATTTATATTCTTTTAATCTTACTAGACTTTAACAATAATTGTTCTTATCAGAACCTAAATAGAGGAACGTAAAAATTGACAACAAAGGTTTTAATTTTAGGTGGGGGTTTTTCTGGATTTTTTACAGCTAGACATCTTAAAAAGCTTTTAAAAGATAAAGTCGTAGTTGAACTTATAAACCGTGAAAATTATTTTGTTTTTCAGCCGCTATTACCGGAAGTGGCTGGCGGCTCTATATCAGCCCAAAACGCCGTCTCGCCTCTTAGATTTCTAATTCGTGATATTAAAATTCGTAAAGCTGAAGTTGATAGCATAGACAAAGAGAACCAAACCGTAACGATATTCCAGGGCGTTCAACGACGCCCTACGCATCTCGCTTATGATCACCTCGTTATTGCTTTGGGCTCCGACAGTGATTTGTCACGCACTCCCGGATTACAAGAACACGCACTTACCATGAAAACTCTCGATGATGCGAGAAGATTAAGAGCTCACGTTATTGAAAGATTAGAGCATGCGGACATTACACAATTGCCAGAAGTAAAAGAAGGCGCCCTTACATTTACAATTATTGGCGGCGGCTTTTCAGGAATTGAAACTGTTGGAGAAATTAAAGATCTGATTGATAGATCTCTGAAATATTACCCCAATATCAAAGCTTCTGAAATTCGCGTTGTCCTTCTGGAATTTGCAGAACGTGTACTTAATGAAATGCCCGCCTCATTGGCTAGTTATGCAGTTGAGAAATTAGACCAACGAGGTGTAGAATTACAACTTGGGGTAGGCGTTTCTGAATGCACAGGAACCCAATTGGTAACTACTGAGGGAGAGGTTATTAATACCCGCACAATTATTGCAACGATAGGAAACTCTCCTTCACCAGTAATAAAAAAGTTTCCAGTTTCCCAAGAGCAAGGTCGAATTATTGTAGATCGAAACTTACGGGTGCAAAATACAAAAAACATTTGGTCCATAGGCGACTGTGCAATTATTCCTCTTAATGACGAGCAAAAAAATCGAGAAGATTTTGCTCCCCCAACTGCACAATTTGCCGTTAGAGAGGCCAAAAGCCTCGCTCAAAATATTAAAGCCGAACTTGAAAATAAAAAACTTAGGCCTTTTAAATATAATTCAAAAGGAGCCCTAGCATCCCTAGGCGCAGGGCGTGGTGTTGCCGAAATATTTGGTATCAAGCTTACAGGTCGGCTTGCTTGGTTGATATGGCGTGCGTATTACATCCTATTCTTGCCAGGTATTCCTACAAAGATTTCGGTTCTTTGGAATTGGGTCATGGATAGTATTTCACCAAGGTCTGTTGTCCAATTGTATTCAGAAAAAACACCTGAAGCTCGCTATATCCATTATCGTGCTGGGGACCGTGTTTATGAAACAGGGTCAAAGTCTGACGGTTTCTACACAATAATTAGCGGTAAAATCAAAATTACTGGAATTGACAGTGAAACAGGAAAAGAAAAAAGCAGAAGTTTGACCGCAGGAGAGCATTTTGGAGAAAGGCTTTTGATAGGGGCAACAAGACGTGTTGCGACGGCAGTGGCAGAAGAAGACACAAAAGTTTTAGTTTTCTCTCAACAAGAGTTTTTAAAATTTGCCGAGGGGCTTCCTTTTTTCAAGAAGTATTTTGAAGATCATATGAAAGCCTCAGGTTTAGATAAAGACAAAGTCGAGTGAGAGTAAACCTTAATCTGTTTTGGAATTCCTTGCAGATTAAGGCATTCACCACAATTGAAAGCATCCGCAAGGCTTGCTAACCAATTGTTTGCAGAGTAGATAACAATTTAAATTCCCGACTTGGAGTATAAAATGGCAAAGCTGGTGACAATCTTTGGCGGATCAGGTTTTATCGGACGATACATTGCCCGTAGGATGGCTAAACAGGGTTGGAGAGTTCGAGTGGCAGTACGCCGACCGAATGAAGCACTTTTTGTAAAAACTTACGGTGTTGTTGGACAAGTAGAGCCTATTCTTTGCAATATCAGGGATGATGCTTCAGTAGAGGTAGCTCTTAACGGTGCAGATGCAGCTGTAAATTGTGTTGGAATTCTTATCGAGGATAAAAAAAATACTTTTCAGGCAGTACAGCATAGTGGAGCAGAAAGAATAGGAAGACTATCTAAAGAACTTGGAATAAAATCGCTTGTTCATATTTCTGCGATTGGTGCTGACGAAAACTCAAATAGCATTTATTCTTCAACAAAAGCAAAAGGTGAAAATGCTATCCTTTACAATTTTCCGAATGCTGTAATTTTGCGACCATCTATTGTTTTTGGTCAAGAAGATCAGTTCTTCAACAGATTTGCAAAAATGGCAACCATGGCTCCTATATTACCACTAGTAGGTGCTAACACACGTTTCCAACCCGTCTTTGTAGATGATGTGGCACAAGCGGCAGAGGCTGCGTTGCTTGGATCAGTACCAAAAGGAACTTACGAGTTAGGCGGACCCGAAATTAAAGACTTCCGAGACTTGATGATTATTATGTTGAAAATAATTAAACGTCGTAGGTTGATTATTAATACTCCAAGATTTATCGCCAAGTTAATGGCATTTGGTTTATCTATGCTTCAAATTCTCACTTTAGGCCTGTTCAAGAATTCGATAATAACTAAGGACCAAATAGAGAATTTGGGAATCGATAATATTGTTTCAGAGCAAGCAAATGGTTTCGAAAATTTTAGCGTAGACCCATTAGATATGGGATCTATTTTACCAGAGTACCTGTGGCGTTATCGACCATCTGGTCAATACGACGCAATAAAAGATTCAGCAAAAAACTTAAGATCGTAAAGTATGCGAGTTGGCATAGTCTTACTTTGCTTGGCGTATGTAGTAAGCCAATTCTTTCGCAATTTTTTAGCGGTACTAACCGAACAATTATCTCTCGATATAGGCGCAACGTCTGATGATCTCGCTTTTGCTATGGGGTTTTGGTTTTTAACTTTTTCATTAATGCAAATACCCGTTGGAACAGCTCTAGATAAAATTGGGCCAAAACTGACAGGCAGCTTTATTTTCTTATTAGGTGGAGCGGGTGGAAGCATAATTTTTGCATTGGCAACAACGCCTCTTCATATAACAATTTCAATGGGCTTAATTGGTGTTGGTTGTTCGCCAGTTTTAATGGGAGCCTATTATATATTTGCTCGAATATATGATCCAAAAATTTTTGCAAGCCTAGCGGCAATAATGATTGGGGTCGGTTCATTTGGAAATCTGGCTGGGGCAGCACCACTTGCCTTTGCAATAGATTTATTTGGCTGGCGCTCAACTATGCTTGCATTAGCTTTGATAAGTTTTCTAATCTCTGTTGGTCTATTTTTATTCGTAGAAAATCCAAAAATATCCAAAAATATCAATAAAGGCAGCTTCGTAGACTTACTGAAAATCAACAATCTATGGTTCATTTTTCCATTAGTTTTTATACATTACGCGCCAGTAGCGGGGATACGTGGATTATGGATAGGGCCCTATATTAACGATACTTTTGGTGGAGATGGCAACTTAGCCTTTGCAACGACAGCGATGAGTTTGTCTATGATTGCTGGCACCTTCGCTTATGGCCCTATGGACCGGATTTTTGGAACTAGAAAATGGATTATCTTTATAGGTTCATTAATCTGTTTGGCTTCAATAGTTAGCCTAGCTTTAATGGAGCAAATAACTTTTGCTATTTCAGTTTCTTTATTTTGCGTTCTAGGCTTTTTTGGAATGTCCTACCCTTTGATGATTGCTCACGGCAGAAGTTTTTCTCCTGAGCATTTAACCGGTAGGTGCGTGACCTTATTGAATATGTTTGCAATAGGTGGGGCTGGTCTTTTTCAATTTTTAAGTGGCAAAATATTTGCGTTAAAGCTCGAAACAGAAGGCTCAACGAGTGCGGCTTACACGGCTATCTTTTTATTCTATGCCTCTAGTTTGTTTATTGGCTTAGTTTTATATTTAAAAGCCAAAGACCGTCTGGATTAAAAGTCTTCCACAATTTTAAAACGTAGTGTAAGCACTGCCCGTTAGCTCAGTTTACTAACTAAATCAAAATTAAGAGGAGCCCACCCAATGGGTTACAAAATTGTAGTTGTAGGAGCGACGGGAAATGTAGGCCGTGAGATGCTGAGTATTTTGTCGGAACGTCAATTTCCAGTTGATGAAATAGCGGCTTTAGCAAGCAGGCGGTCGCTGGGTACAGAGGTCAGTTTTGGCGATCAAACAATCGTTACCAAGGATTTGCAGACATTTGATTTCGAAGGCTGGGACATTGCTCTCTTTGCCATAGGCTCTGATGCGACAAAAACATTTGCTCCAAAAGCTGCAGCTAAAGGATGTATTGTTATAGATAATAGCTCCCTTTACAGGTACGATCCAAATGTCCCACTGATTGTGCCAGAGGTTAATGCTGATGCAATAACCGAGTATTCTAAAAAGAATATTATTGCCAACCCAAACTGCTCCACGGCACAGATGGTTGTGGCATTGAAACCACTTCACGATCGAGCTCGAATTAAGCGCGTTGTAGTCAGCACTTATCAATCTGTTTCCGGCGCTGGAAAAGAAGGTATGGACGAACTCTGGGATCAAACAAAATCTATCTACAACCCTGTAACCGATGTACCTCCCACCAAATTTACAAAGCAAATTGCATTTAATGTGATCCCTCATATCGACAAATTCTTGGATGATGGCAGTACAAAAGAAGAATGGAAAATGGTGGCCGAAACAAAAAAAATAATTGATACTTCTATCAAAGTCACGGCCACTTGTGTAAGGGTTCCAGTTTTTGTTGGTCATTCTGAGGCAATAAATATTGAATTTGAAGATTTCTTAGATGAAGACGAGGCGCGCGATATTCTTCGAGAAGCTCCTGGCGTCATGGTGATTGATAAGCGTGATGATGGGGGATATGTGACGCCTATAGAATGTGCTGGAGACTATGCAACTTTCATTAGTCGTTTACGTCAAGATAGTACCATTGAAAATGGTTTAAACTTATGGTGCGTATCAGATAATCTACGGAAAGGTGCTGCACTCAACGCGGTTCAGATCGCTGAAACACTTGGTCAAAGAGTCCTTAAAAAGGGATAATATTAAAATGCCAGCCTCATCTGCTTTATACTATTGCAGAGAGCTAATTTGGTAAACTTTTGAAAGAAGTAATAGTCATTGCAAAACAATGCCTAGTATAAGACAATTTCATTAACGCTTAAAAAAACAAGGCAAAATAAAATGAAATTTGCTGATACCAGCGATAAAACTATACCAGCATACTGTGTTGGAAAAGATAGTGTATTCGAAAAATCCAAAACATTTGACCCAGTCACGAGAGATTGGATTAAACAGAATAACTTTTTAGGATCTCTTGGTCAGTCTGTTTTATGTCCCACAAAAACAGGTGACATAGTTGCGCTTTTAGGCTTGGGCGACGAAAATTCAAGAAAGAGATCACGGTTTTCACTAGCTGCTGCTGCCAAATCACTTCCCGCAGGAAGTTATGAGATTGTAAACCCTGAGGAAGTAGAGAATTTAGAAATTGAGGCGCTCGGATGGCTCCTAAATAACTATATTTTTGACAAATATAAAAATAAAAAAGCTTCTCAAGCGTATCTAGTTCAGCCCAAAATAATAAACAGTGATCGCGTTTTGAAATTTGCTGAAGCAGAAGCGTTAGCCAGAAACCTCATAAATACACCTACTTCAGATATGGGCCCAGAAGATTTAGCTTCTGCTGTAAAAAATCTGGCCAATAAATTTGATGCTGAATACTCCGAAATTGTTGGGGAAAATTTAATAGCGAAAAATTTCCCACTCATCCACACTGTTGGACGTGCGTCTTCTCAAGAGCCAAGATTACTTGAAATTAAGAATGGGAGTGTAGGGCCAAAAGTAACTTTGGTAGGGAAAGGTGTTTGCTTCGATACTGGAGGGTTAAACATTAAGCCTGGCCGCTCAATGGGCCTAATGAAAAAGGATATGGGTGGAGCAGCTAATGTTTTAGCTCTTGCTTCCATGATCCTATCAACAGGTATGAATATTCAATTAAGAGTACTTATACCAGCAGTAGAAAATTCTATTTCTGGAAATTCATTTCGCCCGGGCGATATTTTAACAGCCAGAAATGGGTCAACTGTTGAAATCAATAATACAGACGCAGAAGGCCGCCTTGTGCTAGCAGATGCATTGTCTTTCGCGAGCGAGGATAACCCCGATCTAATAATCTCAATGGCGACACTCACAGGCGCGGCGCGCGTTGCTGTTGGGTCAGATATCGCTCCGTTTTTTACAGAACGAAATGAGGTCGGTGATATATTAAAATCGTCAGGTATCCAGCAAAATGATCCTGTATGGCCTTTGCCATTTTGGGATCCTTACGAAAAAATGATTGAGCCTGACGCTGCTGATTTAGACAATGCTCCCAGCGGTGGCTATGGTGGGGCGATTACGGCTGCATTATTTTTACGCCGCTTTGTTACCATGCCAAACTCATATATTCATTTTGATATTTACTCGTGGTCAGACACAAATAAACCAGGGCTGCCAAAAGGTGGAATAACACAGGGACCTAGAGCCATATTTGATGCACTTCCAAAAATCCTAGATATTTAAAATGGACCCTCGTCTGACACCTGCTAACAAAATCGTTGCCTGCTCCACACTAAAAGGTCAAATAAAACATTCAAATTTTGTTGAAGGTAAGAGCTATCAAATAAATGTTCCATTTGTAGACCTACTTGACTCACCAGATGGTAAAAGAAATAGACAGCTTATTTATGGTTCAAAGGTTAAATACTTTGGTGCGCCTGACGGTTGGGCATTTATCCAAAATATTTATGATCGTTATGTTGGGTATGTTCGTCAAAATACAATTGCTTCAGAAAAAGAAAAGACGCATATCGTAACAGTGCCCCTTGCTCATATTTTTCTAGAGCCAAACATTAAGTCCAAAAATGTTGAGATGCTGCCGTTAGCAGCAAAAGTTTCTGGGGAAGTGGTTGAAAATGGTTTTTTGGAGACAGAGCTTGGCTGGATTTCAGTTTCACAGTTAAAAAGTAAAACAGAATTACCAAAAGATCCCATTGAGGTATCTAAGTTATTAGAGAATGCACCGTATTTATGGGGCGGAAATACATCCTTAGGTATAGATTGTTCCGGTCTTATTCAGATTTCAATGCTGCTTTGCGGTTTAGGGTGTCCAGGCGACAGCGACCAGCAAATGAATGCCTTAGGTCAAGATCTTGAAATCGGTTCACCCAGGAAAAGGGGCGATATTCTTTTTTGGAAAGGGCACGTAGCATGGGCTCTAAATGAAAGACAAATTTTGCACGCAAACGCTTATCACATGACAACAGTAATAGAAGAAGCAAACGAAGCTATTGAAAGAATTAAAACACAAGACAACAATAACGTAATCGCCCATAAAAGGGGTATAGGAGAATTATATGAGTGACCCATTTTTTAAACCAGTTTCAGGTTTTGACCTACCTAGGTTTGCAGGTGTGCCTACTTTCATGAGGCTTCCACATGTTTCACTCGGTGCTACAAAGATCAAAGATGTAGACATCGGTATAATCGGTGTTCCCTGGGACAGTGGAACAACAAATAGACCTGGGCCTCGTCACGGCCCTCGTCAATTGCGTGATGCCTCAACCATGATAAGGGCACAGCACCCCGTATCAGGAATAAGGCCCTATGAGAAATTTAATTGTGCAGACCTTGGTGATGTTTCAATAAACCCTGCTGATATCGAAGATAGTATGAATAGGATTACATCTTTCTATAAAACGGTAATTGAAAAGAAAATTAAGCCACTGACTGCTGGTGGCGACCATTTAACATCACTACCAGTTTTGAGAGCTATTGCGGATAAGGCCCCCCTGGGAATGATACATTTTGATAGTCACACCGATCTTTTCCACAGTTACTTTGATGGGACAATGTTTACTCACGGAACACCGTTTCGCCGCGCAGTTGAGGAAAATCTTCTTGATCCAAAGAGAGTAATCCAAATTGGGATACGAGGAACTCAATATGATCGCGAAGATTTAGACTTCGCAGAATCAGTGGGAATTAGGGTCGTTAAAATTGAAGAGTTTTTTGATCGAGGCATTGAAGACGTAATGGCTGAAGCTCGAGAAATAGTTGGTGAAAAAGAAACTTATATTTCTTATGATATCGATTTTATTGATCCAGCATTTGCACCAGGAACAGGCACACCAGAAGTTGGTGGCCCTAATAGTTACGAAGCTCTTAAGGTTGTCCGTGAACTTGCTGGAGTTAACATAGTCGGTGCTGATATGGTTGAGGTGTCTCCTCCTTTTGATACAAGCAGCAATACTGCTTTTTTAGGTGTCTCAGTAATGTTTGAATTACTTTGCCAAATAGTAAATTAGCCAAAAAAATATTGGGTTGACCTTAAGGTTTAAAGATTTTAGACGAATTCTGTTTACGGCGGAGTAGCTCAGGTGGTTAGAGCAGCGGAATCATAATCCGCGTGTCGGGGGTTCAAGTCCCTCCTCCGCTACCAAAAAACTTCAGAGAAATAGACCAAATTTATCAATCACACATAATTTATGGTAAGATTAGAATACCCTTTAACACGCTCATTTGTCAAAGTGTGTGTGACCAGTGTTTTACGGGAGTTGCCAAGGGTAGACTGTTTCGTTTCAACGTGCTTGGATATTCTGATGCCAATTGATCGGTGTGCGAAACCGCTGTATAATGCGTTCTACTTTGGGGAAGTCAGTTTGCTTTCTCAAGAAATTTCGATTGCTCCGAACGGGGCCGGCAGGGGATACCATGGACACGTATTTCGATCTGGGCGGGTACAGCTTTCCTGTTACAACGAAGTCGACCGAGGCGCAGACATGGTTCGACCGGGGGATTTTATGGACCTACGGCTATAACCACGAAGAGGCCGTCACATGTTTCGAACGCGCCATCGAAGCCGATCCGAAATGCGCCATGGCCCATTGGGGAGCAGGATATGCGTCGGGGCCAAATTACAACATGCCATGGGACTTGTTTGACGATGCTGGCCGTGCGGCAGCCGCGCGGGCCGGGTATACTCATGCGCGCAAGGCGCTTGATCTGATTGATGGAGTTACGGGATGGGAGGCCGCATTGATCCACGCGCTGCCCACGCGCTACCCTAAACCGGACCCTCTGGATCCCGAAGCGATGAAAGCGTGGAATGCCGGTTTCGCGGATGCTATGCGCGACGCGTTTGACGTCCATCCCGAAAGCCATGAGGTGCGTACGGTCTTTGCCGAGTCGCTTTTGAACTTGACGCCTTGGAAAATGTGGGATTTGCCCAGTGGCCAGCCCGCCGCGGGCGCGCGTACGGTCGAAGCGCAAACGGTTCTGGAAGAGGCACTGGAGGGCGATCCGTCAGCCATGCATCATCCCGGCCTGCTGCATCTCTACGTTCACCTAATGGAAATGTCGCCCTCTCCGGAAAAGGCACTTAAGGCCGGCGATGCGTTGCGCCGGCTAGTACCAGATGCCGGGCACCTGGTCCACATGCCAACGCACATTGATATTCTGTGCGGGCATTACCAGAACGTAGTGGACTGGAATGAGGCGGCGATCAAGGCCGATCTGAAGTTCTATAAGGAGCGAGGCGCATTCAACATCTATACCGGCTACCGCCAACACAATTACCATTTCGTGATCTACGGCGCGATGTTTCTGGGCCAGTTCGAGCCGGCCATGCGTGCTGTGCAGGGGATGGCCGAGACCACTCCGGAGGAGATGTTGCGCATGGAAAGTCCACCCATGGCGGATTACTTCGAAAGCTACCTGAGTTTTGGTCCACATATTCTTGTGCGCTTCGGTCGCTGGCGGGAGGCGACCCAGCTGGAATTGCCCAATGATCCGGACCTTTACTGCACAAAGGCGGCAAATGTACATTATGCTCGCGCTATTGGTCACGCCGCCCTAGGCGAGGTGCACGCCGCACTGGCAGAGGAGGCGCTTTATCACGCCGCGATCGAACGCGTGCCAGAAAGCCGTACATTGCATAACAACACAGTGGTGGATCTTCTGGCTATTGGATCGGAGATGTTGCGCGGAGAGATCCTCTATCGTCAGGCAAAGTACGACGAGGCCTATGCCACCTTACGCCGGGCCATCACGCTTGAGGACAACCTGCCCTATGACGAGCCTTGGGGCTGGATGCAGCCAGTCCGTCATGCACTTGGCGCGCTACTGTTAGAACAGGGTCACACGGACGAGGCCGAGGTGGTGTTCCGCGAGGATCTTGGCCTTTGTGGGCAACTTGCACGTGCAACTGTGCACCCGGATAACGTCTGGGCGCTAAAGGGTCTGCATGACTGCCTAAAGGCGCGCGGCGAAACTATCGAGATCGTCCAAGTTCGCCAGAGGCTGGATCTGGCGCAAGCTCGAGCCGACGGGGCCTTTGCGGCCTCCTGTTTCTGCGCGCAGGCTGCGATGCGCACGGCCGAGTGACCAGCCGGTTAAAGGGAAGCGTGGGGTTAATCCGTATCAAGTAGGTTCTTCGCCATCATCATATGCACACCTTTTTCGCGGTTAACAGTCTGTGTGATACGCAAATCACCCGCAAGGCTACACAGCATATAGGCGTCTTCGCGGCTGATCTGGGCACGCTGGGAAACTAGCGTTATCATGTCGCGCAATGCCATCTCGACACAGCGATCAAGATCAGCGTCCATGCCCATCGTAATGTAATGGGTGGGCGTTTCGGCTTGGGGATAGATCAGCTTGCGATTTTTGAGAATGCTCAACCGGAATCGACCTTGTAGCGCGGTTTCAATCGCTGTGACGCAAACCTCGCCATCACCTTGCGCGCCGTGCCCGTCGCCACACGAGAACAACGCGCCTTCCATTTGAACTGGCAGATACAGCGTTGTGCCTGCCACCAATTCCTTATTGTCGATATTACCGCCATGCACCCGTGGCTCTATCGTTGAAATACGTCCCCACGTGGGCGGTGGCGCGACACCCATCACACCAAAAAACGGGGCCAGTTTCAGCTCAAGCCCCCATGGCAATGTCGCAATACCGCGCTCTGCATCTAGCGGAATGATCGTATGGTGCACGTTTGGGAAATCTTGTGGCAATGTCCCTGTGATGGGGCCAAGATGATTAAACCCCCAATCTTGTCGCAAAGACACATCCAAGATATCAATCTGCAAAACATCGCCTGGCATCGCGCCTTGCACCGCAACCGGTCCAGTTAAGATATGCCCTGGCATTGTAGGCAGCCCGGCAGCGTGAAGATCCAGCAATTCTTGTGGTACATGGAACCCAGCGTCCGGCAGGTTTTGGGGTCCACCAGAGACGGTATTGATCACCACTTCATCACCACTAGAAATGGTCATAACAGGTGGTAATTTTGCATCAAAGTAACCCCAGTGACAGGTTTTGAGCGATGCGCCTAGCATATTCTGTGTCATAGTATGCCTCCGTTAGGATATTGATCATTTAGCGCGCTTCGGTATTTTTATACATCCTCAAAATCACCACCACGCCCCTTTCCTCCAGCAAATCGACCGGCACCTTCAATGCCTTTTGTCACTTCATCTTTGCTGCCTAGCCATTCCTGTCTTAAAGCCTCATGCAAAGATAGCCCATGTTGATTACGAGTTGATAGACGATCTGCTTTAACACAGCTTTGAGGAAACCTTGCGATTTCTTTTGCTAACGTTTCGGCTTTTTCACGCGCCTCACCATCAGGCACGATATACTCACAAAGACCAATTTTCAGGGCCTCATCAGCATTCACACGACGCCCAGTAAGTATCAAATCCATGGCACGGCCTTCCCCAACGAGCCGTGGCAATCGAACAGTTCCCCCATCAATCAATGGGATACCCCAACGCCTACAGTACACCCCCATGAAAGATGACACCTCCATTACTCTGATATCACACCAAAGAGCGAGTTCCATACCTCCAGCAACGGCAGGTCCTGAGACAGCAGCAATTACCGGTTTCGATAAATCTAATCGACTTGGCCCCATGACTGCCATTGGGGGGTCTCCCTCTTCCGGAAAGTCAAATGGATCAAGTGCGCGGGCATCATCAAGTGAAGAAGCATGTTTTAGGTCCCATCCAGCACAGAAGGAACCACCTTCACCCCAAAACACTGCAACACAGGCAGTATTATCTGCATCAAACGATTGAAATGCATCAAATAGCGCGTTAGCACTTTCAGGATCCATTGCATTGCGCGCTTCCGGGCGTGAATGAACAATGGTCCATATTAAACCGTCCTTTTCAATGCGGACACTCATATTAAAACCTTTCCATATTTGCCTTGAAGATACTTTTCCCGAATTGCAAACTTTTGAACTTTTCCCGATCCTGTTAGGGGGAAATCTGGTACATGTACCCATGTTGAAGGGGTCTTTTGGGGGGATAAATGTGCACGACAATGATTACGTAATTCTGTTGGATCTAATATGTGATCAGACAGAACAAAAGCAGCAATAATTTCTCCCCATTTATCGTCTGGAAGTCCCACCACTGCAACCTGTAATATATTAGGATGGCTCACAATAACGGCCTCAATTTCAGCTGGGAAGTGATTTTCACCACCACGAATAATCATGTCCTTAACACGACCAGTCACCCGCACGAAGCCTTGGGAATCCATTGTGCCAAGATCGCCTGTATGCAGCCATCCATGCTTATCGATAGCAGACGCTGTGGCATCTGGATTATCATTGTAACCGAGCATTACTGCATAAGAGCGTGCACAGATCTCCCCGACCTCTCCAATCGGGACAACTTCTTTGCTTTCTGGTAATTGGATTGACACTTCAGTGTAGGGAAGTGGTTGACCAGCTGTTTGAACGATTTGTTCAATTGTGGATTCAACAGGATTTAAAGAAATCATAGGACTATGCTCTGTTTGTCCAAAAGCGCTGAGCAAATGACAACCTAAACGTTCTCGAACTCGCCGCACCAAGTCGGGGGGCACGGGCGCTCCACCCGTTGTAATGACCTCAAGAGAAGACATATCGCGAGGGTTATGTTCAAGCGATTCCAATAGGTTGAACAGCATTGTTGGAACAGCAAAACAGGTTGTCACTTTCTGTTCTTCAATCAAACGAGCAAAAACATCAGCATCAAAATGTTTGATAAGGAGCATTTTACAAGAAGCCTGAAGGCACCCCAGAACCCCCGTTGCACAACCTGCTGTGTGAAAAAGGGGCATAAAATTTGCCCAAACTGAGTGCTGACCAACCTGTTTACGCGCACAAAAAAGCCGAGCGTTGTTTACAAGATTCTTATGGCTCAGGGTTGCACCTTTTGGAAAGCCAGTAGTTCCTGAAGTATACTGTATTTGAGCAGGGTCTTCTGGTTGAACATCTGGCAAATCAGGAAAATTATCCCCTATATCGTATAAACCTTCCATCTTTTTTAGATTAACAACCTCTCGAAGAAGAGTATTTCCAGCAGTAGCTTCTTGCGCGATTTCCTGCATCGGATTACCTCTAAATTCGTTAACCATGAACAAACCGACGGCACCGGATTGTTCCAACACGTACCTCAACTCTGATGACTGAAAAGACGGATTAGCAGTAACGAGTACAAGACCTGCCAGACCTGCAGCATACTCCAAAATCACCCATTCTGGAATATTTGGCGCCCATACAACAACTCTTTCATGTGCCTTGAAACGTGTTGAAAGAGATTGGGCTAAGCGTTCACCCTGTGCGAACAATTCTGAATAAGTCCAGGACTGACCACAATCACCATTTTCCAAAATATCAATCATTGCGATCGAATTTGGACTATCGTTTGCTACTTTTCGGAGAAGGTCTCCAACCGTTATATCCAAAATTTCTGCATTTTTTTGAGAGGGAAAATAAGAAATATCAAGGTTCAAGTTGTACATAACCAATAAGCTTCGATAGGAGTTATCGATATGTCAACCATTTTGAACAACTCGTTATCACAACATAGTGACAAGATTTAAGAGATCTTTGGGTTTAAAAGAACCCTTAAACGATCCCCAACGATATTAATCGAGGCTACTGTTGCAAGCAACATTATGCCAGGAAAGAAGGTAATCCAGTAAGCTCCTGATAAAATATAATCAAATCCATTTGAAATTAGTGACCCAAGCGAAGGTTCAGTTATGGGTACGCCTACACCCAAAAAACTGAGGGTAGCTTCAATCGAGATAGAATGAGCAGTTTGTAGTGTGGCCAGTACTATAAGTGGAGAAATACTATTGGGCATTAAATGTCGCCAGATAATACGAAAGCTGCTAAGTCCAAGGCTTGTAGCGGCTTCTATATATTCTTTGCGACGTTCAACAATCGCGCTGGCACGTACAGTTCTAGCGTATATTGCCCATTGAACTATCGCCAATGCGATAATCACTTTATCAATGCCTTTACCTAACAAAGCTAAAAGAACAAGTGCTACAAGAATAGCAGGAAAAGAGAGCTGAATATCAACAATTCGCATTAGAAACGCATCTATTTTTCCACCGAAGTAAGCTGCTATCAGTCCTACCAAAAGCCCAATAATTAAAGCAATGATAGCGCTGCAAACTGCTACGATAAGACTTGTTCGTAGGCCAAATAATATTGCGCTTAGGACATCACGACCTGCTCCGTCGGTGCCAAGCCAAGCTACGGTGCCATCAAACATCTGCTCCCCAGGCGCCAGTCTGCCATCTAAAATACTAACTACAGAAAGGTCATAAGGATCTGTTGGGGCAATAAGAGGCGCGAAGCTTGCACATAACACTACAAGTAAAAGCAAAACTCCAGAAACAAAGGTAGTGGGCTGTGAAAAGTTTCTAAGTAAATCTAGCCCACTCCGTTCAGTCTTGCCCTCTGCAGTGAAAATGTTTTGTATCTTTTTCATTCGCGACCCCCTTGCAGCCTCACACGAGGATCGAGCGCGGCATACAAAATATCTACAATGAGATTCAAAACTAAAAATAAAGTTACTACAAAAAGTAGATAGGCAACAACGATTGGCCGGTCGAGATTTACAATAGCATCAATGACTAGCTTGCCAACACCAGGCCAGGCAAAGATTGACTCTGTTACCGTTGCAAAAGCGATAAGTGTCCCAAATTCAATTGCCAATACAGTGATAATTGGAATGAGAATGTTGGGTAGTAGATGAGAGCGAATTATACGTTGCGATGAGAGGCCTCGCGCTCGTGCAAACTTTATAAAATCAAGTGCCATCACCTCTTCAACTCCAGCACGGGTTAATCGGATAACCATCGAAATTTTAAATAATGAAAGATTGATTGCAGGCATAATGATGTGACGCAAACCATCTACAGTAAATATGCTACTCTCAATACCAAGAAAAACGGCCGTATCACCGCGCCCAGATACAGGTAGCCATCCCAAAAGGACTGAAAACACGATTATCATCATAAGACCTAACCAGAAGGTTGGAATAGAAATTCCGAGTACAGATCCTCCCATGATCATTCGAGCTCCTAATCCATTTGGATTTAGCCCGGCGTATATGCCTAATGGAAGGCCTGTAATTATAGCTATAAAAAGGGCGCAAGTCGCAAGTTCAACAGTTGCAGGAAAACGTTCAGCAATTAAAGAGAGTGCTGGTCGTCCGAAAATAAAAGAATTTCCTAAGTCTCCAGACAAAGCCCCTGTTAAAAATTTCCAATATTGAATGTGAACTGGCTGGTCGAGACCAAAATCTTTGCGAACACGATCAATTTCATCGGGTAAGCTCTCAGGGTTAACCAGCATATCAACTGGGTCACCTACCAAATTGATCATAGAGAATACGATCAATGACATTATAAAAAGGACTATGACACTTTGTATAAGACGTCTGATAACAAAGCCTAACATCGATAAGCCCCTTTGTGGTTGGCCCGCTAAAGCTATCTAGCAGGCCAACACTATTTTATTTTTGTGCGCGGATGTAGTGTAAAAATGTACTATCGAGCGCGCCATGCTCATAAACTATCCCGTCTCGAGCTGCCCATGTAGCAACTTCATGGTGAATAGGAAGTAACGCATACTCCTTCATTGCAATATCCGTTGCTTTGATGAAGGCCGCCTCACCCATAGCAATATCCATGGAGGCACGCCCGTCTTCGATCAGCTTATCGACTTCAGCATTGCTGTATCCGTTTCTATTACCTGGTCCATAGCCGCGCTCTTTTTGCTTAGTGTGAATAAATATGCGAAGCGGATGTGAAGGCTCGCCTGAGCCATTTGCATAGCCAGACATTGCAGCGGTGAATTCCGGTTTCTTGTCTGGCCCACCTCGCGCAAAACGTTTGAAGAAGACAGATGCAGGCATTGTCTCAACGCTAGTATCTATACCTAAACGCGATAACATTTGCGCAATTGCTTCAAGAATACGTGTATCATTTGAGTATCGGCCAGCTGGACCGTGCATGGTTAATTTAAAGCCATCAGCGTAGCCAGCTTCTGCCATCAGTTCTTTTGCACGTGCCAGATCATATGAATCTGGCTTTAGATTATCCGAATACCCAATGTAGCCTTTCGGCGAAAATTGCCCTGCTGGTGCTGAAAGTCCATCCATTACACGATCTGCTATAGCCTGTCTGTTTATGGCTAACGAGACAGCTTTGCGCATACGTATATCCTTAAAGGGCGAGGCAATTGGATTGTCATTACTATCAGTAACATAAGGTTTAATAGGATCGTCAGTCATATGAAGTGTTAAATATAAAAGACGATTAGATACTGACTTGAATACTTTAATGCCTGATCGGCTTTCCAGATTTGGGAGATCGGCAGGTGCAACTCGCTCGATAAAATCTACATCCCCTGCGATAAGTGCTGCTGTTCGAGTTGTCCCGTCACTAATAGGACGAATTATAATATTATCCCACTCTGCTTTAGCACCCCAATAGCCGTCATTGCGTTTAATCTCTAATAAGTCGCCTGGTAGCCATTTGGTTAATGTAAATGGTCCTGTTCCAAAAGAAGCAACGCCAGTGTTGAAATCTTCAGTTGTTGCATCCACGAAAGCTGAATCAATAATAGAAATTCTTGACATATCGTTTGGTGTGAAAGGGTAGGGTTTCTCAGTGGACACCTGTATGGTTAAGTCATCAATGACCTCAAAGGTTTTTCCTTTGATAAAGGTTCCGAAACTTGATGGGCTATTGGGAACATTTGCGGCGCGTTGCATTGTGGCTACCACGTCCTCAGCACTGAATGCCGCACCATTATGGAACTTAACACCTGCACGAAGTTTAAATTCCCAAGTATTGTCATCAACCGGTTTCCATGATGTAGCGAGACCAGGAATTAGGTTCTGGTTCACATCTTGCAAAACAAGAGCACTGTAAACTTGCGTAGCAAATGAATTGTTTATTGTAAGGTTCTGATAGTGTGGATCCATAGATGTTGGTTCAGCAGCAAGTGCAACTGTCAGGTTATCTGCCGAAGCAGTACCCGCCAAAAAACCAAGACTGGATGCCAAGGCCATCACTAAGATGGCTGGCTTTAGTTTTGTTATTTTCATGATCTTACTCCTTTTAAAAGTTTGTAAATTTTAATTTCATTTGAGAGCGTTTAGGGCGAAGTCTTTGACCCGTTTATTAAAGAGATCTGGAAATTCTGCATAAGAGGCGTGGCCAGCGTTGGGAAATACGTATTGCTGAGCCTCAGGCAAGGCCTCAAGTAAATCTGAATGCATTTTACTAGGTATTACGGTATCTTTTTCACCAGATAGAATTAATACTGGCACTTTAACATTTGCACATATTTCCCAATTATTAGCTTCTTGGCTCATCCGGCCTCCGTTACGGATGCCTTCCACGCGAGAACCTGCAGCAATCGTTGCTAGAAACTCAATTACAGCTTCAGAAGTTTCTGGTGGCGTGCTTCCCTTTGCTCGTTCTCTTCCATAAGCGATATCAACGCCATTAGAAGTCATTCGCTCAATACGATTAGCGTAACGTGGCATAAGGGCTGCACCTTTTGGGCAATTGAAGCCAAGATGAGTTGAAGAAAGTATCAAACCTGAAACTGAAGCTTCTTGGTCTATGGCCAGCTGTAAAGCTATAACACCACCCATTGAGTGACCAATCAAAATAGCATTTGTTAGCTTTAATGAATTCATCAAAGCTAAAGCAGCCACTTTAAAGTCTTGTACGCTATCACCGAATACATCCGAACCACCAAAACCGGGCGCATCCCAAGCAATAATTCGGAAAGAAGTAGCTAGAGATTGAAATAAATGCGCCCAACTCTGGCTCCCGCCATTCATACCGTGCAGCAAAAAAAGTGTGGGTCCAACACCCGCTTCGCGGTACGCAAGTCGACCGTTCTTATACGAAAAATACTTTAGCTCTGGCAGACTTAACATAAGAACATACTTCTCCCCCAACGAGAGGCTTGAGATTGTAATAAAATGTTATCTACCGGTCTCAGCTCCAATTGCCTTAGAAGTACAGCATGAAGAATTAAATCAAAAAAGATTAAAAAATTTTACATAAATTCTATTCTGAAATTTTTTCTAGCCCGCGCATCATGATTAGTGTTTGAGCTAGTTGCATGGCATCTAAAAATTCAGGTTTGGCAAGCAGCGCATTACAATAGTTACGCCAAGCTTCCAACATCGGTTTAGTTGGTCGAAAGTCATTTCTGCGACCATCGGATGTTCTTGATACCTTTTCGAGATAACCAAGCTCTAAAGCTTCATATACAACTGATTTTACGGTTGGTCTGCTAAATTCAGAGACTTTAACTAGCTCTGTTACAGTAAAGCTACCTTTGGAAAAATAAAAATTCATAATATAACGACGAAGTTCAAATGCTGTAAAACTAGTATTAAAAAATCTTCGCACTTGGCCTGGTCCATGTTCACGTCTATAAATATGGCGTGAGCTTTCAAAGGAAGCTTGTGCAGAACAAAAGCGGTTAAATAATTTTTCGAAATCTGACATTTTCTAACTCTCAAAATATAGAAAAAGTTTTACATACTATTACATTCCTTAAGTGAATTTAAGCAAGGTTTTGTTACCCAATATTTAAAATTTTAAACTAACATAAATTAAAACTTTATAATTGAGTATGAGTGAGCACAAAAAGTGCTCGAGGGGCTAAGAATTTTTGAGTACTGGGATTGCATCGATAATCTAAGTTTTTTGGGGGACAGTTTCTATGACCGATCGCTTACATAGTCTTGATTTTTTACGGGCATTTGCACTTCTCATGGGAGTACTGCTGCATATCCTAATGCTCTTCTTGGAACCATTTGATGGATCAGAACCAAGACTTGGTGCTTCTGTTGTCTTTGTTTGGATACACACGTGGCGCATGCCACTTTTCATGCTGCTGGCAGGGTTTTTCACTGCGCTCAGTTTGTCGAAGAGAGATACCGGAAATTATGCCTTCAATAGATTGATAAGACTTGGCGTGCCGCTCTTACTGCTATGGTCTTTCATTCCCGCAATAGATGAAGAAGCCTCAAGACTATTTAAAATACCGGAACTCATATCCTATATTTTTTACGACATACCTTTCACATTTCGATTAGATCATTTGTGGTTTCTGTATTATTTATTGATATTCTATAGTGTTCTTTTGTTAATAAAGACCACTGTACCAGTTATCTATTCATTCATTTTGGGCTTTGAGTTGAGCTTAAGTCGCGTTCTTATGGTCTGGCTGCCAATACTCATTTTACTTTCTCCGCTCAATAAACCAACTGGCGGTATTATTGGGAACGATCCAATAACTTTTGGCGAAGTAAATCTTGGATCAATGTTGTTTATGGCTTCGTTTTTTATGATTGGGATGCAGGCTTATAAAAGCTCAAAGTTCCTGGAAAATCTACAACGGACAAGATTTTGGCTACCTAGTTTGACTATCTTCAGTCTTATACCCATTGGTTTATTAGTTTGGGGTGGCGTTAAGGATGATACGTTTGCCTTTTCTGGATTACTGGAACTGTGGATTGTAAATAGCCTGTCTGGCAGTGCAGCTTTGCTTCTGGTGCTGTCTATAATGGGTTTAGCTATGCATAAAATCTCATCAAGCGGTCACCTACTTCGCTGGCTGGTTAGACTTTCCTATCCAATTTACGTCTTTCATTTAATGTTTGTCATCAGTGTCAGTGGAACTTTGATTTTTTTTGGCATTAATGACTGGATTGTTGTTTTGCTTGGCTTCGCATCAGGTATTCTTTTCCCAGTAATAATCTACTATGCATTCATCTCTTGGACACCACTTGATTGGGTCTTTAACGGATACAAAAACTCTAAGTATCGATCGGAATATACTTTGATGAATCGACTTGCTCGATACATGTAGATCAATACGCGTTCTCGCGCATAACAAGCCGAGCTTCGCCATTTAGTTTGCATTAACGAAACATATTAGGCATTTTTGCCATTTCTCTGCGCCAACATGGTAAAAAAATAGTTTTTGATTTTAAACTATAAAAATTTTCCACTGTTTTTACTAAAGTTTAAAAGGGTCCGTTAATGATGTTACTTGTATTCGGGCTCATGTCATGACTAGTGTAAAATTATCTGAAAAGTTTTTCTGTAAACTTAACTTGTGGGGATCTTAATGTTTCTTTGGGACCAAGCTGATGATAAATTGCGCGAAGAATGTGGTGTTTTTGGCATTTCCGGTCATGAAGAAGCTGCAGCCGTAACAGCGCTGGGGTTGCATGCTTTACAACATCGCGGCCAAGAAGCTGCAGGTATCGTAAGCTATGATGGAAAACGCTTTCATTCAGAAAGGCGTATAGGGCTTGTAAGTGATCACTTCACGAAAAAGCCAATAATAGAAAGAATGCAAGGCCAAATGGCCATGGGTCATGTCAGATATTCTACCACAGGCGAGCCAGCTTTGAGAAATGTTCAGCCACTATTTGCGGATCTTTCTGTGGGCGGATTTGCAATTGCACACAACGGAAATTTAACAAATGCTCTTAAATTACGAAATGAATTAGTACAGAGCGGAGCAATTTTTCAATCAACTTCAGATACAGAAGTGCTTCTTCAATTGATAGCTCGTTCAAAAAGCAATGGAGTGATCAACCGTTTTGTTGATGCGTTAAGGCAAATTGATGGTGCTTATGCTTTGGTTGCATTAACGGATAATAAGTTAATTGGTGCAAGAGATCCTCTAGGTATACGTCCTTTAATTTTAGGTAAACTTGAAAATCAGTTCATTTTATCCTCTGAAACATGCGCATTAGATATAATTGGAGCAAAATTTGTAAGGGAGATCGAAAATGGAGAGGTGGTCGTAATTTCTGGAGAAAACATAGAAAGTATCAAGCCTTTCCCAGAAATAAAAAAACGACCTTGTATCTTTGAATATATCTATTTCGCCCGACCAGATAGTGTTTTTGGAGAGAAGAGTATTTATGAGTGCCGCAAAAATTTTGGCCATGAGCTTGCCGCTGAAGCACCCTGTTCCGCTGATGTAGTTATTCCAGTGCCAGACAGCGGCGTACCAGCCGCTTTAGGTTATGCTGAGGCAGCGGCGTTACCCTTCGAATTGGGAATAATCAGAAATCATTACGTTGGCAGAACATTTATTGAGCCACAACAATCCACTCGTGATTTTGGCGTCAAACTTAAACATAATATCAACCGACATGCTGTTAGAGGTAAAAAAGTTGTTCTAATTGATGACTCGATTGTTCGCGGTACGACGTCAGTGAAAATAGTAGAGTTGATGCGACAAGCGGGCGCTCAAGAAGTTCATATGAAAATCGCATCCCCTCCAATAAAATATCCTGACTTTTATGGCATCGACACACCAGAAAAAGCGCAATTACTAGCATCATTAAAGTCAGAGGAAGAAATGGCCGCATACATTGGGGCAGATAGTTTATCATTCCTTTCAGTTGATGGTCTTTACAGAGCTATGGGGCATGAAAACGGTAGAGATGATGATAATCCAGCATTTACTGATCACTGTTTTACAGGCGACTATCCGACGCCATTAGAAGACAATAATATAGCATGGTTATTTGAAACATCACAGCTTTCAGTCCGCAATGAAAATTAAACTGTCTATGTGACAAGTTTAGGACAAGGCTATTTATTTCAGAGTTTTTTATTCAAAGTAGATTTTATTTGGAAAGAGGTGAAAGGTAATGCACATAATTCAAGCCGGCTCTCGGCCATCAAAGAAAGCATCATCCGAATATTTCACAGGAACTGTTTGGCAAGACCCAATTATTGAAGCCCCTGAACCTGCTAGGGTTCGTGCCCTACAAGTTACCTTTGAACCTGGTGCACGAACAGCATGGCATACCCATCCTCTAGGACAAACACTGCAAATAGTAAGTGGTACTGGTTTGATTGGGTTAAGAAAGCAAAAGCCGCAGCTAATAAGATCTGGAGATACTGTGTGGATTCCACCTAACGAAGAGCACTGGCATGGAGCGACATCAACAAACGCTATGGTTCATATTGCAATTCAAGAGGCTTTAAATGGAAGCGTTGCGCACTGGTTGGAAAAAGTAACGGAAGACGATTATATCTACCCGCCAGATTGAAGTTAACCTTTTTCAGTTTTCTAATAACAGAATGTATTTTACAACCAGATTTAAGTATGGCTGGTAGAGATAAAAGGCTATTGGGTAAGGCTTTTAGACATCATTTCTGAATTATCGCAAGTACGACTGAAACCAAAAAGAGTGTTAGCTTTAAGTTTGCAGTTATCTATTAGTTTTGTGTCCATTTCAGCTTCAACGTTTTCATTAATAGCTTTGGATGATACAGGGTTGTTTACAATACCCTCTAAAAAAGAGCCCTTATTTTCACAAGTCCGGGATAAACCAAATAAAGAATTTTCTTTTGGCTTACAATTCGCAGTGCCTTCGCTTTTATTTTCTAAATCCATTATTTTTAGATTGGTCAGGTTTAAATTGTTATTTGCACCTGAACACCCAGCAAATGTTAAACAAAATGCTATCAAGTAAAAAATTGTAAATTTATTCATCGGATAAGATCTCACACTTTCTTATGGTGTTTGGTAAAATAATTTCTGGCGTCCTATGGGTCGTAAGGTAAAGATGAATGATGTAACGTGATTTTAAGTTCGCCGTCCTCATCAAGTTTATATCCCCAACTTTTATCAACTTTCGTGACGTTATCATTTTTATCTGTAAAAGTCACCCAACCCATCCACATTGCCACCCTGTCATCTAGGAAAACAGCAGCCGTATCAGGTCTAACATCACGCCAATATTTAATTCCAAACCCAGTATCGCCTGGATAATCAGAGTTGTGCCCCACGAAATATGATAAAGCCCCCATTTTAGTTTGCCTAAACGTATTAATACCACCACTCAATGTAGGTTTGAATAAAACTGGTCCAAGATGAAAACCATATAATTTGTCTAGCAGTTTGTCAGCTACATCTCGTGCTTGCTCAAAACCATCAATTTCATAGGCTTTAGAAATTTCAAGAATGCCTGATGCCCAAGCACTTATAGCGTTAGAAATATCTTGTTCTGATATCGGCATATTTTTTCCACTTTGATGCACTAGAGAGCCTTTCCAGAACAATGCAATAGCCGGCTATAACAAAATTTTCAATATAGAGCGCTCTGAGAAACTATTTCTATTTGTATAATGGCAAAAATTACCCCAGTAATGATCTTATTGAGTATTCGACGGGTCTGCAGATGACTTTTCAAAACCTAGTACCAGAGCTTTATGTCGCCAGTGAGTCTAAGCAGGCACTCAAAAAAAATATGGCAAACTTAAAATCTTGGGATCTAACACAGCGTCAGATTTGTGATCTGGAATTGATTATGAACGGTGGGTTTAATCCGCTATCGGGATTTCTTGGACAAGAAGATTACAAAAGCGTAGTCGAAAATATGCGCCTTTCAAACGGCGCTTTATGGCCAATACCAATTACTTTGGATGTTTCGCAAGAATTTGCATCTGGAGTTGAAGGAGGTCAGGATATAATGTTGCGCGACTTGGAAGGGGTTGTCCTGGCTGTACTGACTATTTCTGACAAATGGTCACCAAATAAAAAGTACGAAGCCGAGAAAGTATTCGGTACCAATGATATTAAACATCCTGCAGTTCATTACCTTCAAAATGTAGCTGGACCAGTCTATTTAGGTGGTCAAATATTAGGTCTTCAAAAACCTGTACATTATGATTTCCGTGCTCGCCGCGATACTCCAAACGAACTACGTAGTTATTTTCATAAACTGGGTTGGAAGAAGATCGTTGCCTTTCAAACACGAAACCCCCTTCATCGGGCACATCAGGAACTCACTTTTCGCGCAGCTAAAGAAGTTCAAGCAAACCTTTTGATTCATCCAGTAGTTGGAATGACAAAACCTGGTGATGTAGATCATTTCACAAGAGTACGTTGCTATGAAGCTGTATTAGATAAATACCCCGCGGCGACCACCACTATGAGCCTTTTAAACCTAGCTATGCGAATGGCAGGGCCTAGAGAAGCTGTTTGGCATGGTTTAATCCGAGCTAATCATGGATGCACACATTTGATTGTAGGGCGCGACCATGCTGGACCAGGAAAAGATACACTGGGTAACGATTTCTATGGACCCTATGATTCTCAAGATTTGTTCAAACAGCATGAAGATGAAATGGGCATTAAGATGGTCGATTTTAAGCACATGCTCTATGTAGAGGAACGGGCACAATATTATCCTGCAAATGAGTTGCCAAAAGATGCGACTGTCCTGGACATCTCTGGAACTGAAATGCGGCGGCGTCTTAGGGAGGGTTTGGAAATTCCTGACTGGTTTAGCTTTCCTGAAGTCGTAAGGGAATTACGCAGAACACTTCCACCAAGAAGCAAACAAGGGTTTACTGTTTTCTTCACTGGACTATCAGGATCAGGAAAATCTACAATTGCAAACGCTTTGATGATAAAATTGATGGAAATGGGAGATCGTCCCGTTACTCTCTTAGATGGGGATTTAGTGCGCAAGCATCTTTCCTCAGAGCTTGGTTTTTCCAAAGAACACAGAGACATTAACATTAGGCGCATAGGGTATGTCGCCAGTGAAATTACTAAAAATGGAGGTATCGCGATTTGTGCACCAATTGCACCCTATACTGCCACCCGCCGCTCAGTCCGTGAAATGATTGAAAGCCTGGGTGCTTTCGTTGAGGTCCATGTAGCAACCTCACTTGAAGAATGCGAACGTCGCGACCGAAAGGGTCTTTACAAGCTTGCTCGAGAAGGAAAAATCAAAGAATTTACAGGTATATCGGATCCTTACGAAGAGCCCAAATCTCCCGAAATACGTATTGAAACGGAAAAAACAGAGGTAGATTACTGTGCTCAGCAGATCCTTTTAAAACTTGAAAGCATGGGCTTGATTGCAGGTTAAAAAATCCAAAGTATTCTTAGCAATGATTTATTCTTTTTCTTGAATAAAGTTTTCAACCGATTTTAAAACTAATATTGTTAAAATTATGGAAAAATCAGTAATAATTGTTGGAGCGGGTGTTGTGGGTTTAGCTTGCGCTCAACAGTTAGCTAAAAATGGTTACGAAGTTTTTATTACAGAGAAAGAAAAATATATTGCCACTCAAACGAGTGCCAGAAATTCTGGGGTCATTCATGCTGGAATTTATTATGAACCCAATAGCTTAAAAGCCAAGCTTTGTCTTCGCGGAAAAAACTTACTTTACGAATATTGCGAACAATTCAATATACCTTATTCTCGTACCAAGAAAATAATAGTCGCCACAACAAGCGAAGAGACGCAAATTTTATTGAAATTAAAAGAGACAGCATTAGCGAATGGGATAAAATTAGAGTCTATAAGTGGCGAAGATGCAATTGAAAGAGAGCCAAATCTTTTTGCCGTATCTGCACTCGTTTCACCATCAACAGGTATTATAGATGCTTCAAAACTAGCAGAGTCTTTCCAACATCAAGCGGAAATTAATGGTGCTAATTTAGCCTTAGAAACAAAAATAACGAAAATAACCCAAGCCTCAAAAATATTGGTCAGTGGAATAAGTGGCGGAGAGGAATTTGAGGCTGAGTTCGACTTTCTTATAAACGCTGCCGGACACGGAGCACATAAGCTGACACAGTCTTACTGGCCTGAGGCACCACCTTTACCCAAAAATTTTGCGAAAGGAAATTATTTTTCAATTGCTGGAAAAGCACCATTTCAAACACTTATCTATCCAGTACCTGGCAAAGAAAGTCTGGGTATACATTATACGATTGATACAGATGGGAGGGGGCAGCTTGGCCCTAACGTTCAGTGGGTCAATCAACCAACTTATGAAGTGGATAAAAACCTTGAAGCCGAATTTAGAAGTGCCGCAAGGACATATTGGCCTGGCGTAGAAGATCGTGAGCTCATACCAGGATATTCAGGTATTCGCCCTAGAGTAAAAGCAAAGGATTTTGTGATACACTCAAAGGATAACATTATAACCCTTCTAGGTATTGAGTCACCTGGACTAACATCTTCTCTTGCGATTGCGGAGTTAGTTGCTGAAAATTTTGACTCCAACAAGATAAATTTTTCGGTTAACTGAAAACCAACGATCGCATATTTTGAAACTTAGAGTTAAGTAAAGTTATGAAGAACTCTGAACTTTATACCTTTCCAGATGTGCCACCTTTGTTGAATAGCAATTTAGGCACAAAGCTTCGAAACAAACTAGATAATAAAACCAAACCAGTTGGAGCTCTCGGTCGACTTGAAGATTTAGCTCTTCGTATTGGCCTCATATTGGGAAATGAAAATCCTAAATTAATCAAGCCTCAGATGCTTGTTTGCGCGGCTGACCATGGCCTGGCCGCTGAAGGCATATCAGCCTATCCAAGTGATGTAACATGGCAGATGGTCGAAAACTTTCTAGCTGGTGGAGCAGCTGTTAGCGTTCTCTCAAAACAAAACGATATTTCATTAAATGTGGTAGATTGTGGCGTACGGCATGACTTTGAACCTCGAGAGGGCCTTTTTATCCAAAAAGTATCAAAGGGTACTGAAAACGCTCTTCAAGGGCCAGCAATGAGTAATGAAGAGTGCCGGCAGGCTATAAATAATGGTATGAGTATTGTTCGTGAGCTTGAAGGAAATGCTGTACTTGTTGGAGAGATGGGGATTGGAAATAGCTCAGCAGCTGCAATGCTGCTTGCAAGGCTCACAGACAACGATATTTCTTCCTGCACTGGTTCTGGAACTGGTATGTTTGGTGCTAATCTAAAGAAAAAAACATCAATTTTAGAGGAAGTCTTAGAAAAACATAAAGACGCCAAAAATCCCCTAGCTGCGCTGGCCGCATTTGGTGGTTTTGAAATAGCAACAATGGCAGGCGCTGTAATTCAGTCAGCGTCAGAACGAAGGGTTATTGTGGTTGATGGCTTTATAGCTTCAAGCGCCGTTTTAGTGGCAAGCCGAATACGTTCCAAAGTTCTGGATTATTGTATTTTTTCTCACCGCTCAGATGAGCAAGGCCATTCCCTTATGTTGGATGCAATGAATGCGAAACCGCTTCTGGATTTAAAATTGCGCCTTGGTGAGGGCTCAGGAGCTGCATTAGCCTGGCCTCTTTTAGTGTCAGCCTGTACAATTTTGCGAGAGATGGCGAGCTTTGACACTGCAGGCGTTTCTCGTGATGAAGAAAGCAAATGAATAACACAGTTTTAGATATTAAAGATGAAGCACTTAATTAAATCCATTCGATATTTTCTATTAGCGCTTCAATTTTTTACCCGGATCCCCATAACGGGACGTTTGGGGGAGTGGGTCGATTATAGTCCTGAGGCCCTACGTAAAAGTGCTGCATATTTCCCTGCAGTTGGCTGGATTGTGGGTATTATTTCGGCAGTAAGTTATTGGTTGATAGCTTCTAACTTACCCGATCTGCCTGCAACCCCCTTGGTTGCAGCCTTTGCATCAACATTTGTTAGCTTAATGCTTACTGGTGCTTTCCATGAAGATGGACTAGCAGACTTAACTGACGGCCTTGGCGGAAGCATGAAGCGTGAAAAAGCCTTAGAAATTATGAAGGATTCTAGAATTGGATCATTTGGTACTTTATCTTTAATCATTGCATTGGGAGGAAAAATATCACTGCTGACCTTGCTGGGACAGCAAGATATCATATTAGCTTGCTTAGCGCTTTTTGGTGCCCACATAAGTTCCCGTTTTACACCGCTATTTTTAATTCGTTTTCAGTCTCATGTAGGCGATGAAGCTGGATCTAAATCCAAACCTTTATCAGATGCAATATCCTGGTCCACTTTTTCAATAGGCACAATTTGGTGGTTAGCATCTCTCATTCTTTTACATTTTCTATATCCTGCTGTTCCGTGGTGGGGTGCCATGGTCGGAGCAGCCATAACTTTAATTTGGATGCTCAGACTCCTCGCTAGACGATTAGGGGGGTTCACTGGAGATGGATTAGGCGCAACACAGCAAATATGTGAAATTGGTTTTTACCTTGGCTTACTATTGGTTTTGCACTCATGAAGCTATGGCTCGTTAGGCATGCAAAACCTTTAGTTAAAAAAGGACTATGTTATGGAAAGCTAGATGTCAGTGCCGATCAATATCTTACTGAAGTAGCTTCAGATAAATTAATAAGTGCTTGTTCTGAAAGTTCTGGGGTAAAAGTACTATTAACATCTCCTCGTCAACGCACAAAGCAACTTGCGAACTTATTGGCCGAGCGTCTCAACCTTGATCTCTCAGAAGAAGAACGATTAGCCGAGATGGACTTTGGTAAATGGGAAGGTCATCTTTGGGACGATGTACCAAAATCTGCCATTGATTTATGGATAGAAGACTTTAACAACCACGCCTTTGGTGGGGGTGAAAGCACTGGGCAACTTCTTGAACGAGTTTGGCAATTGATGAAGAACCTGACAAGTAGAGATGAAGACCAGATTTGGGTGACCCATGCTGGAGTCATCAAAGCTGTTCAATATCTCATCAAAACTGAAAAGCCCTATATTAAATCAGCTGCGGACTGGCCGCTTGAAACAACAAATTTTGGTGAGTGGGTAATTATCGATATCTTTACCTAAAAACTCATCAATTTCGAGACATTTTTACGGGTATCTGAAAGCGGTATTGATCTTTTGAAAGACCTTCGGGAGCTACTGGAAATTGAGCACGCTTCACAGCCGTAATAGCAGCATTATCAAGTAAAGCCGCACCTGAGGACTTTGCAATCTCTGTTTTTACCAAGCGGCCACTGGAGTGAACAAGAATATTTAGAATAACCCTCCCTTGAGCTCGTGTTCCACTTGGATAAAATTTCTTACGTTCAATAGCGCTGTGAATTTTTGAGCCCCAAGAATATAAATTTTCTTTCATTATTTTGGCATCTTTAGACGATAAATGTACTTGATTTTCTCTTTGCGTAGGTCCTTTGTTTTGGGGTTTTAGCAGTTCTGGTGCTGTTTTCTCAGGTAAGCTAGCAGTCTTAGGCTCCACACCCACTTTCTTAGTCTGAACAGCAGGTGCCATGCTGCTAGTATCAATTTGAGGTTTAAATGTCTCTAAAATAGGTTTCTGTTTACTATTGCTAAAATTTTCTTTGACTGGATTTGCATCAATTTTATCAGGTAAATCCAGAGAATTTTTATTACTGTTTTGAAAGCTTAATTTATCAATCCTCACCGAAGAATATGCTGTCGTTGAGAAAGCAGCAGGAATTCGAGGGCTCTCTACAATTTGGTTATTTTGAAGTAACTTTAGTTTGCTGGGGTGTCCAATTTCTATTTCTGCCTCTAACACACTTTTAGTAAGTGGCAGTTTCATATTTTGAAATTTGTCAACACTCAGTAACGCTGATACGTCTGATTTTGTTTCCGGTGGAGTATCCCAAGCTTTAATTAATTCTGAAGCGCTGAGAGATATAGAACTTAAAGTTATAGTCTCTTGCTCCCCATCATCCCCGCTTTGATTAGGTACAAATGTTTCCGGCAAAAAATACGAAAGGGCTGTGATATGCAAACTAAACGCAATAGCGCCAAAACTTATTGCCTCGAAAACCTTCATTTGTGGGGCTCTTTGGTTGGATCACTAACAATCATCTCTAGATGTGGAATATTCATGTCATTAAGCTTATTCACAAATGAAATAAACTTATTCGCTGCCAAATTCCGATCTGCTTCTATAGTCAGGGTAGTTGGTTCACTTTCTTTAATTAAATTCCAAGCAATTTCTCCAGTTTGACCGAGATACATAATTTCAGAATTGTCAGTAATAAACAGATAATTTGGGTCATCTGCATTTGTCTCACTTAAACCAAAAGGTCGCTCAATTATTTCTCCAGGCCTAGGAACTAAAGAAGATGTAATAAGGAAAAAAATCAAAAGAAGGAAAACTATATTGATCATTGGAACAATATTTTCTTTTTCGCTGACATATGAAGTTTTTCTAAAATTCATTTTCTGGCTCAAGAACTGACACATTCGTAATTTTCTCGGATTTGAGATATAACAAGACATCAAGTAAATCCTGAGTGTTTGCTTCTGCACTGCTTCGTAAAATTATCAGTGCATTTGGAGATGGCATTAATTCTCTTAAATTATTTGAAAGCTGGTCAAGAGAGATTTGAGAGCCATTCAATGATACAATATTACCAGATTTTATCTCAACCAAACGTGGTGCACCTTCATATTGAACATTTTGACTAAGGGCTGAAGGCAAGTTGATATCAATAACTTTATTAATACCAAAACGCGCAACTAGCATGAAGAAGATGAGAAGCAAAAAGACCACATCAATCATGGGAGTTAGACTTGGGCGCCTTCTTCGACTGATTGTGTTGAGCTGTATCATCTAACTCGTCCTCAATATGGCCTGCGTCGCTAAATTCTCTATATCTGCCTGAACATTTGCGACTACGCTATCGTACCAACTTAGTAAAATTGATGCTGGAATAGCAATTCCCATACCTGCTGCTGTTGTTAATAAAGCTTCCCAAATGCCACCTGCTAAAGCTGAAGGATCTGCCTGAGCTCCACTTTCCTGAAGGGCTTGGAACGCTTCAATCATTCCTAATACAGTTCCCAGCAAACCGACCAATGGCGCAATCGTAATTATTAAATCTATGATCCTTAAACCACGCCTTGCTTCATTTAAGTCTTTATTAGCCAGCCGCACACATTCTTCTCTGACCATTTCGTTTGTATAATTCTTATCAGAAATCGCTAAAATGGTTTGGCCTAAAATTTTAGCCCTTATATTTTGCTCATATATATCAACTGGCTCAACTTTTTTTTCCAACCAAAGCTTTAGAATTTCGTCAGCTTGCTTTCTATTCCAAGCCCCTAATTTAATGAGATGCCAGAATTTCCAAAGTCCAACAGTTAATAAGACAACCGATATTCCAAATATCACCCATAAGGCCGGTCCTCCAGTATTTAGTGTATCTTGTAAACGTATTATCATTTCAAGGTATCTCCCTGATCAAGATTTTAATTACTTTTTTTAAGAACCGACAAAGGCTGAAAAATTATGCCTTCCTTGGTTTTTTCATAATGTGCTTCGATAGAAAAGACAGTGCGCAAATTATCTGGTGTTAACACTACATCAGCGGACCCAAAAGCTACTAATTTTCCTCGGTCAAGCAATGCCAATTTTGTGCAATAGCGCGCAGCTAAACCTAGATCGTGAATGGACGCAATTATTCCTCTCCCAGTTTGTGCAAGCTCTGAAAAGATTTTCAGCGTGCTAATTTGATTGGCTGGATCGAGGCTTGCTGTCGGCTCATCTGCCATTAAAATTGGCGTGTCTTGCGCCAAAGCGCGGGCAATGAGTGCTCGTGCCTGCTCACCACCAGAAAGTTGCGTAGCAATACGATCAGAAAAAGCGGTAAGTTCCATTTTTATTATCGCTGCCTCTACATGCATATCATTTTTTTGCATTGGTCCAAATGGCAAGCGCCCCAAACCCACCAAATCACGCACAGTTAGACCCCAAGCAATTTCTCTAACTTGGGGTAGCCATGCGGCTTGCTTTGCTCGATCTGATTGTGACATCACTGATAAAGAAGAAGATCCGGTATGTTCTAAAATACCGAGTGCAGCGCGCATTAAAGTTGTCTTTCCAGCACCATTTGGACCTATCAACCCCACAAAATCACCAGATTTCAGTGCCATAGTGACAGCATCAACAACTGGACAGTCCCCACGAAAAACCGAAAGCCTATCCAAATTCATAAGGCTCATGATAATTCAGCTCGCGTTTTATAAATGAGATGCAAAAATAATGGTGCTCCTAGAATAGCCATGACTACTCCAAGTTTTAAATCACGATCAGGTAATACTAAACGTACTAATATATCAGCTGCTAAAACTAAGGCAGCTCCACCTAACATTGATGCCCACATTAAACGAGACGGTTGTGATTTCACCCAACGCCTTAGGATATGTGGAACCACTAATCCAACAAATCCTACAGCACCAGCAACAGCAGTTGTTGCCCCAATCACTGCAGCTACACCGATTACCAGTAGATAGCGAGTTTTGACTAAGTGAATACCTATGGTTTGAGCCGTATCTTCACCCAAAGTCAGGGCATTGAGTGCAGGACCAAGTGATAAAATCATAATCGCACCGACAGTACAAAATGGCAAAGCAATCCATACGTGATGAAAAGATCTATCAGCCAAAGACCCCATCATCCAAAAGACAATTTCGGCAGTTGCGTATGGGTTCGGCGATAAGTTCAAAACTAATGATGTTATGGCACCAGCAAGTGCACTGATTGCTATGCCCGCCAAAATCAAAGTCAGAGAGCGTCCTTGTTTACCAGCAAGAAGCATAATCAAGAACACAGCGAAGACAGACATTCCTAAAGCCGACAGTGGTAAGGCAAGCCAAAATGTAGCAGCCAGACCTGTTTGCAATGATAGTACAGCTCCCAATGAAGCTGATCCAGAGATCCCTATTAGTCCAGGTTCTGCTAAAGGATTGCGTAAATAACCCTGCATCGCTGCACCGCTTAAACCCAAAGAACCCCCAACTAAAACTGCCAAAATAGCCCGTGGAAGCCTAATTTCTTGCATAACTGTTCCAAGAGGACCTTCACCTGAAAACAGTGCGTTTAAACTAGTGTAAAGAGGCGCCTGTGTGTGTCCAATCAAAAGAGAACAAAGAAAAAGTAATGTCACCAAAGATATCAAAAATAACCCCAGCCGCATCATCTTAAGCCTTTTTCTGGATGAGCCCGTTGTAACTCTTCCACCGCATCCAAGACCGCTGGTATGCCACAGATCCATTTAGCATCAGTTTGAGGTATAGCCGTAAAAGGGCGCAACGCTGGATGCTTTAAAATTTCCTCAGATCTAGAATACCCCGGATATGCTTTACCATTTATGACTAAATCTGGCTGCAACATAACTAAGGTTTCCAATGGTAGTATTCCACCAAATGACATTCCCACCTCTTCTGTTATATTACGAAAGCCTGCCGTTTTTAAAATTTGTCCAGACATTGTATCTTTACCAGTGGTATAACCATTTGCAGAATAGATAGCGGCGCGTGGCCTTTCAGTAATTCCAGAGCTAAGCTCTTCTAACCGAATATTAAAATCATCGATCATTCTTTCTGCACGATCTGAATGCCCAACGAGGAGACCCATTTTTCTAATATTTTCAATAATATCATCAAAATTTTGTTCTATAGGAAAGATTTCGACCCGAACACCCAAAGATTTCAAAATTTGAACTGTAGCTTTTTCTGTATACACACCAGCCACTACGAGATCTGGATTATCTATAAAAATTTCTTCAGCATCGCCTCGATTTTTTTTAAATTCTGTCGATTTTTCTGCTAAAAATGATACGGTTGGATCGTCCACAATTTTTGATAAAGATGCTATTTGCTGTGGATCCGCAAGTAACATTAAAAGCTGATCAGTGCATAAGTTGAGCGACACAATTTTTTGTGGCGCTGCATAGGTCAACGTGGCCCATAAAAGCAGGGCCACATTAACTAATATTTGTTTAAAAAGTTGCACGAATACCAGCAAAAATTTGCCGCCCGCCCGTGTTGAAATCTTTGATGGTTTCATAATCAGACCCCATTAAGTTCTGAACGCGAACATAACCTTCCAGATTTGACGAAATTTTATAATTTAAGTTGGTGTTTATAACAGTATAATTTGGCATATCAAAAACTACCCCGTTGTCATCTTCATCTTTATACCCATTGATATGATTTATCTGTAGACGCGCGTTTATTTTTTGGCCGAATTCAGTTAACGCTGACAGGCCTATATCATGATTGGGAACTCTAGCTGCCGCAACTGAACCATTTTTTGCTGTAGTATAAGTGTAACTCCCCTTTAATGAGGTATTTTCACCTACTTTTAAGCTCCCAGATATCTCTGCACCTTTGGATCGACGAGTTATGCCTGTTTGTTCGTATAAACCAAAAAGACCAAGGTTTTTGTTAAATTGAATCAAATTATCAACTTTGGTATCAAATACAGCAATTCGAGTAGAAGCGTCATTTCCAAATGACTTTTCAATTCCAAACTCTAGTGTTTGACTTTCCTCCAATTCAAAATCGCCACCTCCATAGTTAGGGTCATAGCGCTCAAAGAGGGATGCCGCTCGATAACCGCTACCAAACAAAGCACGAAAGATTGTGTCAGTATTTAACTCATAAACGCTTGCAATACGATAAGATGTATTCGTTTTAAAATCATCCGACCTGGTATTTCTAGCAGAAACAGAAACATTTAGTTTATCTATAAAATATTGATTAGCTTCCAGAAAAATAGACTGTTTTTTATCATCAAAAGTATTAATTGTCTGAGGTCCAAACATTGAAGCAAAAATTGTCTCCTCGTAGGTTTCCTCTGATTGAACAGCACCAAAAGTTAAAGAAGTTGGGCCTACAAATGTCTGCCCTTTGTATTCAAATTCTGTGCGGTTTCCTTCATATGTTCCGTATGAATAAACCCTCTCAAAATTGCCTTTTTGTAAGGAAACATCGTGAGTTATATCGCCAAAACCAAAATTTGAACCTAATCTGAAAGTTGTAGTATTTCGATCAACTGAATCAGTTAACGCGGTCCATTGAGAGTCATATTTTATAGTTTCTGAGGAGTTTAAAATACCAAAAGATAGGGTAGCATTGTTGTTCACACTATGAGTCAAAGCAATTCTAGCTTGATTGCCCTTGTAGGGATCTAGTTCATTGGCTCCATACACCTTGCTTGCTGAGAACCCTTTTGTGTCCAAACGCGAAATGGCTAACGCAGCTGAAGTATCATTGGTTACTTTTTCATAATTTAAACTACTAGAGTATGTATCGTGCGTTCCGCCTTCAGCAGAAAACTTTCCTCTGGAGCCTTTTTCATTAGAAGATAAGGTTTTGAGGTTGATTACACCCCCAACTGCTTCAGAACCAAAAATTGCTGATTGAGATCCCTTAACAAACTCCACCTGATCTAGCCCGCTTCCAATAATTCCGCCAAAATCATACGAAACTTGTGTTGCGGTAGGATCAGTTATGTCCATACCATCAAGGCGTACAGCGACATAATCCTGATCAAGGCCACGAATTGAAATGGACGTCTGAGCCCCCATGCCACCAGAAAAACTTACAGAAACACCCGGCACATTTTCAAAGGTTTGAACAAGACCTGTAGTCGCGTGCTGCAATTCAGATTCTTTCAAAATCGATACATTAGCTCCTGTTTCATTTAAACTAGATTCTTTATAACCAGCTGTCACAATAACTTCATCGAGCACAATTAACTCGTCAGCAACAACAGGTGCTGTAGTCAGCAATAAAAAAGTTGATAATTTAATAGGAAATTTCATCTTACCTACCCTATAAGGTTGATGTGCACTCTAAAGTGCAAAAAGTTACTTTTTATCATTGGACGGATAACCCCTCCGTTGACGGTTTACTTTGTCACCGCGACGGAAGATCCGTAATCTATGCCGCACCCCGCAGCCAGATAGGGTGATCAATGGCAGGTCTCCTGACTTGCGGGTCTTTGCTTTTCTGGGCCTTCCCGTTGTTACACAGTGGCGTTATCCAAAATCGCT
>JBJLGF010000008.1:0-17692 GCA_045564975.1 Paracoccaceae bacterium
AGCAAATTGAAACCAGAACAGCAGCTGCATTGTCAGCAGACCCTTCAATTGATGGAATTTTGGCAGCTGGCCCACATGTTTGTGATGCAGCTAACAAAGCGATTAAAGATGTTGGCGCAGACGTACATTTAGCATGTTTCGACATGTCAGATGCTGTAACTGCAATGCTAAGATCTGGTGATGCGTCATTTACAATCGATCAGCAACAGCGGTTGCAAGGTTACATGCCAATCATTGTACTGCATTTGTATAACACAAACGCTGGTATGTTGCCAGGAGCTAACATTCCATCAGGTCCTGGTTTCGTAGACGCGTCAAACATTGATAACGTTGCGTCTCAGGCAGGCATAAACCGATAAGCTTTGCTTGCAAAACGCAAAATTTACAGGCGGGGTATCCCCGCCTGTTCCTTAGTTAAAACTTCATAATCTTATAGCGAGATAGATATGACAGATCGAAGTGAATCTGACAGACTCCAGCAAGAAAACTGGTTTCAACGAACAGTGCGAAGGCCTGAAATCGGAGCTTTCATCGTAATGATGATTATCATTGTGGCACTTGCCATGGCGTCAGGTGGCAAAGCATTTAACGCACTAGGTTTAAAAAACAACGTAGCAATCATTGCACAGCTTGGAATAATAGCAACTGGAGCAGCACTACTAATGATTGCTGGAGAATTCGACCTCTCCATCGGGCCCATGATAGCTTTTGCTGGCATGTCAATTGCAATAATGTTGAAATGGGGCTTACCATTTGGTTTAGGTGAAGCTACACCGTTTCTGGCTTTTTTGATTACTCTTGTAATGACGTTGGCATTTGGGTGGTTAATCGGAACCATTGTAGTGAGATCCGGCTTATCAAGCTTTATAGTGACATTAGCCTTTTGGTTTTTCCTTCGTGGACTGACGGAGGTCTGCTTTAGACTTATAAACCAGAATACAAACGTATCTGGATTACCCGATTTTAAAAAAGAAAGCTGGTTTGCTGAGCAAATGGGCGGAGAAGTTTTCGGTTGGATCTTTGACGCATGGTATTGGATCGGGACGAAATTAGCTGCAGGACTAGAATTCACCGCTGACATGACCAAGTCAGAGAAAATAGAACTTATAAATTATCTAAGCTTCTTAAACATAAATAGAAAAATGGAACAGTGGGTTACTGGATTTGACGCGCGTCTGTTATGGTTCATAATCATTGCTGGCGCTGCCTGGTATGTTTTAGCAAGAACCCAACTGGGAAGCTGGATTTATGCTACAGGCGACAACAAAGAAAGTGCTCGCGCAAATGGTGTTCCTGTAAATCGCGTTAAGGTAGGACTTTTTATGTTTTCCGCATTTTGCGCAACAATTTTTGCAACATGTCAGGTTTTGGATACAAACTCTTCGGATGCCGCCAAAGGTATGTTTAAAGAGCTAGAAGCCATTGCGATAGCCGTGGTTGGGGGCATTCTAATGACGGGAGGCTTCGGAACAATTGTTGGTGTAGTTTTTGGTGCGATTACATTTGGACTCGTTGCCAATGCTGTGTTTTTCATACCTTGGATTGACGGTGCATGGTTCCGAGTTTTCGTAGGAACAGTGCTACTATTAGCCGTTTTTGCTAATGAACGAATCCGTAAACGTATTACGGGGGGAATATAAAAATGGCAGCAAAAAGCTATATGCGCGTAGAGAATATGGTCAAAAAATTTGGCCCTTTCACGGCCCTCGATGACGTTGACTTGGATATTGCCCCCGGTGAGGTGCATGCTCTTCTGGGTGACAATGGTGCTGGAAAATCAACTCTAATCAAAATTTTGTCGGGAGTTCACCAGCCAACCAGCGGCTCGATTTATGTGGATGATAAAAAGGTCTTTTTCCGAAATCCACGAGACGCTGCTGCGGCCGGTATTGGGACCGTATATCAGGATTTGGCTATCAATCAGTTAATGAGCGTTACCCGTAATTTTTTCATGGGGCGGGAACTTACTTCAACATTTGGCGTTCTTCGTATGGATGAGATGGATAAAATAGCACATGAAGAGATGAAGAAGATCGGCATCGATTTCTCAGATCCAAGCCAAGCGGTTGGAACTATGTCAGGCGGTCAGCGTCAAACACTTGCAATAGCTCGTGCAATTTACTTTGGAGCCAAAGTTTTGATTTTAGATGAGCCAACTTCTGCGCTGGGTCAAAAACAACAGATGGAAGTTCTCAAAACTATTAAAAGGGTTCGTGCACGCGGTGATATTGCCATTATCTTTATTACCCATAACGAAATTCACTCAAAACTTATCGCTGATAGATATACCTTCCTAGCACTTGGTAAAGTTATAGGTGCCGGAACTAAGAAAGAACTTGCAGGCGAAGATATACGGCGGCTAATGGCTGGTGGCGCTGAGATGGCTGACTTGGAACAAGAATTAAGCGCAATTTAATAAATTAAGTGGCTCCCTGATTTGGAGCCACTTAAAGTTATCGATAAATTTCAAACTTCCTCATTCAAAACACTTGTCATTAGATAATAGAAACTATTTGAATTATTATTTTAAGCGGCTTTAAAATGCGTACCGAATTAATATGAATAATTTCAAAAATATACCATCACACGATAAGTACGACGTAGTAATAATCGGTGGAGCTATTATGGGTTCATCGACAGCTTGGTTTTTGAGTCAGAACCCTGACTTCAATGGAACCATTTTAGTTGTTGAGAAAGACCAAAAATATGAATTTTGCTCCACTGCTCATACTACGTCCTGTATCCGACAACAGTTTAGCACCAAGCTTAATGTTGAAATATCTCAGTTTGCTGCAGACTTTATAAATAATTTCCAAGAATATATGAAGAACGATCCAAGGGTACCAAAATTAGCAATTAAATCTTTCGGGTACATGTATCTTGCGGGCGATGAGGGTTTTGCAGAAAATCTTAAAAGTAATCAAAAAGTTCAAGAGGCCGCAGGAACCGCTACAGAATTACTTACTCCGGATGAAATTAAATCAAGATATCCTTTCTATAATGTTGAGGACATAAAATTAGGTTCAATAAACCTTATTAATGAAGGATACTGGGATAGCATTACTGTTTTTGAATGGATGAAAAACAAAGCACAAGAAAGTGGTGTTGAGTATATTGAGAACGAAGTAACTGCAGTTAACAAAAACGACTCAGGAGATCGAATAAATAACATAAAACTTGCCTCTGGAGAGACGGTGTACGGGGAAAATTTTGTAAATGCGACTGGTCCTAGAGCCGCTTTAATCTCGAAAATGGCAGGCATTAATATTCCAGTTGAACCAAGAAAGAGGTACTCTTGGATATTTAAAGCAGAGAGCCCTCTGGATAGAGATCTTCCTCTTACAATTGATCCGTCTGGGTTCCATGTCCGCGAAAATGGTGGGGGTACTTATCAAGCAGGAGGACACGGAATTTATGATCCCGCGGTAAACTTTGATGATTTTGAAATGGACCATGATTTATGGGAAAATACAGTATGGCCAATCCTATTCAACCGAATACCACAGTTTGATTCTTTAAAATTAGTAAGCCAGTGGGCTGGCCACTATGCAATGAACACATTAGATCAAAATGCTATCGTTGGGCCGCATACTGAAGTTAAAAATTTCATGTTTTTGAATGGATTTTCTGGACATGGAACTCAACAGGCTCCTGCCATGGGGCGTGGTTTAGGAGAATATTTAGTTTATGGAAAATATAAAACTTTGGACCTGACACCATTCCACTTTGATAGAATAGGCAAAGGAAATTCAATTATAGAAAAGGCCGTGATTTAAAATTCAACTAAGATCGAAAAGATAGCACTAAGAGTTTGTATTGTCTAAATGCAAAAAGTAAGTTCGTGGTAAATATACTGATTGAGCTTCAATAGAAACGGTTTAAAAAACTAACGATGATCCTGGCTAAAAAAAATTGGAGATAGAAGTGTATTGTAGAGTTGTACACGTAAAAGCTTTGTCTGAATTGCAAATGAAAATGCTTGCGGCTTACATTGAAACAACTATGCTGCCACGAAATCTGGCTGCTGGTCAAATATCAGCTGAAGTTTTCTCAATAAGTCAATCTGAGGTATTTGTAGTTTCTAAGTTTAGCAAGAAATCAGATGCTGATAAAATAATGTCGCTAATGAGGGAAGAATTGAAGGAGATAGCTACAGGTAGCAAAATAGCTGTGTTAGAAGGACCTTTGTTAATAGAAGGTTACGTAAAGTGAGTTTTCCATTGAATGCTTTAAAAGCGAATACCATCTGTTTTTGTATTAGAAAATCTAGCATCTCTAAGTTTGGCGCCTTTAAGGCTAGCACCGCTTAAATTAGCATCTCCTAGATTAGTATAACGCAAAATGGCGTTATCAAGAATTGCATTCGTTAGATTTGCGCCCCGCAGTCTAACATTGCTTAAATCTGCGCCAGTAAAGTTTGCACCTCGCAAATCTGCATATTCCATATTTGCGCGATAAAGTTTTGCACCACTTAGATCTGCTTTGCGAAGATTGGCTTCCTCTAACAAAGCATTACTGAGATCACAATTCACGCAGGAATTTGCACTCAAAAGCTGCTCTTCTTCATCGCCTCCCGCGTAAATTGATGTACCGACCAGAGCTAAAATTATAACTAAAAATGAAAACATTTTCCCCATAATGGACCTCCGGTACTTTGGTTTATTCAGGTTGTAACCTACTCTCTGTTACACCCCGCGTCACAAAACTTTCAAAAATCTTTAAGTAATTTTTAAAGGGAAAATGGGCATCTGAAAATATAAATCCTAAATTTTGACTTAGTTACCTTACGTTTTAATAAATTATTCTTTGATACACTTTTTACCGTGTTTAAGGTTACGATTATCAACAGTGAGGAAAAGTTATGGATCAAACTTTGAGAGCAAGTATTCAGACGAGTACTTTTTATTATTTTATGATTGCGATGACGCTAACCACTATTAGTCAATTATCTACAATGGCGGTAATTGTTTTTGGTGATATATCTGGTAAAGAAAATGTTGTCGCCGCCTCGGTTGTCGGCCCAGCACTTATTGGAGCTTTTGGAATTATCAGATTGTTAACAAACATGAGTTACTTAGTGGCTGACATGGATAAAGACATGAAAGCAACAGCCTACGGCACCGGTATATCGGCAATACCATTTTCAATACTTAAACTAGTATTTGCCGCTATTTTTGTCGTTATTGCCCTAGTTCAACTAACAGCCATTTATTAATAAACTTTATCAAAGGCTCCAAACCTCTTGGGAGCCTTTGATACTTTCCAAATATCAATTACGTTTCGCATAAAACCCTGCAGCAATAACTAAGAATATTAATGATTGATAAAAAAATGGGTTATTGCCAATGGGATCTCCACCGCTGAAAATTAAATAAAGTCCACCTATGGCGAATATTGCCCAGCCTATTGCATGTATCATCATAAAATCTGACTTGTTATCCGTATTAATATATTTCCTCGTTGCGATAAGAACATAAGCTATCACCAACAGAGCTAAACCGGTATTTTGTAATTGATTACTTGCGAGGTCTGAAATTAAATCTGCGGGTACTGTCATTACTGACCAGTACGAATCGGGTGCTAGAAAAAACCAAAGGCCATATATAACACCAACTGCTGGTGTAAAAAGCATCATTTTTTGTTGCATAGATCATCTCCACTTTATGATATTAACAAATTATCACAGATTTAAGTATTCGCATAAAAATAATTTTAGTCAGTGTTTGTAGGTTAAACGACTTTGCCCGGTTCCACCCAAAATGCTATATCCAATCTAACCTTATTTCCAATCAATATTGCCTTTATTGAGCCTGGTAGACTGCTCAAAACGGCTTTTACTAGATTGGTATGGGGCGCACCTGTTTCAAAGTTTAATTTGCTTTCCATTACTTTATTAAAGCGCGCTATATTCAAATCTTCTAAGTTTCCCTTTGCAGCTGCTGATATTATAAGGTGAACTTCTTTCATAGTTTGAGATTGCCTTCCTTCACTAATCTCAAATTTAAATTCTTTAGGCTCGTATGTCTGTTGACAGTGGGAAATTAAATGATGAATCATTACCTTGATAGAGCTTAGAGGAATATCGTACTCAACTTCCGATATAGAGCTTGTTTCCACCTCTACTTTCATATCTTCACCATCGGCAAAAAGTTCATAAGCATGTGTAAATTTTTTCAAAATATGGCTCAAATCTTGAAGTGTTAAGTTGGAGGTTTCGTCAGAAAGATAATTTCCTGTTTCACTAATTTTTGACAAATTAAAAGAAACGTCACGAACACGATCTCGAATGTAATCAACTTGTAAGCTATTTGTTTTTTTATCCGCTCTTTCTAGCAAATCTTTAGTAAGATCCATTTGTGAAGCTAGGCTAAATGCTGCAATTTTTAGCTTAGCTTTTTCAGCTTCAGAACTTTCCTGGGCCTCAGCAACGAGGTCATAGGATGATTTGTTTTTTTCAATAAGAGATTTATTTTGCTCAATTTCTTTAAGGTAAAAATTTTGATATTGATCAACCACATTACGAATGGCGAAAATAAGAACAAAAGACAGTGTTAAACATGAAAGATGAACCCCAATAATGCTTGAATAGATTTCACCATTGGGAAGAAAGGTTTCTGGAACCAAAAGTAACAGAAAACTGGTAGCAATAATTCCTGAGATAACAACAATAAGGCCAGTAAACTTAAAAGCCATTAATCCGCAGGCTAATATGAGAAAAACATCAACAAAAATGATCGAGCTATTTCTCAAACCAGCAGCAATGAATAATGAGAAAAAAATTAATACCAACGAGTAAAACCGGAGTTGGTTAGACTTGATTCTGCCAAATCCTAGAAATACAAAAAAACCATAACAGACGGTCAAGAATGTCTGATGATATGGTACAAAATCGAGAAACAAATTCCTATAAGCAGCTATTAAGAGAGCTGGAAATGCAACAATTGCAATGACCCGCGCCGCTATTTTTAGACTTTGATCAAGTATGCCATCTAGATTTTTAATATTTGATTTCATTTTATCAGATTAATAGCTTTGCATAGATAATAAAGTAAAGTAACCCAATCAGGATTTTATTTGTCTTTCAGCATCATAGATAATTCTACAAACGTGATCATTAAAAGGTGTAGGGATTTTGGACTTTGCTGCAAGGGGAGGAATAGCTCCGTTAATAAAGTCTATTTCTGTTTTTTTCTTAGATTCAAAGTCCTGCAGCATCGATGGTTTGGCAGAACCCACCCTTTTTGCAAAATCACTTACATAAACAATCGGATCCTCAAATGAAAACGGCACACCTATCGCTAAGCCAACGGAATAGGCCTCTTGCATACAATTTAAAGCAAATGTCCAATACTCTTCATTATTATATAGTTCTTTCACATTACATCCAAAGATAGAACATGGGCCAGACAATGTGACATTGCAAAGCAATTTTTCCCAAATTAACTGCTCAATATTCTTATAAATTTCTGTTTTCAGCCCTCCGGCACGCCAGGCTGCAACTATGTCTTGAAGTTCACTTCCTCTCGATTTCTGTGAAATTGAACCTAACCTTATTTGTTTGTTTGCTGTGTGCGTAACATGCCCCGGCGCTTTTAAACTTGCTCCAAAACCTTCAGCTACTCCTAAAATAATGTTATTTTTTGGCATATGTTTTAAAATTATATCACCAGCGCCCAGGCCATTTTGAATTGTAACTATAGTTGAATTTGAAGCTATCTGATCTTTCAAGTTATTAATGCTCTCTTCTAAATTCATGGCTTTGGTTGCAATGATGTAGAAATCACATCCTTCAAGATCTAAAACCTTCGTACTTGCCTTTATGTTTTTTGCTATAATTTTTCCGTGAGGGCCTTCAACAAGTAGGCCGTTTTTATTTATCTGATCGATGTGCTCCTCCCAAACATCAATTGCCATAACTTCATGTCCGGCTCTGGAAAATCTTGCCGCGTAGATAGACCCCATTGCGCCCGTTCCAATAACAGCAATTCTCATTAGTCAGGCCTTTTTAAGCCGAGAGGAAAGCGGCTATTTAATTCATCAACTATTTTGGCAGGTAAGTGATTTGGCCAATGGCCCTTTAATATTTTCAAAGCATGAGACTCTGCGCTATTTCCCATATCGGGTTTTTTACTGGTTTCCCATTCTTCTATTGATTTGCGATCTGCAATCTCTGGATAATAAAAGTCACTCTTCATTCGAGCATAAGTTTCAGCGTGCCCTAAGTAATGACCTTCATTATTTACCACCTCTCTTATACTCTCATGCATAAATGTTTCATCGCTTATTTCTGGACTAATATTTGACTTGAACAAGACACCTATTAATTCATTATCAGCCACCATTGCACCGTAATTAACGGCCATTAAACTAGCCTGAGAACCTGCTGCCTGAGTTATTAAATTAGCCCCAATTTGGGCCGCACTATTAATCGTCAACGCTTTTTCATAACCTGATTGAAAGTCAATTAGTTTGCTATCCGTTGCTCCCGCTATGACAGAACAGGGTATATCCCAGTATCGCAGAACTTGAACCGCAGCTGCAGTTGCCATTAACTGTTCTGGAGCTCCTCCAGCCATGCCTCCAGTCCTTAGGTCTGTTATCATGGGTCGTGGCCCAGCGATACTGGCTGCTGTCGGATCAAGGATGTGTACCGCTACTAGACCTGCAAGGGTCTCGGCTAAGGTTTGCGAAACTGATCCAGCGATTGTTACAGGACTAGAAGCTCCAAGTTGACCAAAAACATTACAGTGAACAGGGATACCTAGCTTAACCGCTTCCATCATTACCTTAATACTTGCAGAATCAAACCTCAGTGGAGGAACTGCGTGATTTACATGTAGAGAAAGAAAAGGTCTTTTCCTGAAGCTTTCCTCCCCCCCTGCGATTTTATAACATAGCGCTGCTATTTCAGTAACATGAGACCAATGCGACGCTTGCACCATAACGTGTTTAGAAGTCCCAGCTAGACTAGCTGCGGCAGTTGAAAGGTCGAACTCTAATGGATTTTCAATATCACCAGCAACTAGTGATCGAGAAAAAAAACTAATATTGGTTAACCTATCGGCTAATCTTGATGCATCATACAGGTCTTTAAGTTTAGATGGAACGTACTGATTTGTTTTAAGGTTGTGCAAATTCGGCGCGGCCCCGCCTGTCCCTGCATAAACATTATTTCCACCAACTTTCAGATCATTTTCCAAAGCTTGACCGGCCAAAAGCACAACGCGTTGATGTTGCGCTATTGTGTTTTGAATTAAACTTGGCGGGTAAATTAATCTATTTCCCTCTAATTTACCTCCACGCTCTAAGACGAGGTCTGACAATTCTTTCGGGGCATCTGACATTCCTATTTCGACGAGAATTTTTATTGCAGCGTCAGCAATTTTTTTTACGTTATTAGTCCCTATCGGGGAATACGTTTTTTCATTTACAAATGCTGTTAATTTTAATTTTGATGGATCATCTTGTTTTCTTATCTTTCTTCTTTTGCTTCTCATTTTCAGCTCTATTTAGATCCAAACTATTTTTTATTTTTTTTGTTAGATACAGTTTGAAATAATTTTTCTTCATAATCTTTCTGAAGTGATTTCAACTCATATAAGATGCTTTCTATATCGCCAGGCTGCTTTAGAATTATATCGACCACGTCACCCTTAAGTATTTCTGGTGACGTAGTTTTTTTTAAATCTAAGTACTGAAATGGTACAATAGGTTTGTTAAAACCTTTTAAATCCACAGCTTCTTTAGCCTCGAATTTAAATTCTTTTTCCAAAAGTGTCTTTGTTTCAGGAGCAACTAATATTTTTTTGGGATGGCATATAGATTCTAACCGTGAGGCTAAATTTACAGTACTCCCTAGTACAGTATAATCTACACGCTGCACTGAACCAAAATTTCCAACTGTGCAGTAGCCCGTTGAAATTCCCATTCTTACATTTAAACCTTCTGAAATTCCACGGTCTTCTCGCCAATTTCTGTCTAGCTCAGCTACTTTATTTTGCATTGCAATAGCCATACTTAGACACTTTGAGGCATCTTTTTTCAATCCGTCACTTTCAGGGTCTCCAAAAAATACTAATATTGCATCTCCAATAAATTTATCAATCGTCCCACCGTGTGTTAGAGCAATGTCTGTCATCGCAGAAAGGTATTCATTTACAAGTTCTGCAAGAAGATCTGGATCAAGTGAGTCCGAAAGATCAGTAAAGCCTTTTATGTCTGAAAAAAATACAGTCAGTTTTTTTCGCTTATAATCGTTCGTCTGCTCAGAGTCCGTTTCAAATATGTTTTTATAAATTTGAGGTGATAAATATTTTGCAAGTCTGTTGGAAATTTTTTCAAGTTTCTTATTTTTCTCTTTAAGACTTTCATAAGCTTGTTGATTTAAGCTGATCAATTCTTCATTTTCTTGTTTTAAAATTGTTTCAGCAGTTCGGTCGATTAGCTGACCTTGAACACCATTTAAAATATCTGTAATGGGACTTTTGGTTTTTGTAGAAAGTAGTGAGAAATAGTGTACCTTATCATTTAGTTTGATTTCAATTTGTGGAATTAATACCTTTCCATCCTTATTTAAAGTGGTTCTAAAATCAGTAATTATTTTTTGTTCAACCCCAAGATTTGCCAATAACGTTAAAAGATTTTGAGACTTTAATTCTATACCTTTTTTGAAAAAGTTCTCAAAATTTTTGTTGGTATTTATCAAATTAAGGTTTTTGTCTGCGTAAAAGGCCCCAGTTATGGCATTTTCAAAATTAAAAAAACTAATACGATGCAAAAAATCAGGGTCCAAAATTTTTGCAATATTCATATTAATCAAAACCTTTATCGTCGTTTCTGTAGATCACGCAAGCGTTCGGATAAGATTGCCATAACGCCACGGATAATCATATCAGAGCCTTCTAGTTTTTTTTCAAATTCTTTAGTTGATACAAAAATAATTATACTTTCTTCTAATGCTTTGGCTGTCGCCATTCTAGGTGCTGTATCAATTACGCCCATTTCACCAAGAATCTCATTTGCTTTGAGCACAATATCTGGCTTTTCCATTGTATGGTTGGTCGGAAAATAAATTCCAACAGAACCCTTCCCTACGATATATAGACCATCGGCTGGATCACCTTTTTTAAAGATTGTGTTTCCAGCATTTAACTCCATTTTTTTCATTTCACACCTTTATCTCTAACCCATCTCTGGCGAGCGTGAACACTTCTGGCAATTCGACTGCTATTTGGTCGAGTTCTTTGTCGCTTCTTTGTGGAGAATGATGAGTAATGACCATTTTTTTACAATTTGCTCCTGTGTTGAAATCAATAGCTTGTTTTATAGAGGAGTGACCCCAGCCCTTTTTTTTGGCCAGTTCTTTTTCTGTAAACATACCATCCCATACCAGTAAGTCAGCTTGTTCTGAAAAATTAGTTAAATCTTTTACTTGGTCTTCCTCAAATTCATTGTCACATAAAAAAATAAATGAGGTATTATTTCGTTTCAATTTGTAACCTGTACTACCGCCTGGATGATTCAGCTTTATTGAACTTAAACTAAAATGTGTATCAAGTTGTTCCTGTACCCTATTAAAGGGTAGAAACTTTATATTTGGTAATAATGAAACAACATCAACTGGAAAATAAGGTGGGGAAAAATACCGTCGAATAGTCTCCTCGACAATTTCTATATTACACAAATCACTTGAAATTATAATTTCATTTTTTTGATCAAAAATTTGTGGATTGAAAGGCAAGCCTTGTAGATGGTCATGATGAAAGTGACTTAGTAGCAAAAAAGACGCATTCTGATTAGAAAATTTAACGTTCTGAAAACCGGATCCTGCATCAAAAATAATTTGATGATAATCAGTGCTAATTTCAAAGCAAGTTGTGTTCCCTCCATATCTTTGTGTAGAAGGTGAAGAAGTCGCTATTGATCCTCTACAACCGTGGATAGAAAGTTTCATATCTGCTTAAAATCCTGTATTTTCATTCCACGTTACAGCATTTTTATTTTAAGGTCTAATTTTATGATAAAGTACTTGAGTTTCGTCTAGCTGCGGTTCCACTTTGTTATAAAACATCAACAGTTTGTTCCTAATGCAAAACAGTTTTAAAATACGGACTAATACAAAAAATACTTAAAATTTCAAATTATAGTTATTGACTTACGGTAAAGTTTTTTTGATGTTATACAAAAAGGAGATGTTTATGAAAACGTTTTTAGCGGGCCTTTTATTAGTGACTTTTCTTACGGGATGTTCTACCTTAGGCGAATATAATTTAAATCCACTGGATTGGTTTGCATCTGGAGAGGCAGCTAACTAAATCTTTTCTTAATAACTTTATATCTAAAGGGAATAATATCGATATGAAAAAATTTGCAATTTTAATGGGCTTATTGGGTTTTCTAGCAGCTTGTGAAGCACCTATTGGGGGCTCAACTATGGTCGCACCAGAAGCGAGTTCAAACAAACTTTAATTTTTTTTCACGATGTTCGTGGATGTGCGAGCGTGTGAAATCTTAAATAAATAAAAGAGCGTCCAGTTATACTAAGCGCTCTTTTTTTATGGTAAGGACTTCGTTGTGGATATTTCTTACAAGATAGCTCAAAGCTTCAAAACCCAAGCCTTTATGAAAACAATAGGAGCTCAGCTTGATTTAGTTGAAGTGGGAAAAGTTATTATCTCGCTGGAGCTGAAACCAAATATGAAGCAACAACATGGGTTTGGACATGCAGGGGTTACTTTTTCAATTGGAGACAGTGCTGCTGGCTATGCAGCGCTTACAACAATGAAACAAAATCAAGAGGTTTTGACTTCAGAAATGAAAATTCATTTGCTCGCGCCAGCTGATGGTAAAATGCTGAAAGCTGTAGGTACAGTGATAAAATCAGGGAAAAGGCTTATCGTTGTTCAGTCAAATATTTATTCACGACATGGAAAAAAAGATAAACTGATTGCTACCATGCTAGGCACAATGGTCCCAAGCATAGCAGCTATTTAATTAAAATAAGATATCAGCTTAATTGACATCGAAGCGATCGGCATTCATCACCTTAGTCCAAGAAGATACAAAATCAGCAATGAATTTATCTAAATTATCTGATTGTGCATAGACCTCTGCAAGAGCCCGGAGTTGTGAATTAGAACCAAAAGCCAAATCTACTCTACTTGCTGTCCAGACCACTTCTTGAGTTATACGATCTTTACCCTCAAATTCAGTCTCATCAGTATTCGTTGCGTTCCATGTGTATCGCATGTCTAACAAATTAACAAAAAAATCATTGGTAAGTTTTTCACGTCTTTCTGTTAAGACTCCCAAAGATGACCCATCACAATTTACACCAATCACACGCAAACCACCAAGAAGAGCAGTCATTTCTGGCGCTGTCAGGGTTAATAAATGCGCCTTATCGATCAAAAGTTCTTCAGCAGAGATTGAGTACTGCTTTTTCTGATAATTTCTAAATCCATCAGCAATTGGTTCTAATACATCAAACGAGTCTATATCAGTTTGTTCTTGAGATGCATCCATTCTTCCAGGAGTAAAAGGTACTGAAATAGAATGACCTGCTGCTTTTGCAGCGGCCTCAATTCCGGCATTTCCCGCCAAGACAATTAGATCAGCTAAAGAAATTTGAGATTTACTGGAACCAGCATTGAACTCTGATTGAATTATTCTCAGCGCGTCCAGAGCCTTTGCAAGCTTCTGAGGTTGATTTACTTCCCAATCTTTTTGAGGTGAAAGCGCAATTCTAGCACCATTTGCCCCACCCCGCATATCAGATCCTCGATATGTAGACGCAGAGGCCCATGCAGTTTGAACACACTCAGAAATTGATAGACCAGAAGTTAGAATTTTAGTTTTTAAATGAACCTCATCGTCACCGCTAATTAAATCGTGGTTAACAGTCGGGATTGGATCTTGCCAAATTAAATCTTCACTGGGCACCTCATCACCTAGATATCTAATTTTTGGGCCCATATCTCTGTGAGTAAGTTTAAACCAAGCTCTTGCAAAAGCATCAGCAAAGTCGTCAGGGCTCGAATGGAATCTGCGAGATATTTTTTCATACTCTGGATCCATGCGCATAGCCATATCGGCTGTGGTCATCATCACTGGGACTTTTGCACCTGAGCCATCTACTTCAGGAGCATGATCTTTCTCAGCCAAGTCTACAGCGTGCCAAATATTAGCTCCTGAAGGGCTTTTCGTAAGTTTCCAGTCATAGCCAAATAGTACATCAAAATACCCCATATCCCATTTGGTAGGGTTTGATGTCCATGGACCTTCAATACCACTCGTAGTTGTGTGAATACCCTTGCCAGATTTAAATTTATTGATCCAACCAAATCCCATATCCTGCATACTCGAGCCTTCAGGTTCTGGTCCTACAAGATCAGGATCGCCCGCACCGTGTGCTTTGCCAAAGGTATGGCCGCCAGCCACTAGTGCAACAGTTTCCTCATCGTTCATAGCCATCCTAGCGAATGTTTCTCTTATATCACGACCTGAAGCAACTGGATCAGGATTTCCATTTGGCCCCTCCGGATTGACGTAAATTAAACCCATTTGAACAGCGGCTAAAGGGTTTTCTAATTCGCGATCACCTGAATATCTATTATCCCCTAGCCACTCTGTTTCGGTACCCCAATAAACGTCTTCCTCAGGTTCCCATACATCTGCACGCCCTCCGGCAAACCCAAAAGTTTTAAAACCCATGGACTCCATAGCACAGTTACCAGCCAAAATCATAAGGTCCGCCCATGATATTTTATTCCCATATTTTTGCTTTATCGGCCAAAGAAGGCGTCGCGCTTTATCCAAATTACCATTATCTGGCCAACTATTTAGAGGCGCAAAACGTTGCATACCAGTACCAGCACCACCCCTACCATCGCCAGTTCGATAGGTCCCAGCGCTGTGCCAAGCCATTCTGATAAAAAAACCACCATAGTGACCATAATCTGCTGGCCACCAATCTTGGCTATCCGTCATCAAAGAATATAGATCCTCTTTCAAAGCCTTCAGATCAAGTTTTTTAAATTCGTCAGAGTATTTAAAGTCTCTGTTCATGGGGTCAGATTTTGCAGAATTCTGATATAAAATCTTAACATTAAGTTGGTTTGGCCACCAATCGCTGTTTGAACGAACGCCTGCTTTGGCATGCATAACTGGGCACATTCCAATGTTACTTAGGTCATTTCCATCCATCTGTTTCTCCAATATTATTTTCTTTGATGAAATTATTTAATCTATTTTAATACTATAAAACTATAAGATGCACTTACATTTTTTATGTCTTGTATAATTAGATAAAAACTTCTCACGAGTATTCAATACAAAAAACAAAAAACTTACAGTATCCATTTCTTCCAGATTAAATTAGCCTAGTTTTATCCTCCAGAGATAGACAATTAATACACTTGCTTCTACTTTGATCATAGGCTAGCACAAGCGAATAATCTGTGGCGAGTTGGCGGAGTGGTGACGCAGCGGATTGCAAATCCGTGTACACCGGTTCGATTCCGGTACTCGCCTCCAGATATCTTATCCATTATTATGGATTTTTATCACCGTAAAACATATCTTGGCTAAGTAGTTTTTTACGGAACGCTCTGCGATTAATTTCAAAACTTTGAACTTTCAAAATTTCAACTCACTCAGAATATGCGATATGCTAAACTACACAACCAGATTCCACAAAAACCGACGATCTAGCGTAAAAATAGAAAGAAAGGATAATTTAACCATATGTTCAACAGGTTAGACACCCTAATTAGTTGTATTAATCCTCGCCATTAAGTATATTCATTCAAATGAAACTAGATTCAGCACGTAAGTTCAATTTGCCCCTAGCAATAATCGTAATATTGCTATCAAATGGCTGCAATTATTCGGCAGATAACCTTGTCGAAAATTTAAGAAACTCTCCTATTTTGTCTGCAAAACAAAAAGTTGAGAACTTAAGTGAGGCCTCCAAAATTGAAGTTGCAACCTCAAAAGCAAAAGGTTCATCTAACGGTCACATCACAAATAATGCCGAATACGAAAAAGCCAAAGCAGTGTTAACTGCCCCAGTAATTGCTGTCGACAACTTTTTCGCAGGCTTAACAAGTTCATCAATTTTTTCACAGAAAGATAAAGGTTCAAATGGTACTCCTGCAAAGGGAGCTATTGAGCCAAAGAGCAAAAATGAATCTAATGAGTCATCAACAAAATATGCGGAATATGAAAAAGCCAAGGCTGTATTAACTGCCCCAGTAATTGCTGCAGACGACTTTTTCAAAAACTTAAAAAGTTCGTCCTTTTTTGCACCTGCAGATCAAGTTTCAGTTCCAGAGGTAAAGATTCTGTCAAATGACTTAACTGAAGGTAATGCTAACTATCAAACAACGATTGCTGTATTGAATTCACCGGTAGTTGCCGTAGCTAGAACAAGTGTGCTTGCAAGCAGCAGATCCTTAGATGTTATCGCATCACAAAAAAACCTAACAGCCAACCTATCGACAAATGCAGGTATTTTCCCAGAATCTGGAAAAGTCCAACCTGGTGCGCAGGCAACTTTTTCTTTGTCAAAATTTATGTTTGATTATGGACAAACTGACAGACAATTGAAATTGGCAGCACTGGAAACACAAGGATCCATTCTTTCCGCTCATACGGCCCTAAATTCAGAACTGACCAATTTACTCAGTAATTTCATTGTACTAGAGGGAGCTAGGAGCTCTCTTGACGTAATTGACACCTATCTTTTACAATATAAAGAGCGTGAGCGGACAATCAGAACAGCGGTTTCTACAGGCATTTTATCACGCACTGATTTATTAGAAATCGAAGAGGCAAAAAATAATATTGATTCTCAATATGAAAGACTGAAACTGACCAAGGACCGGTCTGAGAAGTTTTTGCAAACTTATTTAGATGATCGATATTCTAAAGTTAACGAAGAAATATCTAACCGATTAGTGCCAGGATATAAATTAAACTATACAAAAACAAACGTAAGCTCAGATTTAATTGCTGTTCGACAAATTGCATTAGAGACTGAAATAGAAATAGCCCAAAACTACGATAGATATCGTATAAATGCCAACGCTAGCTTAAGTTCCCCAAGTCCCGTCAACGACTCATTTTCAACATTTGCTGGATTTTCGGTTACTAAACCAATTTTAGATGGCGGTCAAAGTCCTGCTACGATTAGGAAGAAGAAGGCTGACCTTGAGGTCTTAATCCAAGAAATCAACGCTTTAGAATTAGAGCGGGAGCTTGTTCTTTCATCGTGGAAAATCTATAAAAAATATCACCAAATGGATAGTGAATTTTTAGAGGAACGAAAAGAAATTTTAGTCAATAAAAGTATCGAGCTAGAAAGTCGTTTCAAGGCAGGCCAAGTAGGCGTCGTAAGTCTAGCGAGCGCAATTTTAAGCTCCGCGCAGGCTGAAGTCGATATAATTCAGCATCAAACAGAACTAATGCAAAAGAAATTGGAAGCTGCATCTGCTCTTACACAGCCATGTGCCGTAGTAGATATCTGCGAAGACATTCAACAAATATTTTCAACGGAATAAATGACTGATAAAGAAAATATACATGAGGCACGCTCACCCGATTTAGCTTACAACTTTGTTAGACGGTTTTCAAAAAATATGTCTAAAAGTGATGTTTCTGAAGCCTTGAATGCGTCCACTGCAAGCGAAGC
>JBJLGF010000009.1:0-17408 GCA_045564975.1 Paracoccaceae bacterium
TCTGCGCCAACATCTTTAATCGCTTTGTTAGCTGCATCACAAACATGTGGGCCAGCTGCCAAAATTCCATCAATTGAAGGGTCTGCTGACAATGCAGCTGCTGTTCTGGTTTCAATTTGCTGTACGTCGTTAGACACGTCGATCATGTTCAATGATCCGCCAAGACCTGAGAAATAACCTTCACATCTATCGACGAGGGCTGTGTTCCAAGCTTCTTGATTCAAGCAAAGACCGTTTGTTACACCTTCAGCTTTGGCACGCTCTCCGGCTTTTTGTCCAGCCAAAAGTTCTGGCTGACCAACGTGCATTAATGCACCAACTTTAGCTGAATTTTCTAGGCCTGAATTCATTGTGATTACTGGAATGCCAGCGTCTGCAGCTGCGCGGATTGCTCCACCTAATGCATCTGGGTCAGGCAGAGAAACAACTATTCCGTCTGGGTTAGATGCGGCGGCTGCTTCGATTAGCTTTGCCATACCAGACATGTCGCCTGAAGGGTCAAAGTTATATTCAAAGTCTGCTCCGATGGCAGCTGCTGCGTCGCGGCCGCCTTTTTCAACAACAGGCCAGAACGGGTCAGTACCTTGTGTGTGAGTGATCATGACATAGCGTTCGGCAAACGCCATTGTTGACATTGTTGCTAGTGCTGCAACTGTAGCCAATAGTTTCTTCATATTTTTCTCCCATAGAGTTTAAGCCAAAGTGGCCAGGTTTGCGCGGAACTACTCCGCAAGTAAGACTGTATTGATGAATTTGAAGTACACTGATTTAAACCAGTTTAGCAATGTCCACCCCCACAGCTATCTCAGATATTAAATTTCCATTTTTCTAGCAGTGCAAGTATAATTATTAAAGCCTAAAATTTTATAAACTTTTTAATTTAAAGCACCTCCTTTAGTTGAATTGATTTTCCTGTACTTTGTGATCGAGTTGCCGCTTCAGCCATAGCAAGTGCAGCAACCCCATCTTCTAAAGTGACAGCTATTGGTTCATCACAATTTATAGATTTTACGAAAGCATTCCACTCTGCTTTGTAGGCTCTTAAATAACGTTCTAGAAAAAAGTACTTAGGTTTGGCACTTATAACGCCATCGTTATTCGATTTAACCACACTATTTTCTAAAATATTTTCAGCTTGTAATAAACCTTCAGAGCCCAATATTTCAATTCTCTGATCGTATCCATATGCCGCTCTTCGCGAATTTTTTATGATAGCAATTTTACCATCAGCGTAAACCATTGTAACGACTGCAGTGTCAACATCGCCTGCTGCGCCAATCTCTGGATCAACCAGCGAATGGCCAATTGCTGAAATAGTAATTGGCAGCTCACCCATTATATAATGAGACAGATCAAAATCGTGTATCATCATATCCCGATATAACCCGCCAGAACTTTTGACATACGAAATTGGAGGGGGAGCAGGGTCGAATGACGTTATAGTCAACAATTCGCGGTTCCCTATCTCACCATTATCTAATGATTTTTTTAGCTGGGCAAAGTTTGGGTCAAAACGCCTATTAAAACCAACCATGATAGGTTTTTTTGCAGCACTTACTTTATCCAGGCACTTCTTAGCTCTTGTTAGGTTAAGATCGACTGGTTTTTCGCAAAGAATAGCTTTACCCGCAGATGATGCCTTTTCAATGAAATCTGAATGAGTATCGGTAGACGTTGCGATCAAAATTGCATCAATGTTTGGATCTGAAATGACTTCGTCTGCTGATTTTACAATAGCACCAAATTGTGCTGCTAGGTTGTTGGCGGATTCATCATCAATGTCTGCAACAGCAGTTAGAGTGCTGTCACGGTGTGAAGCAATGTTTTCCGCGTGTAGACTTCCTATCCTACCGGTTCCAAGCAGGCCAACCCTGATCATACCGCGCTATTCCTCCCCAGAAATGTTAACGCTAACATACTGATTCTTTGTTGAGGTTCAAGGCAAAAATTATGCAGTTTTGGAAACAAAAATTGTGATCAAATTAACCACTTGAAAAATTTGGAAAATAAACACGCTGAGCTGTCTTGAAAAATACATCTTCAAAATATTTTTCATCAATAATACTAGTTAATCTTTCGAAGAGAGCTTTGAAAGAACTTGATAAACTATCTACTGGGAAATTAGATCCGAACATTACTCGCGCGGCACCAAATTGCTCCATTACCGTTGTTACAATTGGAGCAACAGTTGCTTGTGTCCAGTTGTGGTCAAACATTCCAAGTCCAGATAATTTACAACTGACACTTGATAGCTTTGATAAATGATTTAGGTCGGAGGACCAAGATGTAATTCCTTCTTCAGTCCTGTTGTAAGGGGAACCAGCATGGCATAAAATCACTTGCAGGTTTGGAAACTGTGAGAAAACTGCAGCACAGGTTTCTGATAATTCCGGTATAATTTGCAGATCGAATGAAAGGCCTCTGTCAGAAATAGACTGAAGGCCTTGCATAAATTTATCGGACGTTAAAAGCTCGTTTGTTTTGCTACTTGAATCTTCAGCTGGCGATCTGCCAATTATTTGTCTTACGCCAACAACTGAAGAAAGTTTTTGAAGTTCATCCAAATGGATTTCTCTTTGATCTCCCGATAAATCACAAAAAGCGACTTGCGCCATGGGCCAAGATTGATTTTCACTTACTATTTTATTGACCCACTTCGCTTCTTCTAATCCGTCCGCCGCTCCAACTTGAATATGAACTGAGGCTCTAAAGCCAAGAGCGGCAGCCAGTTTTATGTGTTCATCAATCAGATAGTTACGCTGTATTGGAGTGGGGTCGCCAAAAAAGCGGTTCTTTCCTTTTTCCATCAGCCAAGGATAGTCTACTGCGTTTAAATCCCATAAGTGATGGTGCGCATCGATCATTTTAAATTCTCATTGTTGGTTATTTGACCCAAAACATCAAATCCTTGTTGTTTCCAAAAATGCAGAAGATCAATAAAGATCCAGTTCTCTGCCAATTTATTTTTTGACCTGCGATAAATATCAACAACGCGGAATTCGCCAATTTTATCCGTTGCGGGAAATCCCATGAAGTCATTCGAAAGCTTGGCAGTAAAGTTTGGCCAACCAAAAAACCCTCCAAACTGTCCCTCGGCTAGGCGGCAGATATGATTGGTTTTACTTCTTTCCGAAAATGCTGCGCGAAATGGTCCAGAATGTTGTTTGGCGTAACGTTCAATAGTGAAAGTCGCACCTATTCCAGATGGTCCCCACCAAATCATATCTTCGCACCATGTTTGCCTCAGTTCATCCACTAATGGTAAACCACTATTCCATTGACCCAGATCATTTATCATTGAATTTATTACGTGGAGAGTTTTTTTCCCTTCTTTGGGATCTTGTGGATCAAATAGTAAACCGTCATGTGTGATAGGTCCCGATTGTAAAAGGTGCGCGGCAGTAGCATTTGGGAAAGGATCGTAGCCTGCCTGAATCATAAAATGTGGGATATCAAAGTACATTGCAGTCTCGGCAATTTTTCCATTTTCTATTCTGTTGAATTCGCAATATCGCAAAAAAATCATTTTTCCGGTGGGTTTTATCCCAAGCCACGCATTGTCGAAGAGCCCAATAAGATGGCCCATAGAAACGACCCAAGTGGATTTGAAATTATCGATTTCATTTTTTCCAGCTAGAAAAATATCAACACGTCTTTGTAATTTACTTACTGCAGTACGAAATGGAGCCCAAAATAAATTTGCAATTTCTTTACTACCTCTGATTTCATTAAATGGATGATAGCCACGCCAAATATAATTTTCATCTGTATGTGCTGCAATCATATCCCCAATCCCAGAAATTTGGGCACCATCAAGCTTTTGGTGAAAATTCCAGATAAGCTCCTTTGCATTTTGCAGGTCATGTTGATCCATCTAAAATTTTCTTTCTGTAATCCTCAAAAAATACTTGCCAAATAGATTAAACCGAGTCTACTATTTTTTGCATGCGTATGCAAAAATGAAGCCGCGGGGGGTTTGATGGCGGAAGTAGAGCTTAACAACGTATCGAAGCGTTGGGGTAGTTTTGTTGGCGTTGATAATTTCAATCTTACGATTCCTGATAAAGAATTTCTTGTGCTTCTAGGCCCTTCTGGGTGTGGAAAGACCACCACGATGAGAATGATCGCTGGCCTCGAGGATCCTACCGAAGGTAATGTTGTCATTGATGGTAATGTCGTGAATGACGTTGAACCTAAAGATCGTGATGTTGCGATGGTCTTTCAAAGTTATGCGCTTTACCCAAATATGAATGTTTATGAAAATATTCGTTTTCCTTTGAAAGTCAGAGGTACCCCAAGTGAAACTCATGATGCTAAAGTAAAGCGTGCATCTTCTATGGTTGAACTCGATGATTTTCTGCATCGAAAACCTGCAGAGCTTTCAGGTGGCCAGCGACAGCGAGTTGCATTGGCTAGAGCGATAGTACGTGAGCCTAACGTTTTTTTAATGGATGAGCCGTTATCAAATTTGGATGCTAAACTTAGAATATCAACCCGAGCTCAAATTAAAAACCTTTCGCATGAACTAGCTGTAACCACAATATATGTTACCCACGATCAAGTTGAAGCGATGACACTTGCCGATAGAGTTGTTGTGATGAACCATGGTGTGGTCCAGCAAGTTGGAACACCAACTGAGATTTATAATTCACCTTTAAATACCTTTGTTGCAGGTTTCATTGGTAGTCCAGCTATGAACTTACTTGAGGGTACAATATCTAATGGATGTTTTGAGGCTCAAAATACAAAAATCAGTGGCCTAAAAATCGAAGACGGTCCGGTAACCCTTGGTTTCAGGGCGGAAGATGCGAAAATTTCAAAACGCAAATCAGAAATTAGTTCAACTGTTTATGCGATGGAATTGCTTGGCGACGCCACAATGGTAACCGTCAAAATTAAAGATAAATTGGTTAGTGTAAAAGCTGATAAAAATTTTCGTGCAGAAATTGGAGATAAAATAAGTTTTTCGATTCCTGCGCAAATTTGCCACCTATTTGATGCAAAAACAGGGGCAAGACTTTCGGGATGACCCGGACAAAACCACTCGTGTGGATCACTAGATGTAACTTTAAAACATCACTCAAACTAGGGAGACCTTAAATATGAACTCAAAAATATTATCGATAGTAGGCGCACTCTCACTTACTGCATTCAGTGCTGCGCAAGCTTGTGAAATTAGTGCTCGCGTGAGCGTAGTTGGAAATGAATTTCCAGCTATTCAAACAGTAGGAGCGGGCGCTGCAGCGTGTACAGGTGCTGAGGTTTCAACTAACCTCACTGCTGATCACCAAAAAATTAATGTTCCTGGGATGCAAGGCAATCCAGCAGAATATACATCAGCAATTGTTGCGAATTCATCAATTGTTGCTTTGATGAATGAAGATGTAATTCGTCCCTTGGACGATTTGGTGGCGAAACATGGCGGTGATCTTAAATCTAGTCAGTTGATCAAAGTTAATGGTAAAATCATGGCCGTTGCATTCATGGCTAATGCTCAACACTTAATGTACCGTAAGGACGTTCTTGCAGACCTAGGCATCAACGTTCCAAAAACTTATGAAGAAATGTTAGCTGCTGCTGAGAAAATTCGATCATCAGGCGCAATGCAAAATCCAGTTGGTGGGGCATATGCTGCAGGTTGGAACTTGGCTCAGGAATTTAATAATATGTTCTTAGGCTACGGTGGTTCTCATTTTGAATCGGGTTCAGCCAGCCCTTCAGTGAATTCTGAAGCCGGGGTTAATGCACTTAACATGATGAAATCTCTTTCAGAGTATATGAACCCTGATTTCTTAACACATGACTCTAATGCGACAAACGCAGAATATAGAGCGGGAAATATAGCATTGTTAAACATGTGGGGTTCAAGAGCTTCCTCTCAAACAACTGCTGAAGGTGTTACAGATGCTGTAAAAAATGGTCACGCAATTGCAGGACCAATGACAGTTGGTGGTGGATCAACTGCGGCTTCTACTCTTTGGTGGGACGGTTGGACTGTTGCTAAAAACATTTCAGATGCAGAAGCAGAAGCAACATTTATCGCAATGATGAACGGGATCAGCCCATCTATGATGAGCGATGAAAATATTCGAACACAAGCTGTTTGGTTGATCGATGGTTATAAGCCAACTGACGCAGCCATTGGTGTTTTCGAAGCTGCTAAAATGGGAACAACACCATATCCAATGCTACCCTACATGGGTTTAATGCATACTGCATTAGGAGCTGAACTACCTGACTTCATGCAGGGCAAGGAAACTGCTGAGCAGGCTCTAGCTGATGTAGAGGCAGCTTATGTAGCTGCAGCAAAGGAAAAAGGCTATTTGAACTAGTTAAAATTATTTGGGGCGCCCGTCCGTGCGCCCCTTTTTTAAATAGAGCCTCTTTAAATGAAACATTCGACTTTTATATGGTTTTTCTCACCGACAGCGCTTGCAATGCTTTTATTTATTGCGTTTCCAATTGTCTCCGTATTGGTTCAGTCTGTTCACGCGCCGCACAAAGCTGTTTTGATCGAAGTTGAAACTTGCACTCCTTTGGTTGGGTGCACAAAAGAAACTTCAATTGATCAAGAGGCTACGAGAGAATTACGGGAAGAGAAACCGATAGGTCGATTTATTGGCTTAGAGATTTTTAGTGACCGAGGCCATTTAGCAATATCGGAAGTTAAAGAAATCTGGTCTAGCTCTACAAGTTTCAGCGACTTTTTTAACAAGCTAGGTAATTTACCATTTTATCGAGCAATGGCGTTCACCCTGACATTTACATTTATCGTTACTCCTCTAGTCGTGTTAGTTGGTTTCTTGGTAGCACTTAACGTAAACGCTCTACATGAACGGATTAAAGGCGTGGTTGTGTTTTTCTCACTTCTGCCCTTTGTTATAACGCCCTTAATAGGCGCTCTTGTTTTATTCTGGATGATAGATAGTCGTGGCATCTTAGGATCGGCGATACAGTGGATTTTTGCTGATCCCAATTTGTCTTTAAAAGCATCAACAGGCTTAATGTGGATTTCTTTAATAGTTTATGGTGTGTGGCATGCGGCTCCTTTCGCATTTGTGATTTTTTATGCAGGTTTGCAAACTTTGCCGGCGGATCAACTAGAGGCAGCTCAAATCGATGGCGCAACGCGTACACAGCAAGTTCGCTATGTGGTTCTTCCTCACTTAATGCCTCTTGTCTCTTTTGTAGCCCTTATTCAATTGATGGATAATTTTCGCGTTTTTGAACCAATAGTTGGGTTTAACGCATCAGCACATGCGCAGAGCCTAAGCTGGTTTATTTTTAATGATTTAGGTGGAGAAACGCGTCAATTATCCTCAGCGTCTGCAACGTCAGTTCTCACCATAATTGGCGTGACGATCCTATTGCTCCCAGTTTTGAGAAGAACCTGGCGAGACTTTATGGAGAAAGCTAAATGACTCTTGCTTCCAAACGACGCTCAATAAGTTTGCGTATAGTGATATATATCTTTGCAGCTCTTTGGCTATTAGTTGCAGCCTTTCCCTTTGTCTGGACATTCTGGGGCAGCTTCAAGGTTGAGCTTGATTTTTTTTCAGTGGCAAATTGGACCAATGCTCTCACTGGGGAACGAACAATCGCTGAATATGGTCAACCTTTTACAGATGCGGGTTACGAGGGCGCTTGGATAAAAGAAGAGTTTTGGCGTAACGTGATAAACACATTTATTGTTTGTTTTTTCGTTGTTTGTACATCTCTGACAATTGGAACCCTGGGAGGTTACGCCCTATCTCGCTCGGGTTATCGTTACACACTTATTCTGCTTATAGCTGCGTTAATTTTTCGAGCGATGCCTCCGATCACGCTTGTTTCAGGCTATATGCTGCCCTTTTTCGAATGGAATGTTTGGGGTATTCTGCCGACTACAATCATAGTTTTGGTTGCAATAAACCAACCATTTACACTCTGGATGTTGCATTCATTTTTTCAAAATATACCAAAAGAACTTGATGAAAGTGCTAAAGTAGATGGCTGCTCTCAATTCAAGGCATTTCGTCTTGTGATAATTCCTGTAATGTGGCCGGGTGTCATTACAACAGGCCTTTTTAGCTTTCTGCTGGCTTATAATGACTTTGCAATAACGTCCATGTTATTGTCAGAGGATAACCGTACTATGGTACCCCAAATTGCTGCATTTTTGGGTACAACCTATACGGAAGGCAATGTGATGTTTGCTGTTGCAGCGGTTGTTTCAGCCGCAGCACCGTTATTTATTTTGGTTATGTTTTTTCAACGACAAATAGTTAGTGGCCTTACGGCGGGAGCAGTAAAAGGATGAGAAGCCCATTTGTAAAATTTCTTTTTTTGGAGAGGTCCTATAAATGAAGGGATCGCGCCCAGAACAAGCTACTCTTTCTAAGAATACAGATCTTTCAAAAACTGATGAAACACGCCGTGTTATTGAGGATATGGTAGATGGATTAAATGACCATAGGATTGATGATATTGGTGAATTCTTCTCGGAAGGTTTCCGTTGGATTGGCAACCAAGGTTGTGGAACGAAAGTTGGGTTAAAAGAATTTCAAGATAATTGGCAAAGGCCTTTTCAAGCTGCGTTTTCAAATAAGGTATGTATTGATGAAGCTCGACTTTACATGGGTGAGTGGGCTGCAGCGTTTGGGCGCCAAGAGGCGACCCACAGTGGCGAATTCCTTGGAATAGCTGCCACGGGTAAGCGAGTAGAAATTCGCTACATGGATTTTTGGAAAGTTATCGACGGGAAAATAGTAGATAATTGGGTCAACGTTGATTTTGCCCATGTTGCGGCACAACTGGGTGTAGATTTGTTCGATGGACACGGTTGGGAAGTTTATGATCGGGGTGAAAAAAATGCACCTCGGCCAGATACGAGGAGTGGTTGATATGGCTATTAATGTTCTTAAGAAATCAAAAACAGAAATCGAAAAAGCTGCAGATGATGCTAAAGTTCGGGAAGTTGTTGAAGCAACACTTGATGAAATTGAAAAAAATGGAGATGCGGCTGTTCGTGAATTAAGTAAAAAATTCGATAATTATGCTCCTAATAAATTTAAATTAACTAAAAGCGAAATTGATGCAGCCATGCAGAAGGTTTCTGTGCGTGATATGGATGATATCAAATTTGCACAGCAGCAGATTAAAAACTTTGCTGAGGCGCAGCGTGCCTCCATGACTGATATTGAAATTGAAACTATGCCTGGTGTTATCCTAGGTCATCGGAATATACCTGTTCAATCTGTTGGGTGCTATGTGCCTGGGGGAAAATTCCCAATGGTTGCATCAGCTCACATGTCGGTTTTGACAGCTTCTGTTGCTGGTGTTCCCCGAATTATTGCATCAGCTCCACCTGTTAATGGAGAACCCCATCCTGCTATTGTGGCTGCAATGCATCTAGGTGGTGCACACGAAATTTATGTTATTGGCGGAATTCAAGCGGTTGGAGCTATGGCAATTGGAACAGAAACTATTGACCCGGTTCACATGTTGGTAGGCCCTGGAAACGCGTTTGTTGCTGAGGCGAAACGTCAGCTTTTTGGACGCGTTGGTATAGATCTCTTTGCTGGACCTACCGAAACAATGGTTATCGCAGATGAAACAGTTGATGCTGAATTATGTGCAACAGATTTATTGGGTCAAGCAGAACACGGCTATAATTCACCTGCCGCCATGATAACTTGTAGTGAAAAATTAGCCCGAGAAACATTAGTTGAAATAGAGCGAATACTGGACATTCTTCCTACCTCTGAAACAGCATCTGCAAGTTGGGAAAATTATGGCGATATGATACTTTGCGATACACACGAAGAGATGCTTTCTGTTGCAAACGATATGGCATATGAGCATGTACAAATTATGACTGATCGTGATGATTGGTACCTTGAAAATATGCATTCTTACGGAGCTTTATTTCTCGGGCCGCGGACCAATGTTGCAAATGGTGATAAAGTCATAGGCACAAACCATACACTACCAACTAAAAAAGCGGGCCGATATACTGGTGGTCTTTGGGTAGGCAAGTTCTTAAAAACGCATAGCTATCAGCGTATTGAAACGGACGAAGCCGCGAAGTTAGTTGGTGAATATGGTTCTCGATTATGCATGCTTGAGGGCTTTGTTGGCCATGCTGAACAGTGCAATGTGCGCGTCCGGCGTTATGGAGGCAAAAATGTTCCCTATGGAACAGCTGCAGAGTAATTTTGTAAGTAAATCAAAATGGGTCAAAAATGAATTGTGTTCATTCAAAAAATAAGGAGCTAGTTACTCCCCTTCGGGCTGCAATGTACAATTTTGATGAAGAGTTAGTAAGGTTAGAATTAGGAAAACTGATTGATCCTGACGCAAAAATCAAAATGCCATTTCCATTTAAAGATTTAATTGGCCCACAAGCTTTTTTTACAACTTGCTATGCTCCTTTGTTTGATGCTTTTCCAGATCTGGAAAGAAGAGATTGGATTGTAATAGGGGGAGAGACAGAAGAGGGTAATCACTGGGTTGGATGTGGTGGTCATTACTCGGGAACATTCGTTGCGCCATGGCTAGATATCCCAGCCACTGGACACCTTGCTCACATGCGGTTCCATGAATTTTTCAGGTTTGAAGAAGGAAAGATTGTAGAAGTACAAGCTTTATGGGATATTCCGGAGCTCATGATGCAGGCAAATGCCTGGCCTATGGCTCCTTCTCTTGGGTTAGAATATCATGTCCCTGGCCCGGCGACGCTCGATGGACAAGTTAACGGACCCTGGAATGAAGAGCAGTCGAAAAAATCATGTGATTTAGTTATGGAAATGCTGGATCATATGAAACTTCACCCAAGCCAAGGTGAGGCTGAAGTTATGAAAATGCCAAAGTTTTGGCACCCTAGAATGAACTGGTATGGGCCTGCGGGAATTGGTACTGGGCGTGGTATCGCAGGTTTTAGAAACTGGCATCAAATTCCATTTTTAAACGGTATGCCCGATCGTGGTAGGTATAATGACGAAATTGCTTTTCATTTTTTTGGTGACGATCAATACGCTGCCGTGACTGGTTGGCCTGATATGATTCAAACAGTCACCAACGACGGCTGGATGGGTATAGCGCCTGCTGGTAAGAAAATAACGATGTGTTCCTTAGATTTTTGGCGAATTGAAGATGGGTTAATCCGGGAAAATTGGGTTTTGCTAGATTTGCTTGATGTTTACTACCAATTAGGCGTTGATGTTTTTAAACGGCTTAAGGAGTTTAACAAGGCGCGTATTCTTGGCAGGATTTCTCCTCCGGAGGCGGTTTTGTAGAATGGTTGACCGAATAACTTCATCTCAAGTGGCAAAGAGGGCTGGCGTATCGCAGTCGGCGGTTAGCCGATTTTATACGCCAGGAGCGTCCGTTTCTGCAAAAACAGCTGAAAAGGTGAAAATAGCAGCGAGTGAACTAGGGTACCGACCAAATATTTTAGCTCGTGCAATGGTCTCGGGAAAAAGCCGAATAATTGGTTTAGTTGTAGCGTATCTGGAAAACTACTTTTATCCCGAAGCATTAGAAAAACTTTCTAATGCATTTCAAGAACGCGGTTATCACGTTTTAATTTTTATGGCTTCACAAACGGCTGGCAATGTTAGCTCAGTGGTTGAGGAAATCTTAGATTATCAAGTTGACGGTATTGTGATGGCCTCTGTAGCACTTTCGTCAGAGGTTGGGTCACGTTGTCAAGCAGCCGGAGTCCCTGTCGTTCTTTTTAATCGTTCACAAGATATGGATGATATTTCGTCGATTACGTCAAATAATTTTGAGGGCGGACGAAAGGCTGCTCGGCTGTTAATTGATTTAGGTTATCAGAAGATCGGCTACATAGCTGGCTGGGAAGGTGCATCGACCCAGCGAGATAGGGAAGCAGGCTTTAACAAAGAAATTTCAGACAGCGGCCTTTCAGTTTTTTCTCGAAAGGTTGGAAACTTCAGAGCTGAAAAAACCAAGGCTGCTACTTTCAAAATGTTTGACAAACCTAAGGTTGACCGGCCTGACGCAGTTTTTGTTGCCAATGATCATATGGCCTTCATTGTCATGGATATTTTAAGATATGAACTTGGACTAAGTATTCCTCAGGACGTATCCGTTATTGGATATGATGACGTCCCACCGGCTTCATGGAGGTCTTATGATCTTACAACAGTTAGGCAGCGTGCCAACTTGATGGTTCAAGAAACTGTGAATACGATTTTAAATCGGATAGAGCATCCAAATTCCTCTAATCCTGTCAAACTTCAAATTGATAGCCCTTTAGTTATTAGGTCAACCACATGCCAGAAACCGATCTAGGAGAATTTTAATGCATGGTTTTAGCAATAAATATAAAAGTTTTCCCGAATATATTATTGGTATTACGAAAGAAATCTGGGAGGAGCGTGGTATTTCCACACTCCACGAGTACTACGCATCAGATATTATTGTCAGGTCACCTGGATCGATTGTAATTGGGAATGAAAAAGTAATTGCTGCGACCATGGCGACCTTGGCCGAATTTCCAGATCGTACTCTTTATGGTGAGGATGTAATCTGGTCAGGTACACCAGAAGAAGGCATGTTGAGCTCTCATAGATTACATTCAACGGCTACTCACTCACGGCCGGGAGTTTATGGAGAGCCGACGGGTAAAAAGCTTGATTACAGAATTATTGCAGATTGCCATGCACGCAATAACCAAATTGATGATGAATGGTTAATCCGGGATCAGGGTGCAATCGTACGCCAACTCGGCATGTCACCGCAAGATTATGCTCGAGATTTGATTGAAAAAGAAGGTGGTGCAGAAAATTGTGTTAAGCCATTTTCGCCAAAGGATGATGTAATAGGTCCTTATGTTGGAACAGGGAATGATAATGCATGGGGTCAAAAATTTGCTGATATTCTTACTCGAATTATGAATGCTGATTTTGCAGCCATCCCCAGCGAATACGATCGGGCGGCGAATTTGGAATATCCGGGAGGCATAAGCACTTTGTCTCATGACGGCGCTGATCAATTTTGGATGGGGCTTCGTGCTTCATTCCCTGATGCGAAGTTTAAAATACATCATCAAATTGGCAGAGAAGACCCATTTATGCCACCCCGTGCAGCACTTCGATGGTCTTTAAATGGTAAACATGCCGGCTGGGGTAGTTATGGTGCCCCAACAGGTGCCGATGTTTATATCTTTGGGGCAACACACGTCGAATTTGGAGCTGTTTCAGGCGATATCCCAAAAATCCGTCGCGAATGGACTTTATTTGATGAAACTGCAATTTGGAAACAAATTCTCATAAAACATGGGTCTTAAATTTTTTGTCACAAACTTAGATTTGGGAGTATATAAATGACGCAACACACAATGGCTAATCGCATCGTGCGCTATGGTGAATTAGTTCCATGCAAAACCGCATTTATTGATGCGCATACGCCAGGAAGTGATCAAAAGGAAAATTTTACTATAATTGGTGGAGGTGTTTCAGAAAGCCCTGATCAGCATGTTCACATTGCTATTCCGCATGGCTTCAATATTGGTGCGGCGGGTCAACCACCAAAATGCCGAAATTCTCTACACGACCATAATACTGCTGAGGTTTTCTTTGTACTGTCCGGCCGTTGGCGTTTTTTTTGGGGAAGGTGGGGAAATGCAGGCGAAGTTGTGCTTGAGCAGGGCGATATCATTAATATACCTACAGGTATATTCCGAGGCTTTGAAAATATTGGCACCGAATATGGCATGATCATGGCTATTCTTGGTGGAGATGATGCTGGTGGTGGGGTTCACTGGGCTCCACAAGTTATAGAAGATGCTGCTGACCATGGTTTAATTCTTGGTGAAAACGGAAAACTATACGATCAAAAGAAAGGTCAAAGCTTACCAGACGGCATAGGTCCTATGCCTGTCATGCAAAGTGACGAACTTGCTAAGAGGCCAGAGTTAACAACGATGGATGTAGTTCCAAATCACGTAGCTCGATTTTGGGATATGTTCGCTTTGTCAGATAGCAGACCAGTGAATGTCATAGGAGAAAATGGTCTATTGCGGGACAAGCCAGGTTTTGAAGTTGATTTCATTACTCGGGGTTCCGCAGTCGAAAATTTAGAAAGTCATCGGTTCCCGTCGGTATTAATGCCCGTGCGTGGCCATTGGCGTATTTCATGGGATGGTGGTTCAGAAGTGCTAGCTCCTGGGGATACAATGTCAGTGCCTGCTGAATTAAGTCATTCCATAATTCCTGCGGTCACTGGAGAAGCCGCATTATATCAGATCAAAGGAAATGCAGATCCAGCTGGTCATACATGGAAAGGCTAGCATTTTTTTATTAGTAGAGAGGAAGCCTTCAAATGGGTAAAATACTAACTTCACATGTTGGGTCCTTGCCACGTTCGCAAGAGGTTGTAGATTTTATATTTGCACGTGAGAAAGGAAATGAGTTCGATCAAGCTGCATTTGACGACTGTATGACCCGATCAGTTTCTGAAACTGTTAGGCGTCAAAAAGAAGTTGGCGTAGATATTGTCAGCGACGGTGAAACATCTAAGATAAGCTACGCAACTTACGTTAAGGATAGATACACCGGGTTCGATGGTGACAGCCCTAGAAATGCTCCTGAAGATTTAAAAAAATTTCCAAGTTTTCTTGAGCGTTTGGCAAATGATGGAGGTACTCCAACATATTCAAGACCAATGTGTGTTGGAGAGGTAAGGTCAAAGGGTCAGGGTGAATTAGAAAAGGATATTAAAAACCTGAAAGCAGCAATGGCCCAACATGGAGTTGACCGTGGTTTTATGAACGCTGCATCACCTGGAGTTATATCTCTTTTTCTTCAAAATGATTTTTACAAAACTAGGGAACAGTACCTTGAAGCCTTAGCTCATGCTATGAAAGATGAATACGAAACAATAGTTTCTTCTGGATTAGATCTTCAGCTTGATTGTCCTGATTTGGCTCTTTCACGGCATATGCTATTCAATGACTTAAGTGATGAAGAGTTTATTAAAGTTGCGGGATTGCATATTGATGCATTAAATTTTGCTTTATCTGAAATCCCTTCAGAAAAAGTTAGGATACACATTTGCTGGGGTAATTATGAGGGTCCCCATGTCTGCGACATACCCATGTCAAAAATGTTTGACACTCTAATGGCGGCAAAGGCTAGGTATGTTTTGTTTGAAACGTCGAACCCTCGCCACGGACATGAGTGGACTGTTTTTAGGGATCGGAAATCAGATATACCGGATGACAAAATTCTGGTGCCTGGAGTTGTAGACACCACAACAAATTTTGTAGAGCATCCTGAACTAGTTGCGCAAAGAATAAGAAATTTTATTGATATTGTTGGGGAAAATCGAGTTATAGCCGGAAGTGATTGTGGTTTTGGAACATTTGCGGGTTTTGGAGCAGTCGATCCAGAAATAGCCTACGCAAAATTGGATGCCCTTTCCCAAGGAGCCCAATTAGCTCTCTAAAAGGTATACCAGAAGAACTGTATTCCCCTTTTTTTTTCGATGTTATTGCCTCGAGCTAAAATTCACTCTGCAGCCTCAGCATATTCTGACATCGGTGGGCAAGTGCAAACAAGATGACGATCACCATAGACGTTATCAATTCTGTTCACTGGCGGCCAATATTTATCAACTTTAAAAGCCCCTGGAGGAAAGCACCCCTGTTCTCGTGAATAAGGTCGCTCCCAAGTACCAACCAGGTCTTGTACAGTGTGTGGTGCATTACAAAGCGGATTATTATCTTTAGGATATTTACCATCTTCAATAAGTCTAATCTCTTCTCGGATCGACAGCATAGCATCACAGAAACGGTCTAATTCTGCTTTAGTCTCTGACTCGGTTGGCTCAATCATTAAAGTCCCTGCGACCGGCCAGCTCATTGTCGGAGCATGGAAACCACTATCAATCAGACGCTTTGCTATATCATCTACACTTACACCGACTGTTTCAGCGAATGGGCGTGTATCAATAATACATTCGTGAGCAACTCTTCCATTCGCTCCACGATAAAGAACATCAAATGATCCCTCTAGGCGTTTAGCGATGTAATTTGCATTTAGAATTGCCACTCGGGTGGCTTGAGTAAGTCCTTCACCACCCATCATTAGGCAATATGCCCAGGATATAGGTAGTAATGAGGGTGAACCAAAAGGTGCGGCTGATACAGGCCCGGTATCGTCTCCAAGCTCTGGGTGTCCTGGTAAATGAGGTGTCAGGTGGGCTTTAACACCAATAGGCCCCATTCCTGGTCCACCACCACCGTGGGGAATACAGAACGTTTTATGTAAGTTCAGATGGCTCACGTCACCGCCAATATCACCAGGACGACTTAAGCCAACCATCGCGTTCATATTGGCGCCGTCAATATATACCTGCCCTCCATATTCATGAGTAATTGCGCATACTTCATGCACTGTCTCTTCGAATACGCCGTGAGTGGAAGGATATGTAATCATACATCCCGCTAAATCATTTTTGTGCAGTTCAGCCTTTTCTCTAAAATCTGCTACATCAATATCTCCGTTTTCAGCTGACTGGACAGGTATTACCTTCCAACCGACCATTTGTGCACTTGCTGGGTTGGTTCCATGGGCAGAAGTAGGAATTAAGCAGACATTTCTATGATCTTCTCCCTTAGCTCTATGGTATTCTGCTATTGTTAACAATCCTGCATATTCACCCTGTGCACCCGAATTAGGTTGCATGGAAATAGCATCATAGCCTGTTATGTCACATAGCTTTGATGAAAGATCTGAAATCATTTCCTCATACCCTAGAGCTTGATCTTTTGGTGCAAAAGGATGAAGAAGTGAAAATTCGCGCCAACTCACGGGCATCATCTCGGCAGCAGAGTTTAACTTCATAGTACATGAGCCAAGCGGGATCATTGCTCGATCTAACGCTAAATCTCGATCTGCTAGTCTGCGCATATACCGCATCATTTCGGTTTCAGCCCGATTCATATGAAATACGTCATGTTCAAGATACTTCGACTTACGATGTAGGCTATCAGGTACACGGTAATCGTGGGAGAGATCATCGTCACTGCGAGTTATTCCAAATGCGCGCCAAACCGCTTCTGTAACTTTTCGTCGTGAGCGCTCATCCAGACTGATACCGATTTTTGTTTTGCCAACAGCACGAAGATTAATGCCTTCTCGCACGGCGGCATCCATAACTGTTTTCTGCATTAGACCAACTTCGACAGTAATCGTGTCAAAAAACGCGCCTGGCTCAACTTTAAACCCGGCGGACTCTAAGCCTTTCGCTAATCTTACCGTTTTTCTATGGATTCTTTGTGCTATGGCTTTCAGGCCTTCTGGACCATGAAATACGGCATAGAAAGAGGCCATAACTGCTAAAAGTGCTTGCGCGGTACAAACATTAGAAGTCGCTTTTTCACGTCTAATATGCTGTTC
>JBJLGF010000010.1:0-17257 GCA_045564975.1 Paracoccaceae bacterium
TTATATGTTTTCTGACTGTGGCATGCCTAAAATATGGTATCCACCGTCAACACATATTACCTCTCCAGTTGTGTAGGCACCCGCATCAGACACAAGGTAAACAGCGGTACCACCTACTGCTTCCAACGTGGCATTTGATCGCAAAGGGGAATTCATTTCTGTATGCTTAAAGGTTTTTCTAGCTCCACCAATGGCAGCACCAGCAAGAGTTTTCATCGGGCCTGGGGAAATAGCATTCACTCGAATTCCATCTGGACCAAGATCATTTGCTAAATAACGGGTAGTTGCCTCAAGTGCTGCCTTTGCCACACCCATTACGTTATAAAATGGGGTTACCCGATTTGAACCCTGATAGGTTAGAGTAAGTAGCGTCCCACCATTTTCAATCATCATAGGGTGAGACCTTCGCGCAATTTCAACAAACGAATATGATGAGATATCAAGAGAGCTTTTAAAGTTAGCTCGGGTCGTATTCATAAATCTTCCAGTAAGCTCGTTTTTTTCTGAATACGCGATTGCATGTACGACGAAATCTAGTGAAGTCCAACTGTTCTGTAATTGTTCAAAAGCTCTATCAAGAGAAGTATCATCGGTCACGTCAACATCCAGCATTAAATTAGATCCAACGGACTCAGCCAAAGGATGTAATCGCTTACCAAAAGTTTCACCTTGATATGTAAATGCCAGCTTTGCTCCAGAATCTGACATAGCCTTTGCTATACCCCAAGCAATAGAACGCTCGTTGGCAACACCCATTATAAGTCCACGTTTACCTCTTAGATCTAACATGATTAACCTCAGTTTATCAGACTTTATTTTTATAGTTTGAAAGTAGCATTGATCCATTTGTCCCACCAAATCCAAAACTGTTTGTCATAACCGTATCCAAATTTGCTTCCTTCACAAGCGAGGAGGCTATTTCAAAAGGCTTTAACTCAGGATCAAGCTGATCAATGTTGATTGAAGGCGCTATAAAATCATGTTTGAGCATCAGAAGGCAGTAAATCGCTTCCTGAGCGCCTGTCGCTCCCTGGCTATGACCAGTCATAGATTTTGTTGAGCTTACCAGAGGCGTTGAACCAACGCCAAAGACACGTCTTACCGCTTCTATCTCGCCCACATCTCCAACGGGAGTAGATGTTCCGTGCGCGTTTATGTAACTGATAGCTCTTTCTTTGGGAAGCGTTTCAAGCGCCAAACGCATTGCGCGCTCTCCTCCTTCACCAGAAGGTGCCACCATATCATGCCCATCTGACGTTGCTCCGAATCCAGTTACTTCAGCATAAATTTTGGCTCCACGAGCTATTGCGTGCTCTAGGTTTTCAAGCACTAAAATAGCTCCACCGCCGCCTATAACAAACCCATCTCTGTCAACATCAAATGCTCTAGATGCTTTCTCTGGTGTTTCGTTATACTTTGAAGACATCGCTCCCATCGCGTCAAAAAGACAAGACAAGGTCCAATCCAATTCTTCTCCTCCACCGGCAAACATAATATCTTGCTTGCCCATCATAATCTGTTCTGTTGCATTTCCAATGCAGTGCAGAGAAGTAGAACAGGCTGATGTTATAGAATAATTTAAGCCTTTTATTTTAAAAGCAGTTGATAAATTTGCGGAAATTGTTGATGACATACATTTCGGAACAGCAAATGGCCCAATGCGCTTTGGAGCGCCAGATTTTAAAACGATCTGATGCGCGGTCAACATTGCCGAAGTGGAAGGTCCGCCTGAGCCAGCGATCAAGCCAGTTCTGAAGTTAGAAATTTCGTTTTCTTCTAAGCCCGCATCTTTAATTGCCTGCTCCATTGCTATGTGTGCATACGCAGCACCAGGACCCATAAATCGTAAAGTCCGTTTATCTACAAAATCTTTGACATCTAACTTTATATCACCCGCTACCTGACTTCTAAAACCATACTCGATCATATCTTCATTAGAAGTAATGCCAGACTTACCAGCCTGCAAACTATCGAGTACTTCTTTTGCGTTATTACCGATAGACGAGACTATTCCTAATCCGGTTATAACTACTCGGTTCATAGTCTTCTCCTTTTAAAGCCAGCAGGTTCCGGCATCAGTTTATAAAAAAAATTGCAGAAATGATAGCTGAACGTTAGCTGGCAGATAAAGCAACTTTCATATCTTTTACTTGATAGATTAGCTCACCATCAGCTTCAACAATTCCGTTGGCCACACCCATCGTAAGCCTTTTTGTTTGAACCGCTTTTGTGAAATTAACCGTATATTTTAATAGCTTTCGATCTGGACGAACCATACCTGTAAGCTTTACTTCACCCACGCCCAAAGCATAACCACGTCCCTGCCAACCTCGCCACCCTAGGTTGAATCCCGTTAACTGCCAGAGACCATCTAAACCAAGGCAACCAGGCATTATTGGATTGCCAGGAAAGTGACAATTAAAAAACCAAAGGTCGGGATTAATATCATACTCAGCTACAACATGACCTTTACCATTTTCACCCCCATCCGAACTAATGTGAGTAATTCTATCCATCATAAGCATTGGAGGTTCCGGAAGCTGAGCATTACCTTTACCAAACAATTCACCTTTGGCGCACTTAAGAAGGTCTTCTCGACCAAAACTTGATGGATATCCTGCCATTTTGAGCTTTCTTTCCTGCTCTATATTTCCTTTTATTAAAGGTTGTCTATCACTCCAAAAGACTAGCTTGCAAGCCTAAGAAAAAAAATGGTGATTTCGAAAATGTAAAAAGCGTTGAACTTTTAAACAATTGTGATTTAATATAGCTAATAGAGAAACAGAAAGAAGTCTAATATGACATCCACTCAGAGAGCGACAAATTGGCTTTTAGGCTCAAATCTACGCCCAACAAGACAACGTTTGGTGCTAGCTGAGATATTGGTTGGGGACGGCAAACACCGGCATGTTACTGCTGAGAGCCTATTTGAGCAGGTAAATAAGCGTGCTGACAAAGTTTCATTAGCGACAGTTTACAATACTTTACATACGTTTTGTCATGCTGGCCTTGTACAGGAAATAACTGTTGATGGTTCTAAAAGTTATTTTGATACACGTACAAATGATCATCCGCATTTTTACTGGGAGGAAGAGCAAAAGTTGACAGACGCACCAGCTGATCAATTGAAAATATCTGAACTTCCAAACGCGCCAAAAGGTGCAAAAATTGCCTCTGTTGATGTAATTATTCGCCTACGTCGGAAATAATTCTTGAAGGTAATTGGCTACGAAGAATTTGGCCCTGCTACTGAAGTTTTACAGGTGCGGGAAATAGAGTTGCAAAAGCCCAAATCGCGAGAAGTCAGAGTAAAACTAAGATATTCAGGGGTAAACCCATCAGATGCCAAAGCCCGAGCAGGAAATAGGCCTGGAGTTTTTAGACCCGAATATAGCTTAGTGATACCACATTCAGATGGATCTGGTGTGATTGAGGATGTGGGTTCAGAGCTTGACAAATCATTAATTGGCAAACGTGTTTGGGTCAGAAATGGTCAATGGAGGCGACCATTTGGAACCGCTGCAGAATATATTACAATCGCTTTGGAAAATTTAATTGAGATGCCAAGTGAAATGTCTTTCAAAGACGGAGCAACGATGGGTATTCCTGGCCTTACCGCGGCCTATGGAATATTTGGGTCAGGAGAAGTACTTGGGAAAACACTTCTTATTTCAGGCGGTATGGGAGCAGTTGGTCACCTGGCTGTTCAATTGGCCAAATGGGGCGGAGCAAAAGTAATTGCCACGGGCTCGAAAAGTAGTTGTGAAACTATTCTTGATCTTGGGGCTGACTATTTTTTTGAGTATTCCAGCGATAAATTGGTCTCACAAATTAAGGAAGTTGCACCAGAGGGAATTGATCGCGTTGTAGAAGTCGAGTTTGGCATAAATTTGACTTGGCTACACGAAGTTTTGAAACCGAGTGGAACGCTTGCAGTTTATGGTTCCGCCAAAGAAATGAACCCTATCATACCGTTCGGTCTATATTTGTTTAAAGCTATCAAAATAGATATATTCCTAATTTACATTTTACCACCTAAAGAAAGAGAAATAGCAATAAATTATCTTCACCTCGCCTACCGACAAAAAGCTTTAGTACCTAGAATAGACAGTATCTATAGACTTGAAGATTGCGATCAAGCACAAGAAAGGACTTTGACTAAAGGTAGAAAAGGAGCCGTTCTGCTGAAAATTTAATTCAATGCTTTTTTACTTTTAAGTATTTTTATGGAAAAATTTTTAAATGACTTTAAATACATGCGTCTTTGACGCTTATGGTACACTTTTTGATGTAAACGCTGCTGCGCGAATAGCGGCAAACGAACCAGACCGAAAAATATTCAAAGAAGTCTGGCCTAGTGTTTCGAAGATCTGGAGAATGAAACAACTGCAATACACTTGGTTAAGGTCTATGACTGGCTCGTACACTGATTTTTGGTCAATTACTCAAAACAGTTTAGACTTCGCTCTTGAAACTCATAAATTACAAAGCGATTTAGTGTTAAAAGAAAGGCTACTAGCACTTTACTGGGAATTACAGCCGTACTCCGAAGTTTCCCAAATGTTAAAAGACTTGAAAGAAAATGGCATTAAAACCGCTATACTATCTAATGGATCTCCAGAAATGTTAACCGGTGCGGTTAAATCCTCTAATCTTAATGAATTTATTGATGAAATAATATCCGTTGAAACGGTAAAAATTTTTAAACCCAGTGCACGAGTATACGAGCAAGTAGAAAATATAATCGGATGCTCTAAGGCCAACGTTTTATTTGTATCGTCAAATGGATGGGATATTGCCGGTGCAGCAGGTTTTGGTTTTACAACTGCTTGGGTTAACAGGTTAAAAGATCCAATTGACCGATTGCCAAACGAACCAATGCACATCGTAGAAGATCTGACATCAATACCCAGTTTTTTTTCAAATTAATTTTTATCGCTAATAAAGGTTTTAAGCTGGCCTAAAACGCCATTGCAATAGCCTTAAAAATAATGATCATGCTTACAGCGTCTATTTATGCAAGTTAGAGAAGAAAAAATATGCACATCGATGAGATTTTTGAAGCTGATAAGCGTATAAAAAAGAAAAAACGTACTACCCCCCTTTTAAACTCTCCTTTTCTGGATGAAATTGCAGATAGGCAAATTTTTATCAAGGCAGAATGTTTACAGCATACTGGAAGCTTCAAATTTAGAGGCGCTTATTCGGCAATATCTTCGATACCAATTGAAAAACGCAAAAAAGGTGTTATTGCCTACTCTTCTGGTAATCACGCTCAAGGAGTAGCTTTTGCAGCAAAAATTCACAAAATTCCTGCTACCATCATAATGCCTGAAGATGCTCCAGAAATAAAAATAAACAATACTAAAGATTTAGGTGCCGAAGTTATTCTTTATGATCGACTGAGTGAGAATAGAGAAAAAATAGGACAAAAAATTTCTGAAGAACGATTGCTATCACTCATTCCACCTTATGACCATAATGACGTTATAGCTGGCCAAGGAACTATAGGATTAGAAATTGCCAGCCAAGCTGAGCAAATAGGAATTGGAAAGGCTGATGTACTAGTTTGTTGTGGTGGTGGAGGTCTCACGTCAGGAATTGCAGTAGCTCTTTCAACTTTGATGCCAGATTTTGTTACAAGGCCTGTTGAGCCTGAAGGTTTTGACGATGTCGTTCGTTCGTTAAAAACTGGAGAGCGGCAAACAAATAAGAAAATAAGTGGAGGCCTTTGTGATGCGATCATCACACCTACACCCGGAGAGTTAACTTTCCCATTAATGAAAAAATACTGCGGTGGAGGGATTGTCGTGACAGACGAGCAAGTAATGAAAACAATAGCTTTGGCATTTACAAGGTTACGTATTGTTATTGAGCCTGGGGGAGCAGTTGCTTTAGCTGCGGCTCTTTTCCACTCAAAGGAATGCGATAATGAAACTTTAATTGCGGTTGTATCCGGAGGAAATATTGATCCAGATATTTTTAAAAAAGCCTTAGAAACAATTTAAAACCAGAACTTTAAATTTGAGGGAAGCGGATGACCACCGTGATTACTGTGAACGGGATTAACATTCATTATAAATTAGAGGGTCCAGAAAATGGCCCTTCGATAGTTTTTTCAAATTCACTTGGAACTGACATGCGTATTTGGGATGAGGTTATCTCCTACTTGCCTAAAAACTTAAAAATTCTGCGATATGATAAACGAGGGCATGGTCTTTCTGATTGTCCAAATTCACCTTACTCCATGGGGGTTCTTGTAAATGATATAGAAGCACTGATGGATACTCTTAAATTAAAAAATTCCTTATTCATTGGCCTATCTATTGGTGGAATGATTGCACAGGGATTAGCTGTAAAAAGGCTAGACCTTGTTAGTGCAATGGTTCTTTCAAATACTGCTGCGAGAATAGGAAACCGTCAGATATGGGAAGACCGGATATCCAGGGTTAAATCATCTGGTATGAAATCCTTGACAGAAGAAACAATGAAGCGTTGGTTTAGTAAAAAGTTTGTCCAAAATAAAGAATTTAACATATGGAAAAATATGTTCGAAAGGCAAGCTGCAGAAGGTTATACCGGTTGTGCTCATGCTATTTCTGGAACTGATTTTTACACTCCCACTTCAGGCTTACGCTTACCAACAATCGCAATAGCAGGCTCAGAAGATGGTTCTACGCCACCGGATTTAGTAAGGGAAACTTGTAATCTAATACCAGGGTCAAAATTCAATTTAATTAAGGGAGTTGGACACATACCATGTGTCGAGGCGCCAAAAAAATATTCCCAAATTTTATCGGATTTCATGAAAGAACTTGGATATGTCTAAGTTTTTATTAGTCCACGGCTCAGGTCACGGCGCCTGGTGTTTTGAAAAGCTAATTAAAGAGTTACAAAATAAAGGTTACGTTGCTGAGGCCATTGACTTACCTGGACACGGTAATAATAAAATTCCTCTCGAAGATGTAACTCTCGAGAAATATAGTTCTGAAATACTCGCGTCTCTTGATAGCCCAACGATTGTATTAGGGCATTCGATGGGAGGTTACCCTGTTAGTTTAGCAGCGCAGACGGACCCAACCTACATCAAACACTTAATTTATCTCACAGCATTTGTTCCAGAGGATGGGAAAACCTTAGCAGAATTGCGCAAAAAGGTAGATCGATACCCACTGACGTCAGTTATCAGAAAAACAGAAGATGGTCTTGGGTTTTATATTCCCAAAAAATATCAAAAGGATATTTTTTACAACGATTGTTCAAAACAGGATATAAAGTTAGCATCTGAAAAATTATGTGTACAAGCAATCAAACCGCAAAATACACCTATTAAATTAGGAGTGAATTTTAAGAAGGTTTCTAAGTCTTATGTAAGCTGCCTTGATGACCAAACCATACCAATCGAGCTTCAAAAAAAACTATCTGAAAGCATTCCAGAAGAAAATAAATATGAAATAAAGTCGGGACATTCTCCATTTTTTTCAAGACCCGCAGATTTGGCAAATATTTTAGAAAAAATAGTATCGAAAAACTATGATTATTAAATCTAATTTACCCATTAAAATCATAGTTTTAACTGTAATTTTGGATTCAGTTGGTATCGGTATAATGATACCTGTTCTGCCGACCCTTATGACCGACGTACTACCCGGTAGAACAGTAGCAGAAGCCGCAGTTTGGGGAGGAATACTTGCTAGCATATTTGCTATTATGCAATTTATTTTTGGACCTATTCTTGGTAGCTTATCAGATGCATTCGGCAGGCGACCGGTAATTTTAATTTCATTAATTTTTATGGCCGTAGATTATGTAATTATGGGTTTAGCAACCAGTATTTGGATGCTTCTTTTTGGAAGAGTTTTGGGAGGCATAACCGCTTCGACCCATTCAACCGCTGCAGCATATGTTGCAGATATTTCTAGTTCAGAGCAAAAGGCTGCCCGATTTGGGTACATCGGAGCAGGATTTGGTATTGGATTTGTTCTAGGACCTATTATAGGTGGTTTATTGGGTGAAATAGGTCCAAGAATTCCGTTTTTTGCTGCGGCATTTGTCTCCGCCCTAAATGCAGCAGCCTGCTATTTTTTCCTCCAAGAAAGTTTGCATAAGAACAACCAAAAACAGCTTTCCCCGAAAAATATAAATCCTTTTAAGACATTTGAAGCTATTGCTAAGTTTGGTGATTTAAAAGTTTTTTTATTAGTGTTTTTACTCTACTCGATAAGTACTGCTGTTTACGCAGCAATTTGGCCCTATTTTACAGCAGAGCGTTTTTCATGGTCACCTGGAATGATTGGGTTATCACTCACAGTATACGGGATCTGTTTTGCGTTTATTCAGGGTGTACTGGTTCAACCGACAATTAATCTAATAGGACGCGATAACACAGTGTTGTTGGGTTTCGGAACAGAAATCGTAGCTATGGTTTTAATTGCAATTATAACAAACGGTTGGTTTCTTATTGCCTTGACGCCATTAGCGTCACTCGGCGTTATAGGGCAACCAGCACTAACCGCATTAATGTCAGACCAAGTTGATGAAAAGAACCAAGGAAGCCTTCAAGGTGTGATCGCCTCACTAACTGCTCTTTCTATGATTATTACTCCGCTGTCTATGACTTGGATCTTATCTCATTTCTCCAATAGAAACTCAGAAATATACTTTCCAGGTGCACCTTTTATGGCTTCTGCTGCTTTATTAGCCATCTGTGTTACAGTCTTTTTAATTTGGGCTCCAAAAAGTTCGCAAATCAAAAATTTTAAGAATTGACGAGACAGAATTATTTGTAATTAACTTAAAAAAAAAGTGCTTCGAAAAGGATAGTACAATGGTAAAAATAAAAGCTGCTGTTTGCCACGAGTTCGGAGCTCCTTTGCAAATTGAAACAATTGATTTGAGGGAACCTATAACTGGCGAAGTAGAGATAACCCTAGGGGCAGTTGCAGTATGTCATTCTGATATATCCTTTGCAGAAGGTGACTGGGGAGGAGATTTACCAGCAGTTTATGGTCATGAAGCGGCTGGTTTCATTAGCAAAACTGGAAACGCTGTAAAAGGCTTTGAAATAGGCGACCGTGTTGTTGTCACTCTCATAAAGTCATGTGGAAATTGTAATAACTGCTTAGAAGGAAATCCAACAATATGCGAAGCTAATAATAATGCTATGCCTCCTATTTTAAGCTCGAGAGGAAATACAATCCAACAAGTTATGAATTGTGGCGCTTTCGCCGAAAAAGTGGTTGTAGATCAAAGCCAAATCGTAAAATTAAATTCCGATTTGAATTTCACAACAGCCTCACTTCTCGCCTGTGGTGTGATAACTGGCATAGGGGCAGTAGTGAATGCAGCTAAGTTACGACCGGGTCAGGACGTCGTGGTTATTGGCGCGGGCGGGGTAGGTTTAAATGCTATTCAGGGTGCTAGAATAGCTGGCGCAAGACGAATTGTAGCAGTTGATACAAATAAAAATAAATTATTGGTAGCAGAAGAATTTGGTGCAACCGATACTGTTCTCGCAACTGAAAAATCTCCTTGGCGCATAGCTAAATCTTTAATTGGACGTGGAGCGGATTTAGTTTTCGTAACGGTTGGAAACAGCACGGTATATGATATCGCACCCAGATATCTCGGTTATGGTGGAAAAGTAGTCATGGTTGGAATGCCTAAATCAGGAGATAAGTCAGCTTATGAGCCCGTTATGATGGCCTCAGTGTCTCAGGGAATGATTGGGTCCAAAATGGGTGATGTAGTGATTAAGCGCGATATACCGTGGATGGTTGACCTTTATAATCAAGGCCGCATTAAGCTGGACGAGTTAATTTCAAAAACATGGCGTCTAGAGCAGATTAATGATGCCATAGCCGATACCAAATTAGGATCGGCCAAAAGAAATGTCATTGTTTTTGAAGTTTAGGAAATAGCGTAAGCAATGAAACTAAAGGATCTAAAAATAATAGTAACCTGTCCCCCAGCACCTGGATGGGGGGGACGGTATTGGATTTTTGTTAAAGTTACAACTGATACTGGAATTAGCGGATGGGGTGAGTGCTACGCTTCATCCGTTGGCCCAGAAGCAATGAGAATAGTTATAAAGGATATTTTTGAGCGTTATTTCCTGGACGAATGCCCTTCAAATTTTGAAAAGATATTTCGTAGAACCTACTCATCGGGCTTCACACAAAGGCCTGATTTGACTGTAATGGGCGCATTTTCTGGTTTAGAAATTGCGTGCTGGGATATTTTAGGAAAGCAATTTGATTGTCCAACTTGGAAATTACTTGGTGGAAAAATAAATGATCGCGTGCGAGCCTATTCTTATCTTTATCCTTTGGAGCATCATGATTTAAATGATTTTTGGACATCTCCAGAAATGGCTGCAGAATCCGCAATCAATTTAATTGATAAAGGTTATACAGCGGTAAAGTTTGACCCCGCTGGCCCTTATACTATGCGTGGGGGTCATATGCCAGCGATGCGTGATATCAAATTATCTGTAGACTTTTGCCGAGCAATTAGAGAGGCTGTTGGCGATAAATCAGACATTTTATTTGGAACGCATGGTCAATTTACAACTGCTGGTGCTATAAGACTAGGGAAAGCAATAGAGCCCTACTCGCCAATGTGGTTTGAAGAACCAATTCCACCGGACAATTTATCAGAATTTGGAAAAGTGCAAAGCGCTTTAAGTATTCCGATTGCAACGGGAGAAAGATTTACAACAAAAATGGAGTTTGCTGAAATTCTAAAATCTGGAGGGGCCTCCATAATCCAGCCTGCCCTTGGACGTGCTGGTGGCATTTGGGAAATGAAGAAAGCAGCGGCGATAGCGGAAGTTTTCAATGCACAAGTAGCCCCACATTTATACGCTGGGCCAATCGAATGGGCAGCAAATATTCAACTATCCGCATCAATACCAAATTTACTGATTGCGGAAACAATTGAGACGCCTTTTCACAAATCTTTGATCACTGGGAAGATAACAGTTGAAGATGGTTATATAAAGGTTCCAGAGGAAGCTGGCTTGGGCATCGAGGTAAATGAAAAATTAGCTGAAGAACATCCCTATAATGGCGCCGATTTGCATCTGATGATGCAAGATGAACCATGCGACTACTCAAATGGTAATTCTTTTTCAGGAGGAGCTCCGCCTTTAAAATCTAATTGATTTTAGATTATTCGCTCCCACACATCATCGATTTTTTTAATTTCTTTGACGTCATACTTATCTAAATTTTGCCAGTAACGACCTGTTATATCAAAATAATTTAGCTCCTTTTCTCTTTCTCGGGCTTCAGAAACTAAATCTTCTTTCAAGCTGGGGGTCTTAGGCCATGAGTTTTTTGAAGTTATCCGCGGGAAAGTCAACTTACTTGGGCCATTAGAAAGATTTCCAACAAGACAATTCTGTTCCTGAGAAATGTGTAAAAATCGATTGGATTTAGCCTTTAAGCTCATTAGAGATATGTCCTTCCTAAGGGGATCAGCAGTTCCTTTACCATAAAAATGTGTTTTGCCAATCTTAGGATAATGCATATCGCAACCGATAAATGAAATATGGCTTGGTTTTAAAGCTCCCAGAACCCAATAACCTGCCGTAAATGCCATTGTTGCTCCAGCATAGATAAACCCACCATATTGGTTTTGTATCGGCACAAATTCTTTTTCCGTTATCACGGTTTGGGAATAATCAATATCTTCCGGCCATCTTTCTTTTGGAAAATCATAAGGGTAAATTAAATGGCTCCAATCCGGGCGTACTCGCCAAGCATTATTAATTACAACTACCGCATCAAAGGCTGTTTCCAATTCAGCTGCTTTCACGGCATTGGGACCAGACCCAATTATCAGGACATGTTTTTTGAATTCCATTTTTAAAGTCTCAAAACCAAGTAAAATTAAAGGCAAAACTTTGAAAGAGACTAATTGCCGGCACGTTGCCAAGGAATAGTAAAATCACCCAAAACCTGATTAATCGTATCATCATCTTCATTTGACGAAATATTAGCAACTAAGCCACGTTTTTTATCGTCATCTACAGAGATAATCGATGCATTTACACCTGAGCTTGCTAAGTTTTCTGAAAATACTCGCGTAATAGCCCTCATACGTAAATCCGGCTTGAACACCTTGCCGACAGCCGTTTTCGGTAACTCCTCTAAAATTTCTATGTGTTTTGGTAGAGCGCCAGGCTCTTTAACATTCTCTTTGCAGAATTCGTCCAACTCTTCGGGTGTTACTTTTGCACCACCAACTAATTCTACGTAAACACAAGTTAATTCACCAGAGTGTTGATCAGGTTGACCGATGGCACCAGCAAAGGCTACGGCCTCATGCCCAAGAAGAGCTTCCTCGACTATAGCTGGATCAATATTATGTCCGCCACGGATGATAAGATCTTTTGCACGACCAGTTATCCATAGGTACTCATCACTATCTTTTCGACCAAGATCACCCGTGCGTAAATATTTTTTCTTGTAATATAAGTCAGCGTTTTTATCAGCCTCTGTGTAAGTATTTCCTGCAAAAACCCCAGGATTAGATATGCAAATCTCTCCAACTTCGTCAGTTTTGCACTCAACTAATTTACCTTTCTCGGGCTTGATAATTTTAATATCTGTGTAAGGAAATTTTAAACCAACAGAGCCAACCTTTTTTTCTCCTTCAACAGGGTTACATGACACTAAGCATGTTGCTTCCGTTAATCCATAGCCCTCTACTATGGTAACACCTGAGGCCTCTTCAAACCTTCGGAATAGTTCTAATGGTAGTGGGGCAGAACCAGAAAAAGAAGTTTTTACTGAGGATATGTCAGCATCGACTGGCCGTTGCATGAGTGCAGAAATGGCAGTGGGAACTGTTATCACAAAGGTTATCTGCCATCTCTCAATTAACTTCCAGAAATTATCAAATACACCGTCACCTCGATATCCTTGGGGTGTTGGAAAAACTACATGTGCACCTGAACTCACCATCGCCATCAATATCACATGACAGGCAAAAACATGAAATAAAGGAAGCGGGCATATTACGTTATCTTCTTCAGTAAATAGGAGTTCGTGACCCAGCCACCCGTTATAAATCATGCCTGAGTATGTGTGCTGTGCAACTTTTGGCATACCAGTTGTACCACCTGTATGAAAGTAAGCAGCAACTCTGTCTTGCTCTATATCATCAAAATCCAACTCTGTATTTTGTAAATCCATTAAACTATAAAAATCGTAAATTTTTGCAGAGTGTTCAATGGGATTTTTAGGCCTAATTAAGGGTACAATCCAAGATTTTGGTGGCGTAAGATATCTATTTAAATCTACCTCAATAACAGAAGTTACATTAGGGGCTAAAGAAACTGCTTTGGCTGCTTTTTGAGGTACATCCGATTTGGGAAATGCTTTCATTGTTACAACGATTTTGGCATTTGTTTCTCTAAGAATTGCTCCAATTTGCTCCGGATCAAGAAGCGGGTTTATTGGACTTGCTATCCCGGCAATTGCACCACCTAAAAGGGTCAGAACAGTTTCATTTGCATTTGGTAAAATATAAGCGACAACATCTTCACTGCCAATACCAAGTGAACGAAACATATTTGCCGCTTGCACCGTTTTAGTGTGCAGCTCTGACCAGGTTAGCGTTTCAGCTTTATCTTTTGGACCCGATAAAATCTGATAACTTACTGCAGGTCTATTCGGAAACGATTTCGCTGTACGCGACAGCAAACCAAATAAAGTCGATGGTAAATCTCGGTCTTCCCACTTAACTTCTTTTTCAATGGCCAAAAGGTCTTCTAAATTTGCAAAACCCATTTTTTACTCCCCTTAACACCCTTAAGAACTTTGTTTTTTCATTTTGCGGCGTTTAGATCTCAAACGCAAGTACCTTGAGAAAAATATAAAAATCTCAGAGGGAAGAAAACGATATGTGAACTTACTAGTTCATTCCATTAATAAACTGGAGACTTGCCAAACGAGCATAAATTCCCTTTTCACTGATTAGTTTATCATGATTTCCTTGTGCCACGATCTTACCCTTATCGAGAACTATAATCCTGTCGGCTTTTTTTACCGTTGCTAATCGATGAGCCACAACGATGGTTGTCCTACCTTTTGACAAATGGTCGAAAGCTTTTTGAACTGATCTTTCGTTTTCGGCGTCCAACGCGCTAGTGGCTTCATCTAATAAAAGCACGGGGGCGTTGCGTAATATTGCTCGGGCTATTGCCACTCTTTGTTTTTGGCCGCCAGAGAGCATAACCCCTCGTTCACCAACATATGTGTCATAACCTTGGGGTAACTCATTTATAAAATCATGTGCCGCAGCTGACCTGGCCGCTTGGTATATTTCTTCATCATTAGCATCTGGGTTACCAAATCGTATATTTTCCATAACAGTTGAAGCAAAAATAACTGGGTCTTGGGGAACGAGTGCGATAGATTTGCGAAACTCCAATCTATTCATCGTTTTTATATCTATGCCATCCAAGAAAATTTTGCCTTCATCCGGATCGTAAAATCGTTGTAGCAATTGGATAATCGTCGACTTTCCAGCACCAGAAAGCCCCACTAATGCGATAGTTTCACCAGGTTCAATATTAAGATTAACATTTGATAAAGCAGCTTCATCTGCGCGAGTGGGATAAGCAAAAGTTACGTCACTGAAATTGATTTCTCCCGACCAACTCTTTGGCGGTGAAACTGGCTTTATAGGATCACTTACAGTATCTTCGATGTTAAGCAATTCGACTAATCGCTCTGTAGCTCCAGCTGCCCTTTGTAATTCACTCCATATTTCTGAAAGAGCGGCCACGGCACCAGCAACCATTATTGAATAAATTACAAACTGCACAAGCATTCCAACGGACATAAGTTCGTTGCGTACGTCGCGCGCACCAATCCAAAGAACGCCTACTACTCCCGAAAAGACTAAAAATATCACAATCACGGTTAAAAACGATCGTGTTGTTATTCTTTTCTTAGCTGAGCTAAAACTTGTTTCAGCAACCTGATCAAATGAGCTTTTTGTGAGATTTTCATGAGAGAAAGCTTGAACTATTTGCACGGCCATTAATGCTTCTGAAGCATTACCCGAACTTGCTGCAATCCAATCCTGGTTTTCTCTGCTTAGATTTCTCAACCTTCGACCAAGAACAAGAATTGGGATAATTATGGCTGGAACAATTAGAAAAACTAGGCTTGCTAGCTTTAGCGATGTTAACAACATTAAAATCATACCACCAACCAGAATAAATACATTTCTCAGGGCAACTGAGACCGACGAGCCTATTACGGACAAAATTACAGTTGTGTCGGTTGTTATTCTGCTCAACACCTCGCCAGTCATTATTTTCTCGAAAAACTGCGGGCTTAAATGAATCACTCTACCAAAAACTGCTTTTCTTATGTCTGTCACGACCCGCTCACCTAGCCTCGTAACAAGCGCATATCTCAATGCTGTACCTACCGATAGTAGTCCTGCAATACCGATCGCAGCCAAAAAGTATTGATCTAAAATGAGGGTGTTGCCTGAACTAAAAGTATCAACAACTCTTCTAACCGCTAAAGGTAAAATCAGCGAAACGGCTGCTGTTAAAGTGAGGGCGAGAAAAGCTATCAAAATCGTTAATTTGTATGGCTTCAAGAAAGGCCAAAGCTCTTTTAAAGCCGAGATCCTTTTTGACTTACCACGGTCATATGGATCGGCATCTGCCTCATTATTACTAGCCATTAATTAATTCTCCCGTCAGCCTGTTAAAAACGAAAGAATGTATCTTGGTCAAGAGAAGGTTTTGGTCCTATCTAAAAAAACCATTTAATCATTACTCAAATTTTTATTGTAAGAATAATGGCTTTATCATCTTTATGATCGTGGGTCGAGTGTTCGCCATATATTGATATCTTTTTTAATATGGAGTTCATTGTTTGCTGACTTAATTTTTCAACCTCACTTTCAAAATCAAGGGCAATCCAATGTTGCTCATTTACGGAAATCGTTATTAATCCCCCAGGCTTGGTTACACGCACTAATTCACGAATAGCGGCCGGCCCAACATGACCATGCGTAAAAGTCCCGGAACTAACAACGCAATCGTAGAAATTATTTTTTACTGGAATTTTTTTTGTTAAATCACTCGAGAAGCTGCGCTTGTAAATGTTTTTTGAGTCAGCAACTTTCAGCATTTCTTCAGATATATCTGTGGCTTCAATGCTAAATTTCCCTTTTTGCAAAAGTGCTTGAGCAAGAGCTCCCGTTCCCGCACCCACATCTAATATTAATCCATTTCCTCCATTTAAAACAAACTCCTCAGCTACGGCAAAATGCAATTTGTACTGCATATCTTCTATAAAATCGCTGTCATAAGTCCCTGCCCAAGCAGAATATAACTCAATATTATCATCTGGTGATTTGAGGTCATACGCATTTTGCAGACTTGGTTTATTTTTCATTTTAGACTCTGTGAAGTGTTGGCGGTTTTTAGACCTATGCAAAATTTATCAAGCAGTATTAATTAACTGGCTTATAGAACTGTATTTGACTTTCATTAGAACCTCTAGTGCCTATTAACTCCGAACCCAGAGGAAATATTACCCCATAGACATCTACTAACAAAAGGATAAGTGTCTGTTACAAAATAAACAAATTTACCATCCAATTCACCACCGTTGCACTCATCCAAGACACCTTTAATCAAGTGATATAAATAATCCTCATTATAGGAACCATCGTGTTTTCCACCAGGCCCAGAAGACCTATCTCCAGTTTTTAGTTTGTATCCAGAAGTAACTTTATTGCCAATATAATGGATTTCGAAACCATCACCCGCATAACCAATTAATGAACTTCCAGAAGTTCTCATCAAGGTCTTTGCTATTCCATGATAATGATACAAGCCGTTTGGTCCAACATGTCCATTATTCATATCCAAACCAAGTTTATTTTTTGCACCAAAAATATCTAACGACCACCGCTTGTCACCATTGCGGCTGTGTCCACTTTTTGCCGAAGGATCGTAATAACCGGCAGTATTAGGACGAAATTGAATACCATTTATGGAAATACCCATAGTACCTTTGATGAACTTAAATTTTTTGTTTTTTACTGGATCCAAAGGAACACAGAATTCTACGTCTTGTTCTCTAATTGTATGTGGATTTCCACGGTTAGGAAATATGCCCACCTCGTGATCTGGCAAACTATTTGACGCTATGCACAAATTATTTTCGTATTTCGAGATTAACACATTATTTTGCGCTGAAACCACATTTGC
>JBJLGF010000011.1:0-16662 GCA_045564975.1 Paracoccaceae bacterium
ATGCCCGAAAGTTAGTCAAAGCTATGTTGGCGGCACAACAAGGCTAACGATAATCAGATTTAAAGAAACCTTGTGCGGCTCAGTCGCTCAAGGCAAGCACAAGAAAATCAAAGGAGATAAAATTATTATGGATGACAAGCCTTATTATCTGATTGGCGATGTAAATATTCGCAACATGGATGAATATAAAATTTATATGCAGAATACGAAGCCAATAGTTGAAAGTACGGTGGTGAATATTTGGTAAGAGGTTGCGCCATGGACGCAAAAGATACTCAGCTTTGGTACCCAACAAGAATGGTACTGATAAAATTTCCCATTAAACCTTCTGCTGACGAATTTTACCAAAGCGAAGAATATCAGCCGTTCAATGAGATGAGACACAAAAACGCTAGCTCAACAATGATATTTGTTGAGAGCTTTTAAGCGATTTGAATTATGCGAATAGATTTAAGGCTTAAGGGCATAGAGACCACTAATGCGTAACTTCAATGCAAGAATAACTAAGCTAGAAAAGAACATTAAGCCTACAAAGAAGCTATATAAGATTTACTGGGCTGATGGCACATTTGTTGGCGAATATTGGGCTTAAACCTTCAATTTGTGGGGACGAATGTGGGGGCGAATATTTATAAATACCCATGAGATATTGTTTTTATATGTTTAAATTCCGAAAAGTGGCGGACCGAGGAGGATTCGAACCCCCGACCCCTTGATTCGTAGTCAAGTACTCTATCCAGCTGAGCTATCGGTCCACCCCGAAAGGGATTAAGGTTTGCAATGCCTTAATGCAAGAGCAAATTTTATTCGACATAAAGAAATAAAACGAATGTATAAAAGTGTTTGATTTAACTTTTTGATCTATTTCAGGGTAAATACCTTTGGGCAAGCCATACCAAATTTCGTATACCACGATTTTTGAAAATCTTTGGGCTAATATAATTTATTACTAGCTTTTTGTTTACTTCTCCCAGCGTCGGATAGGCAAAACCTGTTTTTGCAACCTTATATATCGAAATACGGTTGGAAATCATAAAGGACCAAAAATTTAACAATTCGCCAGCACCTATACCAATAACACATGCCCCAACCACTAGGTTTCTGTAAATATATATTTCTATCCAACCGAGTTTTTTATTATCTGTAATTGCTCTGTCATTTTCAGAAAAATTGACACGGCTGATTTTTAGTTTGTCCCCATATTTTTTTGTAGCTTGGACTTTTGAAAGACCAACTGAACCGATTTCTGGCGTCGTGTAAATCACTCGAGGTTGAACTTCTTTTTGCACTTTAGTTTTTAACCCAATGGTAATTGACTTTAGAACTATTCCAGCATGATAATTTGCTACGTTCGTAAAGTTTTCAAATTGGGTAACGTCACCGATTGCATAAATTTTTTTATTGCTTGTTCGTAGGTATTGATCGGTTTCAATTCCTTTATCTGAAAAACGAATTCCAGCAACGTTCAAATTGAGCCTTTGTAAATTTGGCTTTTTTCCTGTTGCGACTAGAAGATCACTTCCAGTAATTTTTTCGCCACCTTCAAGCTGAACGATTAATTTATTGCCAACTTGAGAGAATTCTTCAATGGAAACACCTTCTTTCAAGACAACGCCGTCAGCCGATAAATTACTTCTTAGAATCTCTACCTGCTCACTATTGAAGTTTGATAAAATCTTTTGTTTTTCTAAAATTGTCACTTTTACTCCAATTCGGGTAAAAGCTTGGGCTAATTCAACGCCAACAGGGCCACCACCTAAAACAAGCAAGTGTTCAGGTTTCTGTGCTAAATCAAAAATAGTTTGATTTGTGTGGTATGAAATATCCGACAAACCGCTAACTTCGGGAATTGACGTATGAACGCCTGTGGCAATTACTATCCTACGAGATTGAATTTCATAGTCTCCAGCAGCCACCGTTTTTGCATTTACAAAACGTCCATATTCTCGGATCACACTGACACCCAGGGAGCGGAATCTTTCCTCACTATCGTGAGGTTCAATCTCTTTGATTGCCTCTCTTACAAAACTCATTGCCTCATTAAACTGCTTTGATTTTTTCTGATTACTGAAAGCTATTAATGCTTTGGACGGAACGCAGCCATAATTTAGGCAGTCACCCCCCATCTTATCACCTTCTAGCAGAACAACTTTAACTCCGAGTTGAGCCGCTCCAGCGGCAATGGATAAACCTCCAGCCCCTGCCCCTATTACCAACAAGTCTGTTTTAATTTTTTCGGTCATGATTATACCTTGCAACCCTGAGAAACATTGGGAATGCGACAAGAATTATCAGGCAAATTAATGGCCCCAAGAACTCGAATGACCAAAAAACTGTTAAGTCTGGTGCCTTACCTCGATCAAAGAAATCCCCCGCATTAGCACCGATCAAAGTAAAAACAAATCCACCAGGAATAATTCCCAAAAATGTTGTCCAAAAAAAGTTTTTCAAACTTACACCGGCAATAGCAGGCAAAATATTAGCAACAAAAAAGGGAACAACAGGAATTAACCTCAAAAGTAAAAGAATATTTATTTCATTAATTTTCAGCTGTTCAATCAAATCGCTGAACTTAGCAGAACCTTTTTCAAACCTCGTAAGAAGATTTCCAAACCCTAGTCTAACTGCCAAAAATAAAAATGTGGCGCCGATCGTAGCAGACACAATATTTAAAATTAGGCCCGCCTCTAGCCCAAATATAAAACCCCCTGTCACAGACAGAACAGTAGCACCTGGAATTGAAAAGGTGACGACAGAAATATACATCAGCATGAAAATCATGACAGAAAAAGTCAAATTGCTATCGCGAAACACTAAAATTTGATCACGATTTGAGATGACGTCATCAAATGTAATAGCTTTAGCACCCAAAAGAAATGCTAATAAAAAAGCCGAAGCGATTACAATGACTGGAATAAATTTTTTCATTAATGTCTATTAAGGTTATCCACTTGTGAGGCTCTTCCAGGAAACAACGTAGGTCCCTACTGGAAATATAGTCCAAAACCATAGAAAATCAGAACTTTACCATTTTTTTGCATAATAAATCACTTTCAAGATAAATTTATCTTAATTCAAAACATCGATTTGACTTATCGTCTCGATCAGCTTATTAGCAGGGCTTCAAGAATTACCCGGTACGAATCCGGTGGTTAGTACCTAAATTTAACGGAGTTGAAGCGATGAAGCGCACATTTCAACCATCTAATCTAGTAAGAAAACGCCGTCACGGTTTTCGTGCGCGGATGGCAACAAAAGCTGGTCGTAAAATTTTAAACGCACGGCGCGTTCGCGGCCGGAAATCTTTGAGCGCTTAAATTTTCTCCTCCAGGGATGAAAACAGCAAGTTATGGCCCAGCAGTTAGATAACGCTGAGAATACAAAAGCTAGTTTGAATACCTCCAAGACTGATTTACATACATTAACCAAAAGACAAGATTTCATTTTGGCGTCTCGTGGCCTGAAACACTCTTGCGAAACTATGATTGTCCAAATTAACAAAAATGACTTGGGGATAATTCGAGTTGGGTTCACCTGTTCAAAGAAAGTTGGAAATGCAGTTGTTAGAAATCGCGCCAAAAGGCGTTTTCGAGCTATAGCTCGCGAAGCATTACCAAATTTAGGCCGCGCTGGTTTTGATTACGTCTTAATTGGCCGCTACGGCTCTACAGTTTCATCAGAATTCAAAACCTTAAAAAACGATTTTATATCAGCTTTGGAAGCGCTACATCTTAAGTTAAACGGAGAAGCTTAATGCGACCAGTAGCATATATTGTTTCAATTCCAGTACGCTTTTACCGCTTAGTTATTTCACCTCTAATCGGATCAAACTGTCGTTATCATCCAACTTGCAGTTCCTATACACTGGAGGCACTCGAGAAACATGGGGCAATAAAGGGTGGGCGACTTGCTATAAAGCGAATACTTAAGTGTCATCCTTTAGGAGGTTCGGGAATTGACAATGTACCAGATTGACCTTTTTTCTGTTCTCGAAATTAAAAAAGAGAAATTATTGTCGCTTTGCGGATTTAGGAGTTATTGGTCATTATGTTCGACGAAATAAACGAAATACACCCACTTTTTAAAAATGCTCCAACAACTACTGAGTTCAAGAAACTTCGGAAGCGAATAATTAAAAACACTCGTGAAGCTATTGAACAATATGGAATGATTGAGCCCGGGGCACGTTGGCTTGTATGTATGTCTGGAGGAAAGGATAGTTATACCCTATTGGCTGCATTATACGAGCTAAAGTGGCGCGGCTTATTACCGGTAGAGATATTGGCATGCAATTTAGATCAGGGGCAGCCTGGTTTTCCAGCAACCACTCTTCCAAATTTTTTGGCAGAAATGGAGATACCTCATCGTATAGAGTTTCAGGATACTTATTCTGTAGTGAAGGATAAAGTTCCTGCCGGCAGAACCTATTGCGCTCTTTGCTCCCGATTGCGCAGAGGACATCTTTACAGGATAGCTCGCGAAGAAAATTGCAGTGCCATCGTTCTTGGACATCACAGAGATGATATTCTGGAAACTTTTTTCATGAACATATTTCATGGTGGGCGACTAGCAACAATGCCTCCGAAACTAGTAAATGAAGAAGGCGACTTATTTGTTTACCGTCCATTAGCGCATGTGGCAGAAAAAGACTGCTACAGATTTTCACGTGCACTCAATTATCCAATTATCCCTTGCGACTTATGTGGTTCGCAAGATGGATTACAGCGCCAGCAAGTAAAGCAAATTTTGGATGGATGGGAAAAAAACTTTCCAGGAAGGAGACAAGTCATGTTTAAGGCTCTTATGAACACCAGGCCATCACACCTGCTTGATCCTCAGCTGTTTGATTTTGAGGGCTTAACATTAAAAAAATAGGGATTGGCAAATCAAATAAATTGGAAATACAGATTAAAAATCCAAAGATTTGTACTTGACCTTTTGTTACATACTCTGTTGAAACCTGATAAGTATTTTGAATAGGTAGCTTGCTTAATGGACGATCAAAATAAAAACCTGATATTAGCCTCAGTGCTGAGTTTTATAGTGATAATCACATGGTTCATTTTATTCCCGCCGCCTGAACCTGTACCGAGCGATATAGAAAGTGAACAGCAGCAATCAGAAGAAAGTAACCTTGCACCCAATGCAGACACAGCAAAGGCACCATTGGTTGAAACTGGTGAGACTGAAATTGCTGTTGAAGCGGAGCGAATTCAGATTGAAAACGAACTCTTGACTGGTGCTATTTCAACGCAAGGTGGTAGGATTGATCAACTTTCCTTGAAAAACTATCGAAATACTATTTCAGAAGACTCCGACATCGTCACTCTGCTGAGCCCCGTGGGCAAACCTGAAGCTTACTATGCAGCATTTGGATGGGCACCAGCCGTAGGAATTAAACCAGATCAAGTACCTGACCCAAATACAATTTGGACAGTTGTAGGCAATAATATTTTAACACCCTCGTCTCCAATATCTTTGATGTGGGATAATGGAAATGGTGTTAAATTTATGCGTAAAATATCCATTGATGAAAAATATATGTTCACCGTGGAACAGGGTATTGAAAATAATTCTGGTTCCGAAATTTCCTTAAGACCTTATGGACTGTTGCGTCGCCATGGCGAACCTAAAGATATGAAAAACTTTTTCATCTTGCATGAAGGTATAATCCGCATGTCGGATGGCGAATTGTCTGAAGAAGACTATGGGGATATTGCAGATCTCCCAATCTTAGAAAAAGAAGGAACACATGCCGAGCGGGTTGAAGTCCAAAACAGCGGATGGACAGGATTTACCGACCATTACTGGATGACGACGCTTATTCCAGATCAGTCATCGTCTTTCAGATCAACAACCAAATATTTTGCTGCGCAGGATATCTATCAAGTCGAAGCAGTAATGCCTTCAACAGTAATCTCTGATGGCTCCTCAACATCTATTAGTACCCAGCTTTTTGCAGGAGCAAAAGAATGGGATACGATACGTAAATATGAGCAGGCTGGTGTAACAGGCTTTCTTGATAGTATAGATTGGGGATGGTTTTTCTTTCTGACAAAACCTATGTTTGCTGTCCTTCACTGGTTAAATGTTATCATTGGAAATATGGGTTGGGCCATCATTGGGCTAACATTAATCATTAAAGCAGTGCTTTTCCCATTGGCATATAAATCTTACGCTTCGATGGCTAAGATGAAAGAATTACAACCTGAAATGGAAAAAATTAAAGAGCGGGTTGGTGATGATCGCCAAAAACTTCAACAAGAGATGATGGGGTTATACAAGAAAGAAAAAGTCAATCCAGCTAGCGGTTGTTTACCTATATTGATCCAGATCCCAATTTTCTTTTCTCTTTATAAGGTCATATTTGTAACACTTGAACTGAGACACGAGCCATGGTTTGGTTGGATTAGAGATTTATCCGCACCAGATCCATCAACAATTTTAAACCTTTTTGGTTTATTACCCTGGGCCAATCCAACGACCCCTGGGTCAATCTTAGCAATTATATCATTAGGAATTCTTCCAATTTTATTGGGTATTTCGATGTGGCTACAACAAAAGCTCAATCCTGCCCCAACTGATAAAACTCAAGCAATGATTTTTGCTTGGATGCCATGGGTATTTATGTTTATGCTTGGCACTTTTGCTAGCGGCCTTGTTATCTACTGGATCGCAAACAACACGATAACTTTTATCCAACAATATCTGATCATGAGACGGCAAGGATACAAACCAGATGTCTTTGGTAATATTCTAGACAGTTTCAAAAAGAAAAAAGGTGTCGAGTGAATTTAGCCCAGATTTGGAGATACCCTATCAAATCTCATGGCTCCGAAAACCTTAACTCTATAGATATATACAGCGGAAAAACATTGCCCCTAGACCGCAATTGGGCGGTAGTACATGATCAAAGCGATGCAGACGGCTCAAGCTGGGTACCCTGCAGGAATTTTTCTCGTGTTGCCAAAGCACCTCAACTGGCTGCAATCTCAACGACCTGGACATCAGAAAAGAAACTAGAGTTAAGGCATCCCTCAATTGGAACAATCTGTATCGATCCTGATTTTGAATCTTCTAAATTTATAAATTGGGTTAGCCCTTTAATGCCAGAAGGCCGAGCGGCATCAATCAAGTTGGTAAGGTCAGTTCAGACAGGAATGACTGATACTGATTTTCCTTCGATTAGTATTGGAAACCTAGCTAGCCATCGGGAAATTGAAAAAAAAGTCGGCGAAAAACTATCTTTGTTACGTTGGAGATGCAATTTATGGATAGACGGTTGTAAACCTTGGGATGAACACAAATGGATTGGCAAAAGTCTAAAGATTGGTGATGTAACTTTTAAAATAAAGGAGGAGATCGTCAGGTGCCTCGCCACAACAGCAAATCCAATATCGGGTGAGCGAGATGTCGATACCCTTGGCACCTTAGAAATTATGGGCCAAGAGGACTTCACCGTGGCGGCGATAGCTACTTCTAGTGGGCACATAAAATCCGGTGACGTAGTGGAGGTTATAAGTTGAAACTTTCATTTCTTGTTTATGAGGAGTTGGACGAAAGCAAAAAAGAACTGGGCCGCCTATTATTCTCCAAGGAGACAAGCTTTGTTAAAGGTGTTGTCGACATGCAAGGGTTACCAAATCCAGACAAAATAGAAGTTTGTTTTTCAGGTCGTTCTAATGTTGGCAAATCTAGTCTAATTAATGCACTAACCGGTAGAAAAGGCCTAGCAAGGGCATCCAATACGCCTGGGCGCACACAGGAAATAAATTTTTTTTCTATTCCAGAGAACCACTATTTGGTTGACCTTCCTGGATATGGATACGCTAACGCACCAGTTAAGGTTGTCGAGCAATGGCAAAATCTACTGAAGCAATATCTAGCTGGCCGACAATCTCTACGCAGAGCTTTCGTGCTGGTTGATGGTAGGCATGGCGTCAAAAAAGTGGATACAGAGATAATGTCTATGCTCGATAGCTCAGCAGTCACGTTCCAAGTAGTTCTAACCAAATTGGATAAAGTTAAAGAAAAAGATCGCGAAAACATTCTGGAACAGGTTAGAAGCAGCCTGCAAAACCACCCAGCCGCTTTTCCAGAAATCATTTTGACATCTTCAGAGAAAGGTTGGGGAATTCAAACCCTTAGATCTGTTATTGCCATGTTAGTCTAATTTTAGCTTGCGCCCTTTTATAGTATAGGTGAAAAAGCACAAAGCTTTGGGAAGTGAAAATGAAGAAACAAGATATGAACCGTGACTGGATTGCTACTGCGCGTACTCTTTCCGAAGCACTTCCATATTTACAGAGATATACGGAAGCCATCGTTGTAATTAAGCTTGGTGGACATGCTATGACCAGTGATCAGGGTATGGAAACTTTTGCAAGGGATGTGGCATTGATGCGACAAGTTGGGATTAACCCAATTATTGTTCATGGTGGTGGCCCCATGATCAATGCAATGCTTAAAAAGCTAAAGATAGAGTCTAAATTCATAAATGGTAAAAGAGTTACAGACGAAGCAACGATGGAAGTTGTCGAAATGGTTCTTAGCGGTAGCGTTAATAAAAAAATTGTTCAAGCCATTAACGATCAAGGTGGACGCGCTGTCGGTTTATCAGGAAAAGACGCCAAACTAATTGAATGCGAGCAGGCAGATAAAGATTTGGGAATGGTCGGTTCGCCCTCAAAGATTAACCCTTCTGTTATCAATACGCTGACTGAAAATGATACCATTCCAGTAATCGCACCCCTAGGATATGGTCCAAATGGTGAAACATTTAATATAAATGCTGATACAGCCGCTGGAGCCATTGCAGCGGCATTAAAAGCTGACCGATTACTGCTATTAACAGACGTATCTGGGGTAAAAAATAGCGATGGCGAAGTGATAACTGAACTATCGGCTCAAAAAATCAAAGATATGATAAAAGAAGGAATTATTTCTGACGGTATGATACCGAAAACCGAAACTGCTCTTTATGCTTTAGATGGTGGAGTAAGAGCAGTAGTTATATTGGATGGCAGAGTGCCGAATGCATGCCTCTTAGAGCTATTTACAGAACATGGTGCTGGCTCTTTAATTAGAAATTAGCAAACTTTATTGCCAATTGAGAATTCTTACCTAACTATTTTGTAAGGGAGACAAAATGGAGCAAGAAGGAATAATACGTTTATCCATATTTTTTGGGCTGTTTGTCGTTTTTGCAGCCATAGAATATATATTTCCCCGGAGGATAGTCGCCAAAAGTAAGACTAGAAGATGGATTACAAACTGGTCAGTAAGCGTGTTTAATGTTCTAACTTTACGATTATTTTCATTTGCTTTGCCTTTACTCGCAATTGGAGCCGCGTTTGACGCTCAAAATTTGGGTATTGGCTTGTTTAACCGACTTAGTTTACCCTTTTGGGTTGAGTTTATATTGGTTATCCTGATTTTGGATTTCTTTATATGGTTACAGCATTTACTCACTCACAAGATTGAGTTTTTATGGCGTATTCATAGAGTTCACCATTCTGACACAGAAATGGACGTTTCGACTGCTATTAGATTTCATCCTATCGAAATAGCTTTATCGATGGCCTTAAAAATTAGTTTAGTTTATGCCCTAGGCGCAGATCCACTGTCCGTCTTAATTTTTGAAATATTACTGAATGGAAGTTCGATCTTTAATCACGCAAATATCAATATCCCAAATAGAGTTGATAAAATCGTGAGATTTTTAATAGTGACTCCTGATATGCATAGAATACACCATTCTAGTGACCGTATTGAGCACGATACCAATTTTGGTTTCGCTCTTTCTATTTGGGATCATATGTTCCAAACCTATAAATACCGTCCTGAAAGAGATCACAAAGAGATGGAAATTGGGCTAAACTGGCAAGATGAAAAGCCTCAGGAATTAGGCTGGAGCCTTGGTCTTCCTTTCAAGAAAAATGGATAATTTAGCTTTAGAAAAAGATATTCACTCAGCTGGGTTAATTATTTTGGGTGAACTACAAGTTACCGATACTGACCCAGTACCGAAAGAAGCACAGTGTATTTTGCTGCTTGGTCCTGATGAGCCTAATTTCTGGGAAATTTTTAAAGAGAGCCAAGAGTTTAACGACCTGGACGCCGACCCTTTAGACCGCTGGTCAAAAAGAGTAATTGACAATATTGCGAAGCAAAATAACTGCACTGCGCTTTATCCTTTTGGTGCAGAACCATATAAGCCATTTTTTTCTTGGGCACTTAGATCTGGCACAGTCTGGTCATCACCGGTGCACTTAGCCGTTCACAAAGATAGAGGCCTTTTTGTTTCGTTTCGAGGCGCGCTAGCAATTAATCAGACAAAAAGAATTAACCAGAGTTTTGAAAATCCATGCACAAAGTGTCCCGCACCGTGTTTAAGCGCGTGTCCAGTAGATGCGTTTACTGAAGCCGGATATGATGTAGTAAAATGCAAAGAACACATAAGTAGTTTAGACAGCAGCAACTGCAAGAGTTTAGGTTGCAACACTCGCCGGGCTTGCCCAGTTGGTGCCAATTTGCGTAATTTTGAGCAGTCCTCATTCCATATGGAGAACTTTCTAGGATGAAAACCTTGGTGTTAATGAGGCATGCAAAGTCAGATTGGTCTGGAGACTTATCTGATTTTGATCGTCCACTTAATTCACGTGGCATCAGATCGGCGAGAGCGTTAGGAAATTGGTTGAGGTCAAATGACTTACTTCCAGATTTTGCCTTAGTTTCTGCGGCCAAACGCACTGTAGAAACATTTGACAAATTAAAGATAAATTGCCCATTCGAAAAAAAGAAAAAACTTTATTTAGCGCCTTCAGAAGAAATATTCCATCAGCTCAGGCAAGTGAATGCAAACAGATTGCTCCTAATTTGCCATAACCCCGGTATTTCAGAGTTTTCTCAAGAAATTCTATCACAATGGCCAATACATCCTCAATTTGAAAGCTTCCCAACTTGTTCGACATGCATTGTTGATTTTGATTTAACTGACTGGTCTAGTATGAAGTTTGAAAGCGGCAAAATTAAAAAGTTTATAACTCCAAGAGACTTAGGAGTTTTCTGACACCTTTTAAAAGAATAAATGCAGATCCAGAATACTAGTGACCTAATATCTGACTTAAAAACAATTTTGTACGATCTGACTGAGGATTTTTGAAAAATTGCTCAGGTTCATTTTGCTCTACGATTTGTCCGTCATCCATAAAAATAACTCGGTTAGCTACTTGTCGGGCAAACCCCATTTCGTGAGTGACACAAATCATTGTCATGCCGTCTTCAGCCAGCTCAATCATGGTGTCAAGCACCTCTTTGATCATCTCAGGATCAAGCGCAGAAGTAGGCTCATCAAAAAGCATAATCCGAGGACGCATGCAAAGTGATCGTGCAATTGCAACACGCTGCTGTTGACCGCCAGACAACTGACCTGGATACTTATCCGCCTGCTCAGGAATCTTCACTTTCTCTAAAAAGTGCATCGCGGTTTCCTCAGCGTCTTTTTTTGGAATCTTTCTCACCCAAATAGGTGCTAGAGTACAGTTCTCTAGAATACTTAGGTGTGGAAATAGATTGAAATGTTGAAAAACCATTCCAACTTCAGATCTAATTCTATCAATATTCTTTATATCGGATGTTAATTCAGTGCCATCGACAATGATTTGACCAGTCTGATGCTCCTCAAGCGCGTTAATGCAGCGAATAAGAGTTGATTTTCCAGAACCTGACGGGCCGCAAACGACGATGCGCTCGCCTCTGTTCACAGTTAGATCAATGTCGCGCAACACATGAAAAGAGCCAAACCACTTATTCATGCTCTCAACCTTAATTGCAATTTCATCAGAGACTTCAAGTTTTAATTTCTCAGCCATTTAGCTATCCCTTTTCTAACGTCTATCAGTTTCAAGCTGGCGTTCTAACCATTGAGAATATTTCGATACGCTAAAACATATTACAAAGAAAATTGCAGCAGCAGCTCCAAATAGCTCCCAATATACCCCGTTCCAATCAGTGGAGGACAAAATTGGCCCTCGTATCATCCCAACCAAGTCAAACATAGATATGATCGATACCAAAGTTGTATCCTTCAACATACCAACTGATACATTTACAATACCTGGTATCGAAATTTTCAACGCCTGAGGAAGTATTATGAACCTCATAGATTGGGTGTAATCAAGGCCGATGCTATCTGCAGCCTCGTATTGTCCCTTAGAAAGTGCCGCTAGTCCCCCTCTTACAACCTCAGCAATATAAGCGGCATTGAAGAATGTCATCATAATTAGGACCCTTAATATCAGGTCGAGGGAGGTACCAGGCGGAAAGAAAAATGCTAAAATAACATTTGCAACAAATAAAAGAGTTATAAGCGGGACACCTCTAATGAATTCAATGAAAAACACACAAATCCATTTAATTATAGGCATGTCCGATTGACGACCCAACGCCAAGGCTATTCCAAGCGGAATAGAAAGACAAACTGCAATTGTACCCAATAAAAGATTGAGCATAAAACCACCCAAGTCTCGTGAAGGAACATCTTTCAATGCAAGAACGCTATCGTTTAAATCAACAATATAACCCCCAATAATCCACCAGACGTTAGCAGCAATAAGGCTAATCAAAACTGCTGTTGCAAATGATCGACTAGAAAACCTGCTATAGCAAACGATAGCAATCACACATCCTAAAAAAGCAGATACTGAAGTTAATATAGAGCCTCCCCAAATCAACCAAAATGCTAAAAACGGATAAACAGCACTAAAAGCTAGAAGCCGGCGCGGCAGTTTCCGAAACAAAATCGGAGCCAAGGCAACAAGTAGCAATACTGAGGCTAAATTTGGCCTCCAATATTCCGATGACGGGTATTTAAAACCGTAAATCAGCTGCGGAAATCTTTCATTCAGAACAGCAAAACAAGCTCCGCTTTTTCCATCTAATAAGTCGTAGCATTCTCGAACAGTTTCCGCGTCCCAAATACCATTTAAAAACCAGGGAGCGGCAGCTACAACTAACGAGTATATGAACCACAGTGAGAAAAATGTCATAATTGTGTTAAATGCTGACGAAAATAAATTTTCCCGGACCCACTTAAACACACCCCTCTCCGCTGCAGGAGGGATACGTTCTGATATCATTTCCTTGCGAACAAATGAATTATTATCCTCAGACATATCTAGCGCTCCTTCAACATAATACTGCGATTATAAACGTTCATGATCGCAGATATGCTTAGACTGATAACTAAATAGAACAGCATTAATAGCAACACAGCCTCTATTGCGCGGCCAGTCTGGTTCAAAGTTATGCCGCCAAGTGTACCTGTGATATCCATATAGCCAACAGCTAATGCTAAAGAACTATTCTTGGTGATGTTTAGGTAAAAAGAAATTAGCGGCGGAACGATGACCCTAAGAGCTTGGGGCAAAATAACTAAATTCATAATAAAATTGGGCCTCATTCCGAGAGCCCCTGCTGCTTCACTCTGACCTTTGTCTACAGACTGGATACCAGCTCTCACAACCTCTGCGATAAAAGCACCTGTGTATATCGAAAGCGCAAACCATAGTGAAATCAAAGATCCCCTGGCATGTATTCCACCTTTGAAATTAAAGCCTTTTAATTCAGGGTATTCGAGAGTAATAGGATTTCCCAGCGCAAAGTAGATCAATATTGTTGGAATAAAAAATATTGCGACGCTAGTCCAGCGAGTCTCTAGTAACTTACCCTCTGAGTACAGTTTTTGTCGTGCATAGTAACGAAATGCAAAAACACCGATAATGGAAAGAATAAATGTAATAATTACTATTAAAGATCCATCATTGAATACAGGTTTAGGTATATAAAATCCTCTACCAGTAAAAGCGAAAGCATCCCATAACATAGTTGCTTCTGGGTTCTCTCCGCGGAAAGCTTTTGGCTGAGGCAAGAAAGCTAGAAATACAGAATGAATAATCAATATCCAAATAAGAACTGGTACATTTCTAAAAATTTCAACATAAATCATCATCAGTTTTGCAACAATCCAGTTGTTTGATAGCCTTAAAATACCAGCAGTCACACCAAAAAAGGTTGCTGCAATACAACCCAAAAACGCTACCAAAAGAGTGTTGAGCACTCCAACGATTGATGCTCTTAAATGGGTTGATTGACTGTTATACTCGATTAAGCGTTGGTTAATGTCATAACCAGAAGGTTCACCTAGAAAACTGTAAGAAATATTCAAACCAGCTGCAGCTAAGTTTTCTAGTAAATTCTTCCCCAAATATGCCATCGCGCATATCAGTATGAATAAAGCAAAAAACTGGAATGTATATGACCGATAACGCTTATCATTCAGCAGCATAGAAAACTGAAATTTGTCACGTCTCGCTAACTCAGATGTATTCATGTAAAACTAAACCTGGAAATGCCAAAGTTAATTGCGGCAAGCTAAACGTTTTAAAGCATTTACGCAATAAAAAGGGCGCAATAATGCGCCCTTTTGCAATTTAATTAACTATTAACGGAAAGGTGGTGAATAAATCAAGCCACCGTCTGTCCATTTCGCATTAACACCGCGAGCCAATCCAATATTTGTACTTTCACCAATGTTATTTTCGAAAATTTCACCGTAGTTTCCTGAAACAGCAATAGCTCTTTTTGCCCATTCTGCATCAAGGCCAAGCATTTCACCTAGCGTGCCTTCACTACCTAAAAGACGGTTCATCTCAGGATTGTTGGTGCCTTTTGACATTTCTTCAAGATTTGCTGAAGTAACGCCTAGCTCTTCTGCAGTGATCAATGCATTCAATGTCCAGCGTACTACGTCGCCCCAGTTGTTATCACCATGACGCACAAGAGGACCAAGAGGTTCTTTTGATACGATTTCTGGCAGCACAACGTGCTCATCAGGGTTTTCCATATTCGCTCGTCGTGCGGCGAGAGCAGATCTGTCAGTTGTGAAAACATCACATGCTCCAGCCATGTAGTTAGTTACAGCCTCAGAACCAGTTTCTACTGGAACTGGCTCATACGACATGTTGTTTGAACGGAAAAAATCCGCCAAGTTTAATTCTGTTGTAGTACCAGTTTGGATACACACGGTCGCGCCGTCTAACTCAGTCGCTGAGCTTACCCCAAGATCAGCTTTAGCCATAAAGCCCTGACCATCGTAATAGTTCACACCAACAAATTCGAACTTAAGATCAACATCACGGCTGAAAGTCCAAGTTGTATTTCGTGCCAACATGTCAATTTCACCTGAAGCCAACGCGGTAAAACGTGTCTTACCTGTAGTTGGAACAAATTCGATCGCGTCAGAATCATTAAGAACTGCTGCTGCAACAGCACGACATACGGCCACGTCAAAGCCTTGCCAAACGCCGTTTGCATCAGGTTCTGCGAAACCTGGAACACCAGTTGAAACGCCGCAATTCAATTTGCCTCGCGCCTGAACATCATCGAGTGTGCCTGCGAAAGCAGCACCTGCAGCAAGACCGGCTACGGTCACTGCGCTAATAATAACGGATTTTTTCATATTTACCTCTTCCTGATTTAGCCTTGAGAATTCAAAGCCGTTCACACGGGCGATGAACCCACCTCTAATGCCAAAGTAGGAAATCCCCCAATTTAATAGGCAACCATGTTCAAATTCTAACCACTTGGTCAAGGGTTTTCGTCAAATATTTGCATACTTTTTAATTGAAAAAATGAAAAAAACTAAAAAATAGTACTTTTATTTCCATCACTTAATGCAAAAAACTCCTCCGAATGCAAAATTGCTATATTTTTTTTATTAGATGCGACCTGAGCCTCCTCATCTTCTCCCCACTGCTCTAGTTGCCACTGTTCATCAATTCGAGAGAGTTGATAAGCTTCTTCAGCCGATAATCGGCCATTGATTATCGCTAAGCCCAAGATAAGAGAGCCAGTTATCGAAACCATGTCATAAAAGGCCGTTAACTCAAATATACTTAAACTATTGATTTTTAAATTTATTTCTGAAAATAGTTTTGCATCTTGAGGTATGTAAACAATTCCCGTTCCGCAATTTATTTGAACCTTAAAGGTATTTTCGGCCCAATTTACAATCGGATCCCAACCAGTTTTTTGGCGCTTTTGCAGTTCTGGCGGAGAATCAGCACGATAATACAATAAATCTGTGTCCCCGTATTCACCAAGTAATGAACTTACTTCCTCAAACTGTTCAGAAACCTTATCTAAAGCTGCATTGGAGGATTTTGTGAACGGCATTGTAGTTGGATCTATTTCCTCAACTTGTTCGCCCCACTCTGAAGCAACTTTTTTTGCCAGAGCCTCGGTAGGAAGCAACATTTGCTTCTTGGCGGGAGTCTTTAAAATTTTATCATCAAGTTTTATAAGATATCCAGTTTCTGATGAAACGACATGAGCATTTTTCCAGAACCGCTTTTGTTTCCACTCAGACATAAAAAGCCCTTTGCATATACCAATTCAAAATTTAAAGACCTTCATCAATAAACGGATCATTAGGGCTCTCATCCAAATCCCACTGAAAAGTTTTCCATGTACGTGCCATGTGACTTGGTAAATCCGCTTTTATTTCAATAATTCGTTTTTCAAATGGATGCTCAATTTTCAAATACCTTGCGTGTAAGTGTAGCTTTTTACTAATATCTCCACCAAATTGAGCTCCCCAAC
>JBJLGF010000012.1:0-56143 GCA_045564975.1 Paracoccaceae bacterium
AAGGAATGTTTCCAAGTTGGATTACGACTGTGTCAAATGATGGAGAGCCTAACACGACAGTTATATCTCAAATCTGGCATGTTAACGAAACAGAGGTCGCTCTATCTTTTCAGTTTTTCAATAAAACTAGAAAAAACATAAGCCAGAATCCATTTGCTTTTGCAACGATAACTAACCCTGCTTCTTTCGATACCTATACGCTAGAATTGAAGTATAACAGAACTGAAAGTGAGGGCGACCTGTTTGACGAAATGGATATGAAACTAGAGGCAGTTGCCTCTATGAGTGGAATGTCAGGTGTCTTTGAACTTAAGGGGGCAGACATTTATACCGTTCTATCAATTTCAAAAAATAATTTATAGGTTAAGAAAAATTTTTTGCGTGGCAAAGCAATCACAAGCAGAATTTTTAGGTGAAATCAAATGACTGATAGTGATGGCAAAACGCTAGCTGAACAGCTAGAACGCCGCAATAAAGAAATTGAGATCATCGAGAGAGTAGCGTCGCAGATTAGTAAAACTTTAAACTTAGATGCTATTGCTAAAACTATGCTTATAAGCATGGAAGAATACTTCGATTTCAAACACTCAATGATACTTTTGCTTGATAGTTCTGAAAATGCTCTGAAAGTTATAGCAACGCATGGCTATAAAGAAGAGGGTATAGGGGCTGAGGTAAAGATTGGCGTTGGTGTAATAGGGATGGTCGGCAAAAAAAAGAAGCTAATGCGCATGGCAAATCTTGGCGCACAAAAGCAGTATATGCAGGCTATTAAACAACAAATCCAACCGTCAGAAGATACAGTAGTTGCAGATGAAATAAGTCTTCCTGGTCTGAAAAACGCCGAGAGCCAGGTTGCGATACCAATGTTGATGGAAGACGAATTGATTGGGGTATTTTCGGTAGAGAGTGATCAAGTTAATATTTTTGATAAATCTGATGAATTAATAATAAAAATTCTTGCAAACCAAACGGCTAACGCTTTGCAAAATGCTAAACTGTATCAGCTAGAGCAGCAACGGTTACAAGACTTGGATAAAGCACATGCGGAGCTTGCTGATTTAAATACAAATTTAGAGAGTAAAGTTGCTGACCGAACCAAGGAGTTGGTAGACCTTTCGGAAAAGTTAGCAAAGTACTTTTCTCCACAAGTTTACGACTCTATTTTTTCAGGAGAACTTGATGTAAAGATACAGACCCAGCGTAAGCCACTGACTGTTTTCTTCTCTGACTTGCAGGGTTTCACAGAACTAACTGAACGACTTGAACCTGAAATATTAACTGAACTTTTGACTCAGTATCTTACAGAAATGTCAAAGATTGCAATTCGTTGGGGAGGTACTATCGACAAATTTATTGGCGATGCAATTCTCGTATTTTTTGGCGATCCCGAAAGCAGAGGAAATAAAGAAGATGCGATGGCATGTGTTTCTATGGCTCTGGAGATGTTAGAGAAGCTTGAGCTACTTCGCGAAGCATGGCGTGAAAGAGGATTAGCCAGATCACTAAATGCTAGAATGGGTATTCACTCAGGTGTTTGTACAGTTGGAAATTTTGGATCTGAGGACAGATTAGACTACACGGTCATTGGTAATGGAGTGAACTTGGCAGCAAGGCTGGAAACTAATTCGGAGTCAAATAAAATTCTAATTTCGGAAGATACCTATCTCTTGGTGAAAGAAGAAATAAAATGCATCAAAAAGCAAGAAATCTCAGTCAAGGGAGTTTCTTATCCAATTCAAACTTACGAGGTATCAGGATTTACTTCCAGCAGCAGTTCATACTCGTCAAAATTGGTTAAATCGATTCCAGGTTTATCACTAACTTTCGATCCAAATGAAATAGAAGACAACGACAGAGCAATGAAATTAATTTCAGATGTTTTGAGTCGACTTGTGTAATTTAATTTTTCAGAAAAAATGTGAGTGCAGTATCTTTGCAACCTAACAGTCGCTAGTTTTTGACCCCCACCCCCTGATCGGAAGATAGCAAAACAAATTGCAGCCCCATTGTAGCCCCAAGTGCTTACTCGTCTTCTAAATTTCTGCTAAGTCTCATCTCTTTTAAAGATAGCCTAAAATAGAGAGATACGCCCTGCGAGGGCCACTGGGGGAGTATGGGATATGTATATATGTAGCTTTAAACCGAAGTGGATTTTAGGAAGAAACGCCTAATTAATGAGCAAAATACATAAGAAACCACCCTATGACACAACGTCAATTATACTTTTCATCCTTATTATTTTGAATTTTGATTTAGTGGCACTGTTACAAATCATAAAACAATTAGGAGAGTAAAAATGCTTGGAAACAAGGCAGGGTCAATGACCTTTAAGGAAACTAATAAGGCTATTGATTCAGGAAAGTATGGAATGCCTGGTATGGAAACTAGCGCTGTTGGTGGTGGTAAGCTTCTAGGACACGATGTTATGGCACAATCAACATTCACTGCGGAGATGCGACCTGATGGTTCGTGGCTAGGAGAATGTCCAAATGCTGGTATAATTTTTTGCTCAGAAGGTGTTGCAACGTTCAGGGCGAATGGTGTGGGAAACATGACAGAATCTGGTGGCGTTGCATTTAGGGGTGGGGCTTCATTTGAAACTACATCTGAAGCATTATCTGAACTGAATGGTAAGTTCTATATGTTTACCTACGATTCCGACCCAGAAGGTAATGCGGAGTGGAACCTTTATCCCTGCGAATAGTAGAATTTCTTTAAGATAAATTTTTTAGCCCTCACTTCCCAGTGGGGGCTTTCTTTTTTGCTAGATAATTCATTAAGCGGCACTATACGACAAAACAAAAACTTTTCATTTCAAATAAAAAAAGACCTGCTTCAATAGATTACTGAAGCAGGTCCAGTAATTTGTACATGGTCACGACTGGGAAGAAGTGTATCCTGTACAACCAACCCAGGGAAGGGTTGTAAAAGAGCATTTTGCGATGCAGAAATTATTGCAACTATTCCCCAACGTAAACTTTTTTTTTAATAATTAATTATTTGTTAAAAACTATAAGCTGCTGAATTAAATGGCGAATTTGGCTATATATTAATCATAAGAATAACCGAAGGTATCTAATCACCACCAATCTATCAGGAAGCAATACAACTTTTACATATTGCTGGCAGAACTAAAACAAAAGCTCCAAAATCAACAGAAGAGTTGAATACTTTTTTGAGAAAAAATGTGAAAGCGGTATCTTAGCAACCTAACCGCTGCTAGTTTTTTACCCCCACCCCTTAATATGCTGGTTTTACAGGAAAATGTTTCCCCAAAAACAAAAGGCCTAGCGTGATTTTCGCTAAGCCTTTGATTTTATGGTGCCCCCACACGGAGTTTCATATCCTTACTACAGCACCATGCACAAACTGGTGTAAGCAATATCAATAGCTTACGTATTTATGGTTCATAATCAAGTGCTGCCTAGGTGATACCCTAGGATATACCATAGCTTCTGTAGGCACTGTACGTGTCTAACTGACAGTATTTCTTATCGTTACTAGTATAGGGGAAGTGATGGGTGGTGAGTGATATATATCACCAGTGTTAAACACCGTTATGCTTATCCTTATCACAATATACAGTACGTGTTCTGCACAAGCTGTATGTGTAGGTATGAGTGTATAGTTAAGTGTAATCACTTACAGTGCCCCTACCCAAAAGTGTCCAACGTTGGGACAATTACATGGGGGTACGCAGGGGCCACTGGGGGTGTGTGGGTATTATGTATATGGAGCTTTACACAGAAGTGGTTTTCAGGAAGGGTAGCTGAGAGGAAATATAATAAGTCGAAGGGAGATATAAATGCCAACACTTATTCTGAAACAAAAAATCACAAAGGGTTATGAACATTGGCTAGCCGCATTTGATGGTGCTGAAGATTTAAGAAGCGGCTACGGAATAAAAACCATCTACAGAGGACAAGATTCTGCCGATGCAGATACCATACATGTTGTAATGTATACACCTAGTATGGAAGTTATTGAGGAGCATATGAAAAATGAAGCTGATCTCATAGCCGCTGCTGGTGGAGATACAGACCCAAATAGCATGACCATGTCCATTGCCTCTGATTGAACTTATTTTGAAAGATGTTATCCCCAGAAACAAATTCTTTTCAATATATCAATCATCTTAGGTGCTACTAAAAATGAGCTTATATAAAAAATACCAAGAGGCTTGGGATGATCAAGATATTGCTGCTATGCTGGAATTATACCATCCTGACTACAAGAGGGTCTTCCATGCAAAAGGTATTGAGCAAGGCCTAGATGATCTTGAGCCAATGATGTCACGTTGGTTGATAGGTACGAAACGTAACAAAAGAAGGTGTCTCTATGAAAATGATGACATGATTGTTGAACATTTTGTAGCTGACTTTCAAGATGGAACAACAGAAGCTGTATTGACCGTGCATCTCCTTAAAGATGGCTTACTTTGGCGCACAGAAACAGGATCAACACCTGTTGAAAAAAAGTAAAGCGTTTCCGAAAAGACTGGCTTTCGACTACTAAATATTTAGATTGGACACTGTGATGTTGAGTTACTGAGCCTGGAGGAGAGTATGAACAGTTTTGCTGGTAAAAAAGCTCTAATCATTGGTGCAAGTGGTGGAATGGGAAGTGCAGTAGCAACCATGCTTGCCAAAAATGGTGTGCATTGCGCTTTAGTTGGCCGTGACAAACAGAAACTTGAAGATGTTTTTTCAGTTTGCTCTTCGTCTGGCAATCAATGTTTCACCTTTTCCTGTGACATATCCAATAGTTCAGAAATCAAAAAATGTTGTGAAGAGGCAATCAATAGTCTTGGTGGATTAAACTATTTAATTCACTGTGCGGGAAACTATAATAAGGCTTCAGCCGATGAATGCGACTTAGAAGTTTGGGATGATATTTTAGATGCAAATCTTCGTAGCACTTATCACTTCGCAAGGCACTTACTTCCGCAAATTAATAAGGCACAAGGTGGTGCTGTTATTCGAATAAACTCTAGAGACGCACCACATACGGGCATAGGTATTCAAACCGCTCAAAAACGGGCTATCGATGGTTACATGGAGGTTCTTTTTGAAGATGTTAGGGAACACGGTACTAAAGTTTGCACCATAAATCCTGGATTTGTTAATACATCGATGGTTAATCCTGAACGTTTAAATCCAGAACTGATGATGCAACCAGACGATATATCGCAAGTTGTTCAATTTATTTTAAGCACTTCCACAACTGCCTGTCCGACTGAAATAATAATACAACCTCAGCGTTCACCGTGGAAAAGTACTGATATGCATCTTTAAGTTGGTCACAAGATGTCTCAACTTTTAAAACTCAAAGCTGACGTACCCTGAAGAATAAAAATGTGAGCGCAGTATCTTAGTAACCTAACCGCTGCTAGTTTTTGACCCCCACCCCTTAATCTACTTAAAGTACGGTAGAATGTTTCCCCAGCGTTTCCCCATCAGGATTTTCGGTCTTCTAAATTTCTGCTAAGTCATTGATTTTAGTGGTGAGCCGTACAGGATTTGAACCTGTGACCCACTGATTAAAAGTTACCTATCAGCAATACTTTTTAAATAATCATTAATCAGGTCTTTATCATTTAATTTCATTTGTTCCATACGATCTATTTTGTGTTTAGAATGCATAACGTCGTTTATTGAGTACAAATACTTATTAGCTGTTTGAAGCCACGTATATTTTTCCTTTACAAGCTGAATGGCCATTTTTGATAATTCTGAATACCGCTTTAATCCATCCATTAATCCTTCTGATATGCTTTTCGGTGAGGTAGGATCGACAAGCACACCTGAGCCGTCAAAGAAAATCTCAGACGGTCCCCCGTTTTTCGTTACAACCGGGACTAAACCTGTTGCAGCTGCCTCAAGGGGGGCTAAACCAAAAGGCTCATATAAAGAAGTAAGTGCGAATACCGAACCACGCTGTGCAAAATATCGGTACGTTGCTGCTAACTCAAGTTGTGATCCAATATTGAGAAAATGAACATGTTTTTGAATATGGCCACGCTCAATTATGTTTAGTATTTTTCGCAATACTATCTGTTCCTCTTTGGAAAGTTTATGAATGTCGGCCGCTGGGTCGTGTATTCCCCGAAAGCAAAGCACCAATTGAGCCTTTTCAATTAATGCATTATCTTCTAAATAAGCTTGAACCACACCAATAATATTCTTTTTTTCATCCAGACGGCTTGATACCAGTATGACAGGGCCTCCTTTTGTCCCAAAAACAGCATCCAATTTTTGTTTTAACGTTTTATCTGTAAGTGCAGGCGTTTGACTGAATATATTTTCATTCACACCTGGGGGTATAATTTCAAATTTTGATTTATCAAATTGATCAAGCGCACTTATATAAAGTGGATGCGCGTACTGTTCATCCATCTCTTGTTTGGTAGATACCATAATCTTAGCCGCGTATTTCATACTGATACGTTCCGCGGCTAATCGCTTAGAAAACTTAAATCGATTTTCCATACTAAGCCAGTTATCAGTCGTTGTCCCAAGTTTATCTAGCTTCTGTGCACCCAGCGAATGTCCAGTGAAAGAAAACGGAATACCGGTCTTTTTAAACGTCAGCGCAGCTGCATACCCACCATCGGCATAGTGAGCGGTTATAAAATCAGGTAAAACGCCTCTGTAAAACTGCAACATACCGTCAACAAGCTCTGGTAAATGAGGCCAAAGCTTTTCTTTAGTTAGAAATAAATTTCCGCCAAAAGGAAAACGCAGAATTCGTAAGTTTTCTTGGCAAATTGAATAACTGTCTTGGTCAGCAAAAAATCCGGGCCAAGAAGAATCACGAATTCGTCTTGTAACGATATCAACTTTATGTCCCTGCTGTGCCATTGCTTGAGCAAGCTCTTTCACATAGACAAGTTGTCCCCCAAAATCCGGGTGCTCGGTTAAATAACTATCGGCAGAATCAAAATTCCCCTGTGGATTCAAAAATACAATATGCATCGGCTATTTGTTCTGTTAGTTTAATTTAAATAATATAGAAGGGTTGAATTTAATAAATTTATCACCGGCGGATTTACATCTTTCAGATATTGCATGATCTAATGCTAAGTAAAAGTTCTCTTCGTTGAATCATAATAATTTTCAATAGCTTTTTTCTCCATGCTCTAAAATTTGATTAAATTAGCGGCATATAAAAATATTTTAAATTTAATGGGTCTAGAAAATCAGATTTGCCTTCAGATATAGTTATTTATGTATTAAACAAAACGCGTCAGCATAAAAAATTTGCATCAGAGAATTAGTTTATTGAATTACGACCTCTCATGGACGAACCTGAATACAAAACTTCGTAGCTCAGAAGATTTAAGCGGCGGACTGAGCGCTGCCTTTCTTGAATTAGAAAATCATCAAAGAGCAAGTGGTTTCATAGTTGATGACTTGCGAGAAATACACCGCTTTATTTTTAACCATCCTAAAAAGGATTATAGCTTTCGAGTGCAATTGAATCCAAAGCGTGCAAGACGTCATGACGGTACAGGCATTTTACACCCTCCTCGAAAAGAGACCTACTTGAATAATGGTTGCTTCCTTTGCCGTAAAAATATTGAATGGCAACAAGAAGGACGCCAAGTTGGATTTGAAATTAAGACCCAAAGCGGAGATTATAACGCTTTAATGAATCCTTTTCCTCTTATGCCCAATCATGTTGTTTTGGCATCACAGGACCACATACCACAAGAGGTAAAACTGCTAAGCGAAAATCAACAGAGCAAAGGGTTAGAGGCATTGCTTGAGGACCTTTGTGAGTTAGCTTGCCGTCTGCCAAAACATGTAGGGTTTTATAACGGTGTTGGAGCAGGTGCTTCGATTGCATCACATTTTCATTTCCAGTTTTTCCGAAGGCTACCCGACATTCCTAACTTTCCGATTGAAGAAAGGAGTTTTACTTCTTCAAAAGATGGGCATTGTCCTGAGTTTATCTTAGACTACCCCATTCATGTTTTGAGATGGCGCGGCTCTATCTCTGAAGTTGTCTCAAAAGCCTGCGCATGGATCACACAATCAATAAAAGAAAGTAAGATTGGAAAGCATAGACTTACGTCCAATTTTATTGCCACTTCTTCAAAATTGGGCGAGAGCGTTACGCTTTATTTTATTCCTCGTGATAAAGAAAAACAATTTTGGAATGGAGGGAAAGGAATTGTAGGAGGTCTAGAAATACTGGGTGAGCTTGTAATGGCTAGTGATGATGAGCGTACTCTGGTTGAAAAAGATAATATCGATTATTTCTTTATAAATAGAGCTCTTTCGAACGTGAGTACTCAATTCTCCAACAAAAATGTTTAAAATATTTTTACTTAAGCGCTAGTTTTCGACTTGAGCTAAAACTCAGGATTATAGCTGATACCCTGTCCAAGCATTTGTCGATTGACAAGAACAACGCCTTCCCTTGTAACACTAAATTTTTCAGCATCTGCCTGCAGATCAAATCCAATAACTGAATCGGGCGGGACAATACAACCATTATCGAGAATTACATTCTGCAAATGACAGTTAGCACCAACTCTACAGCCACCCAGAGCAAGTACCCCGCTAAATGTACAACCCGATTCAACCCGTACCTCAGAAAAAATTACCGAGCGCCTAATTTCTGAATTCTCGATTAAACAAGCGCTACTGATAATAGAAGACTCAATTTTACTATTGTCTTTGCCAGACTTCATAAATGCAGGGGGTAGCTGCCTTTGATAAGTGGCTATAGGCCAGCCTTTGTCGTACAAGTTTAAAGGTGGTTCTGCTTCGAGCAACTCCATGTTTGCTGCGTAATAACTATCTACAGTTCCAACATCTCTCCAGTATGGGGGATCATCATTGGTTGGGTTTCGGAATTCATATGCATGAAAATGATCTCCTCGCCGCAAACCCTCAGGAATAATGTCCTTACCAAAATCGTGGTTTGATCTTTCTGAAACTGCATCATCCCGCAACATGGAGGCAAGGTATTTTTGTGAAACAACATAAATACCCATGCTGACTAAGGCTTTATTTTCCTCACCTGATATTGTCTTTGGATCTTTTGGCTTCTCTTCGAAATCAATTATGCGACCACTCTCGTTAACACTCATGACTCCGAATTGATTAGCTGCTTTTGCTGCTTCGATTGCAATGCAAGCAACTGAGAAATCTGCCCCATTATTAACGTGCTCGGCAAGCATTTCGCCGTAGTCCATATTGTAAATATGATCGCCAGCCAAAATAATGACATATTGTGGGCCATGACTTTCTATTATGTCGAGTGATTGAAAAACAGCATCGGCAGTTCCTTGGAACCAAGTTTCATTATCTGTCCATTGTTGAGCAGGAAACTATATCTAAAAAATCCCCACTATCATTATTGATTTTTGTCCATCCTTTTATCAGATGTCTTATTAAAGAGTGGGATTTATACTGAGTTAGTACACAGATTTTGTTTATACCTGAATGCATACAGTTTGAGAGTGTAAAGTCTATTATTCGAAATTTACCGCCGAAAGGAACAGCAGGCTTTGTTCTCCAATCTGTCAAAACGCCCAAACGCTGACCGCGACCGCCAGCCAAAACTAAAGCCATTGTATTATTTGTAAGGCGACTTACAAATCGAGCACCGGTTGATTTCATAATGCTTCCTAAAGGATCCTTGTTTACAGCTGATGATTAAATTACAACTCTATTGCTATATTGTCGAGAAATGGGAAAAAAGCTTACGAAACCGAGCTAAGTGTTGCATCTTTAATTGCAGAAGCAACTCTATTTAATAAGTATTTTTTTATGTAGTTATTTTTATTGTTCGAGCCATTTTAAAGCAAAAATTAGGAAGTGGATAGCCTCATTTCAATTTCTTCTCAAAGTTTTTTAGAATATATAAATAGTTCAAATATTGTTCCAATCGCTCACAGAGGAGCTAGCCTTATAGCCGCAGAAAATAGCTTTGAGTCATTTAGAAAAGCTTTTAATCTAGGTTATCGAGTAATAGAAACAGACATCCATAGTTCAAAAGATGGAACAGCTTATATTTTTCACGATAATACGTTGGAGCGATTAACGGGAGAAAATCTAAAAATAAGTGATTTAAAGGATGTCGATATTGATAGCCTAAAAGTGAATAAGTCATCGATAATACCACGGCTTTCAAGCGTTTTTGAAGAATTTCCGGATGGATTATTCAACTTAGATGCAAAAACCTGGGAAGCTACCATACCAATTGCCAATACTATAAAGAAGATGGGGTGCAGTACCCGAGTTTGCATCGGAAGTTTTAACGACAAGCGTATAAATGCTATCATTAAAGAACTTGGAGTTGAAACCTGCCATAGTATGGGCACGAGTAATGCGATCAAATTTTATTTAGGTGCTCAACTTGGGATAGAACAAAACTTTACCGCGCAGTGTATTCAGTTACCAATTAAGCAGTTTGGCGTCTCTTTAGTCGCAAGAAAAGTATTGAGACACGCGCGCAAATTAGGTATTAAAATTCACTTTTGGACAATTAACGATCCCACAACAATGCAAAAACTTTTAGAACTTAATGTGGATGGTATAATGACAGATGACTGTGTTCTATTAAAAACAATAATGCAAGAGCAATACAAATGGCCAGCATCGATTTAACAGATTAATCTTTAAGCCAACATGGACAAACGAAATGATGGGAAGGCAGCCTTTAGCACGCTGCCTGACTAAATAATGCTCAAGCGAAAGTTTGCTTTTTTATTCCCTTCAAAAGAACCAAGGGCGAATTTCACCTCTTCACTCCTAGATTTTTAGTAAGGAATTACCTTGGAAAGAGCACGAGCGGGTTTGTCAGCTGCTATGATCGATTGGTATGCGAAATTTTCATGATTTATCTCCACCTCTGAAAGTTCATACCGGTAATTAACCATGACACCACTGGACTGCGCAATGCCATTTGGTGATAGGTCAGCATTTGCATGTATATTATGAACCTTCGCTCCGTTTGTTAAATGAAAACGTGCCACTGGATCGATAGGCGATCCATCTTTGCGTTTCGCATTTAGCAAATAGCTCGCTGCCATTGCTCGTAAATCCTGAGGTTTCGCTCTATTTTCCAAAATTTCAAGAGCTATTTGGCTTAATTCCGTATTGCCAATTTGATTTGATAACCATTCGTTTAATCCTGGAATTGGTGATAGGGTCACGAAGTCGCTGATCTGTGGAAACTGCTGTGAAAGTTCTGCCACCACCTGTTTAATCAAGAGATTGCCAAAACTGATCCCAGTCAAACCTTTCTGACAATTTGAAATTGAATAAAAAACTGCAGTTTTTACCTTTTCGGCTTCTAAAGTTGCACGCCCTTCTGTCAGCAATTCTATTATGGAAGATGGAATTCTTTCCGTCAAAGCAACCTCAACAAAAATCAATGGTTCATCTGGCATCGATGGGTGGAAGAATGCAAAGCAGTGCCGATCTTGCGGGTATAATCGCTTACGAAGATCATCTAAGTCACTGATTTCATGAACTGCTTCGTATTCAATTATTTTATCAAGTATGCGTGCAGGAGTATCCCAGTCAATGGTCCTAAGAACCAAGAAGCCTAGATTGAACCAACTTTTAAGCATATCGACAAAGTCATGGTCAGTACGGGCCAGATTTGGATGATCACTTAATAGTCTCAGCAAATCAACACGCATCGCCACTATATCTGCGGTTGCTCCAATAGGTTGGTTCAATCGACGTAGAAATTTTTGTCGCTCTGGTTCAGATGCGTCTGACAACTGTCGAAATGCCTCGGGTGTTGGGTCTTTCTTATATGCCAATGCCAACTCAGACACACGTTCTGGGTCAAGATCAAGCTGGTCATTAAGGAAATAAAAAAAATCAATTTTTTGTTTATGTTTTAAGGTACGATAACGACTTAGAACGCTAGCTGCTAATTTATGTCCCGATACGTCGCCCTCAACTGAAACCAAAGCCCTACAAAGTGCATATATGTCACGTTTGTCGCGACCAGGTCCAGACAACTGGTCTCGCTCAAACAAGACTGAAAGGATATCCCCTAAAATAGATGTACGCTTCATAGTTACATAATCCTGAACTTTTCCAACTATAAACTTGCCCTGATTTCTACAAAGATTACACCCACTAATCTCAATTTTTCAGCTAATGACGTTGCGTATTTCAGTAAACATTTTTCATTTATTCTTATGATTAATATTTAGGCAAATTCGCCATATAATTCAGCAGCTTACAATTATTGATTAATACTTAATTATTTCAAAAAAAGTTTACTTGTAATGTTTGCCGCATTGCAGCACATAGGACTTGTACAGTAAACACTTTCTCCCTGTCGTGTCGATGTTCAAATTACAAGACCTGCTTCAGTGCTCTCTTGAAGCAGGTTTTTTTTACTTTCCGCTACCAAAAGGTAAATTTACGGATGCGTAATTTCAAAGCCCACACTACTGCTGAATTACTCATTTTATCTGCCTCTTATTACCGGTCTTACGCCGGCTAGAAATCGGAGATTATCACATGAATCGATTTTGGCAAAATTAAATGAACTCAGCTTTTAAATCCAAATTCAGGGCGCAAGCGTATATCAACTAAATTTGGAAACGTGGTGTTACAGGCTGTAAATAAATTGAGGAAAGTCAGATGAGACAACTATTTTTGATTTGTATTGTCTTGCCAAATCTTTGCTTTGCGAGCATTGACGTCAGGGCGTTGTACATCAAGGCCGTGGCGGATTTCTCAACTTGTGGCAATGCATTGATGCCTTGGGGTGGTAAAGGTTGGCAACCAGATGAAGTGGAGCAACCATACGTTTTACAGGCAAAATTAAATCGCTTAAAGATGCAGTCTGAAATTGACAAGAGGTTTTATACAGAGGCTAATTTAGAAAAGCTATTTGTTGCTTTGACAAGTGATTTCTATGAAAAAACCTCTGATATTACAACGCGGTTAAAAAAGTTACCCGCTGAAGATCATTCTGTAATATGGAGTAGCCTATTTGAAATTGAAAAAGATGCTCGGTCAATAAGAGACAAGCTAGCATCTGATTTCCGTCTTCACGCAGAGATAATAAAAATGTGCTTTGATGATCTTAACAAACCTATGAATTCACTCTAGTTCGCATAGGATCTATACCATTGCATATTTTTGTAAGGGTTTATTTTATTCCCGCGATTTATTTAGTGTTAAAACATCCTGAATTATTATTGCATCACGCACTAGTGGATAATAACCATCTGCACCAAATTGACTCCTTTTGAATCTTGCTCGAATAGAAAAATAAATTTTTTCGCTTTCTGAGTTATAATCTTCCAAAACAATCACTATCAAATTAACTGGCTTTGATACATTTCTGATTTTTAGAAACCCTAGTACGTTAAATTTTTCATCGCTAAATTCTACAGATTTGCTTTCAAAGGTTACTTCAGGAAATCTATAAGCATCTAATACTTGTTTCATCGCCATTGTCGCAAGTGGAAAACCTGCATTGCTTTTCATCAAATCAAATTTTACAGAAAAAATAGATTGAACGGGATTCCTAAAATTAATATCGAACTTACTTTCAGTGACTTTAAATTCCCCCTCAAATAATAGGCCTGCAACAGAATATTTGAAAGTCACATCTGTGTTTTGGGGAAGTTGATATTCTTCAGATATTGAGGGACCGCAAAAAGGACATAGAAAGATGAGTAAATAAAGAGCAGATCGGGCCATTACCTATACTTTCTTCTTCTGTTTTTAGGATTTCTACTAAACGATTTACTGACAGGCTTTGGTGTAAACTTTCTATTCGGTCTATGCTTTTTCTTTAACACCAGAACAGCAACAAAGACTGCTAGTGCCATAAAAATTAACAGTTGAGACATCTGTCACAAACCCATGTTCTCTTATTCAATCAGTATCTTTTGTATACCAAATTCTGGATTTTGGTGAAAAATTCATAAACGAGGATTATGATCAGAAAAGTTGAATACCTTTTACAGAAAATTGTGGGACCAGTATCTTAGCAACCTAGCCGCTGCTAGTTTTTGACCCCCACTCCTTTATCTACTGGAAGTACGGCAGAATGTTTCCCCAGCGTTTCCCCAACAGGTTTTTCGCTCTTCTAAATTTCTGCTAAGTCATTGATTTTAGTGGTGAGCCGTACAGGATTTGAACCTGTGACCCACTGATTAAAAGTCAGTTGCTCTACCAACTGAGCTAACGGCCCACTAACGTGCTACTTAGGAAGCAGAGATCGTCTGGTCAACCCCGAAAACGAAAATAATCACTGTATTGCTGGATTCATATGGTTTGGCGGCGTATATGCAGCTTATGGACTCGATAAATACAAATAATTTGCCGTTTATAAAAATGCATGGCTTGGGTAACGATTTTGTCGTAATTGATGCTCGCAAAAGGGATATCCAGCTCTCCCAAAAGACGATATCTGGTATTGCAGATAGGCACTTTGGCGTAGGCTTCGATCAACTGGCCGTAATATCCAAAGGTGAATTTGATGCGCATCTTACATTTTATAATGCAGATGGATCTGAGTCTTTGGCTTGCGGAAATGCAACTCGATGCATAGCCCGTTATTTGATGAACGAAACGACTAAAGAAAGTTTGATTCTTACCACAATGCATGGACAAATTCCTGCTGTAGATTTGGGCAATGGCGTCACATCCGTAAATATGGGTCAACCTGGACTAGAATGGAACCAAGTACCTCTATCTGAAAACATTACCACTTTGGAACTCCCAATAGAAGGATCACCAACTGCTACAGGAATGGGTAATCCTCACTGTACATTTTTCGTTGAGAACGCTGAAAAAATAAACTTAGCCGAGATGGGTCCAAAATTTGAAAATCACCCCCTATTTCCGGAACGAACAAATGTTCAATTTGCTTCGATATCGGCCCCGGACCAAATCAGAATGCGCGTTTGGGAAAGAGGTGTAGGCGTAACTTTAGCATCTGGATCTTCTTCTTGTGCAACGGCCGTTGCTGCAAACCGACGCGGATTAACTGGAAAAAAAGTCCAGATAGAACTGGACGGCGGGATTTTAAATATTAACTGGCGTGAGGATGGCGTCTGGATGACTGGGCCCACAATGAATGTTTTTGCCGGTAGCTTTTCTGAAGAGTTTTTAAACAGCTTATGACTATCACTACACCAAAATTATCAACACTGGGATGTAGGCTCAATGCATATGAGACTGAAGCGATGCGAGAGCTTGCGACATCTTCAGGCTTAAGCGATGCGGTTATCATTAATACCTGTGCAGTAACTTCGGAAGCAGTACGAAAATCAAAACAAGAAGTTAGAAAACTACGCAAAGAAAACCCAAATGCGAAAGTGATTGTAACCGGTTGCGCAGCGCAAATCGATCCTAATAGTTTTGCAAATATGGCGGAAGTAGATTTTGTAATCGGCAACTCTGAAAAAATGGTAAAAGAGACCTGGTCACAATTTTCAAGAAATCAAGACTTCGGAACTGAAAAAATCAAAGTTGATGACATTATGTCTGTTAATGAAACCGCAGCTCACTTAATCGATGGGTTTGGTTCCAGAAGCAGAGCATATGTTCAAGTACAAAATGGATGCGACCATCGATGCACATTTTGCATAATTCCTTTTGGCCGTGGTAATTCACGCTCTGTGCCCGCAGGTGTAATTGTTGATCAAATAAAACGCCTGGTGGATAAAGGCTTTAATGAAGTAGTTTTAACAGGTGTTGATCTAACAAGTTGGGGCGCGGATTTACCTAACTCGCCAAAACTAGGCGATTTAATTATGCGAATCTTAAAGCTTGTACCCGACTTATCAAGACTTCGAATTAGCTCAATTGACAGCATTGAGGTTGATGAAAACCTGATGCAAGCAATTGCAACTGAAAAAAGATTAATGCCCCACTTACACTTAAGTTTACAACACGGGGACGATCTAATTCTCAAGCGTATGAAACGTCGTCACTCGAGAACTGATGCTATTCAGTTTTGTGAGCAAGCCCGAAAGGTTAGGCCTGAAATAACTTTCGGCGCCGATATCATTGCTGGGTTCCCAACCGAAACGGATGAACATTTTGAAAACTCTGTTAATCTTATTGAAGATTGCGGGCTGACATGGCTTCATATTTTTCCTTATTCTCCTAGAGAAGGTACGCCAGCCGCCAGGATGCCCCAAGTGAATGGGAAGAAAATAAAAAGGCGAGCTGCAGTTTTGAGAGGCCTTGGAGCAAAACAAATACGGTCTCATCTTTCGTCCCAGCTTGGTAAAGATCACAGTATTCTCATGGAAAATGCCTACATGGGTCGAACAGAGCAGTTTACCGAAGTAAAATTTGATAAAGAGCAAAACGAGGGTAGTATTGTCTTGGGCAAAATTACCGATGCAAATGAAAAGCAACTTTTCGCAACTGCAATCTAAAAAAAATGAATACTAGGCCCATACTTTATAGCTTTCGCAGGTGCCCCTATGCAATTAGGGCTCGGCTGGCTATTTACTCAGCCGGTATAGAATTAGAACTACGTGAAATTTTATTGAGAGACAAAGCCCCCAAGTTTTTAGAAGTATCCAAAAGTAAAACTGTTCCGTGCTTGCAAACTAACGATGAAATTTTGGATGAGAGTCTTGAAATCATGATTTGGGCTCTAAAAATTAACGACCCCAACAACTGGCTTCGAGAAACCGATAAAAGCCTTGAACTGATAGAGACCTGTGATGGCCCATTTAAAAATGCACTTGATAGAACAAAATATCCCAATCGATACCCTGATGAGAGTGCAGTGGAAAATCGAGTGCTGGCCAGTAATTTTTTAAATTTTATTGAAAGCCAACTTAACCCCTGTTTGTTTGGAAAAAACTTTAACCTAGCTGATATAGCGATTTTACCATTCGTGAGGCAATTTGCTCATATTGATTTTAATTGGTTCTTATCACAACCTTGGCCAAAAACCGCACAATGGCTAGAAAATTTCAAAACTTCTGAAATGTTCAATTCGGCCATGAAAAAATATCCCAAGTGGGAAGAAAATGATCCTATAACTTTATTTCCATGATATCTAAATAGGGGCTTATTTCACATTTTGAACTCGCTAATTTTCTGGTAAATCAGATATCTATACAATAAGCTATACGTCACTCAGGAGCAATTTGATGAAGCTAGTTTATTCACCACCATCACCATTCGTTCGTAAAGTAACAACACTTATTCATCATGCAGATCTCAATGATCGTATTGAACTCATTAATGTCAAAACGACAGCACTTTCCGTGGCAGAGCAAGCAAGAGCTGCCAATCCACTAGGTAAGATTCCCGTCATGATTTTGGAAGATGGAAAAGCTATATTCGATAGTCGTGTTATTACTCAATATCTCGACGAGTTTGCCGGATCAAACCTTTATCCAAGGGAAAGAATTTATGATATTCTATCACTGGAAGCTTTAGCAGATGGGATAATGGAGAGCGCTGTTTCAATCACATACGAAAGTAAATTGAGACCTGAAAACGAGCAATCGCCACCTTGGATGGAAGCTCAATGGTCTAAGGTTCTACATGCAGTCAAAGCTCTTGATGATGGAGTGTTCAAAGCCATGGATGGCGAAATAAATATGGGTCAAATAGCAGTGTCCTGTGCCCTTGGCTATTTAGATTTTCGGCATGATGCTAGACAGTGGAGAAGTGGGCACTCAAAATTAGCTTCTTGGAATGACGAAATGATGAAGCTTCCCGCATTAATTAAAACATTACCGACGGATTGATATGAAGACAGAAAATTTACAGGAATGGATTGGAAAAACTGAGGAGAGAAGTGATCTTCTAAATGCTTTCCCAGCTAATGCAATGGCTGCCACTTTAAATCACAAACAATTAGATTATTCAGAGAATAAAAATTTACCTCCACTTTGGCATTGGTTGTATTTTCTGCCAATTTTTAAGTTATCTGATGCCGGCTATGATGGGCATGCTGCGCTAGGTGATTTTCTACCACCAGTACAATTGCCCAGACGAATGTGGGCAGGCAGCAGAATAGAATTTTTATCACCATTAAAAGTTGGCAATGAGTACAAGAAAACGAGTAAAATTAAAGATGTCACGGCTAAGTCGGGCCGCTCTGGGGATTTAGTTTTCGTAACCGTTTCCCACGAAGTAAGCAATGGCTCAACAATATGCATCAATGAAGAGCACGACATTGTGTATCGAGAAAAGGCCTCAAGTTCTTCGGGGCCTACTAAATTGATAGAAGCTCCTAAAGATTTTGATTTTTCAATTGATATGAACCCTGATCCTGTTTTACTTTTTAGATACTCAGCTTTAACTTTTAACGGTCACCGAATTCATTATGACCATCCTTTCTGTATAGACACGGAAGGTTACGATGGATTGGTTGTACATGGTCCTCTTTTGGCAACCTTGCTTTTGGATGGTTTGGCCAGTCACCGGCCAAATTCTATTGTTCAAAATTTTGAATTCAGAGCCATGGCGCCAGTTTTTGATAATATGAAATTTCAGGTTAAAGGAATTGAGCAAGAACCAGGTGAATACGCTCTTTGGATTGAAAAAGAAGACGGTTCAATGGCGATGAATGCTAAGGCAAAAGTAAAATAATAAGCTTAATTTCTATTTCAAAAATCAAGATCACTCTCTTTTCGAATAGTTTTACGGCCTTGTTTCACTTCGCCTCGCTGTTTTTTATCTTTTATTCTTCGTCTTTGACTGCCTAAAGTTGGCCTGGTAGCAATTCTTTTTTTCTGCACGATCGTAGCTTTTAATATCAAATCTTTAAGTCTTTTTCGCGCTATTTCCCGATTTCTCGTTTGATAACGGGTCTCTTCAACTTGGAAAATTATGGCCCCATCATTTGTCCAACGTCGACCAGCAATCTTCTTTAACCGAACCTTTACTTGATCAGGAATATTGGGAGATCTTAAAGCCTCAAATCGAAGCTCAACAGCCGTACTTACCTTGTTTACATTTTGACCACCTGGCCCTGAGGATCGTACAAAATTTTCCGTCAGCTCCCAGTCTTCAATTGTAATATTTTCATTTATTTTAATCATCACGTTTAATTAAATTATTGAATGAAAAGGGCGGCCAATAGGCCGCCCTAAATAAACTTTTTGAGATTGTAGGGAAGTGGGTCGGTTAGGAAATACCAATTGCGGACTTCACTCCTCAAGGGCTGCCTTAGAGCGCAAACTCCTCAACTGTTCCGACACCTCTCTCCAATACCTCTTTAGACACTGGACCACCTCCTTTCATTTGTTTCACTTATCCACAGATTGACACAAAAAATGAAAATGTCAAAAGCTAATTATTTCGAGCGTGATAGGAAATAATGATCCATCTGAACGGGATCAATGCAAGCAAGGCTATGGATACTTTAACCGACCAGTCCACCATAGCTGTTGCGATCCAACGCGTCTGTTCAAAACCTAGAGGCCCAATTACGATTTCATTAAAAAAATCGATGTTATGATCGCTTCCCAGCAGACTTGTCACCGTAAACGAAAAAGAAATAAAGAAAAATAGAATAGTATCCAGAGTTGAGCCAATCAACGTGGAAACTAAGGGTGCACTCCACCAAGTCCCATGTCTAAGCCGATCAAAAATTGTCACGTCCAATAACTGAGCGCAGAGAAATGCTGTAGCAGATCCAATTGCTATTCTGAGTGTAACAGCTGGAGCTATAAAGTCGGGAGCTATTTCTATACTAATTTGTGTGCCGACTAGAGAGCAAACAATACCAACAACAAATCCAAAAAAGACAACCCTCCGCGCATCTGCAGGACCATACATTCTGTTGATAAGATCAGTAACTAAAAATGCAAATGGATAGGTGAACGCTCCCCAGGTGAGCCAATTACCTATAAAAAACTGTACTAAAATATTAGAGGCTACTACAATCGCAGCCATAGCAAAAATGCCAGGAAAAAGCTTGTTCATTTTATAATCCGTTTTCTCAAGGTGTTCGGAGACTTGACCCCCGCAAATCGGAGGAGATAGTTTCTTAATCTCGTTTCAACCTATTAACAAGCAGAATTAATTAGAATTAACATCTGGCGCATTCAAGACTGCAATACACTGTTCTGGTATACGTTTCAGTGTAAGTGGAGGCTTTGGCTTTGGCTTTGGTGCATTAGGGTCTCTCTTTGGCGGATTTAGAATATTCTTAACCCACTTTTCAGCTTCGCCGCAACCATCGCCTAAAGGTGGGGGATGCTGGTTTACGCACTCGCTAGCATCATTTGGACACTTTAATCTCACATGGAAGTGATAGTGATGCCCGTACCAAGGTCTGATTTTTCTAAGCCAATCTCTATTTCCTTTCTCATCCTTACACATTTTAACCTTCGCACCTGGAAAAACAAAAATCCTCTCGACGCGTGGATCACTAGCGGCTGCGCGTAGCAATTTATGGTGCTCTGTTGTCCAAGAGCCATTGACATATGCACCTTTTGATTTGCGCAATGAGATAGAACTAATATTTTCACGCTCAGTTCTTGTCAGTTTCAAATTATTTGCTGGTAACATCCAAATATCAACATCTAAACCAGTTTGATGACTGGCATGGCCAGATACCATTTGCCCGCCTCTAGGTTGTGCAAGATCGCCTATATAAAGACCTTTCCAACCTTTTAATTGAGCGGCTTTTTCTGAAAGCTTTACCAAGTAATCCAATAAAACTGGATGACCCCAGTTTCTATTACGTGAAAGGCGCATTGCCTGCCACGTTGGGCCACTCTCTGGTAAAACTTGACCCCCAGCTAAACATCCAAATGAATAACCGCCTATTGGGCTAGATGATTGTTTTGATGGTTTAGAAAACTTACCAAAATAGTCCCTCGCCTCACCCGGAGAGTTTTGAATGACCGATGCTGCAAGCAATGGAAACGGTGCAAAACTTAAAAATATAGCAAGATTAAAAAGGCTTATTAATTTAACTAGTCGTCTCACCATCTGCATCAACCCACATCAAAATAATTAACCCAATGATAAAAAGTCCTATTAGAGGAGAAACACCAATTCGCGGACTTTGCGTAATTGCTGTGACTATCCCAATTAATGTAGGCGCTAGAAAAGCTGTTGCTCGCCCCATTAAACCATATAAACCAAACGCCTCGGTTGCTCGCTCTATTGTAGTGTGCCTGACCATCATAGTTCGGCTAGCAGCCTGCATAGCTCCTCCAAAACCACCAATTAAAACACCACAAATCATGAATATAGTATCCGGTAACGTTGAGCCCTCTACTAATTGAATTCCAAATAGGGAATTAGGGGTCATCCCAACTATAGTTATGCAAACAATTATCATTACGTAGATGCAAAAAGTAATGACAGGCTTTGGACCGAGTAAGCTATCTGCCTTTCCACCAAGCCAACTAAAAAGTGCAGCACCAAGAGCCGCAACTATTCCAAATACACCCAGCTGAGTTATTGTCCAATCGAGGACAAGTGCTGCATATACCCCACCAAAACTGTAGAGCCCATTCATCGCATCTCTGTAAAACATTGAAGAAACAAGGTAGGCGCTCATACTACGTCTAGACCTAAGACCCTTTAACAATTGCACGAGATCTCTCAACCCCTTACCAACATTAATCTTATCTAAGAGAGCAGGATCATCTTTAATATTTCTAAAATATGGTATTGCAAAAATGACAAACCATATTGCTGCAAGTGGTCCAACAAAACGAGTGCCTTCCATTTGCTCTGGATCCAAAAATCCAAAAAGGGGCTCAATCCCCAACATAAATGTTTTGCCATTAGGCTGTTCGACTAAAAACAAAAGAGCAATAGCCAAGGCAAAGACGCCGCCTAAGTATCCAAACCCAAATCCTGAACCAGAAATTTTTCCAATTTCACTCTGACTACCCAAGGTCGTTAATTGAGCATTAGTAAATATCAAAGCAAACTCAGTACCAATGTAGCCCAGCGCAAAAAAGTACAGCATTAGGGTTAAATTCGATCCATCCGGAACACCGACCCATGTTCCCAAAGCACCCAAAATCAACATCACAGAGAAAACATATATCCAGGGCATACGGCGACCTGATGTATCTGCGATTGCTCCTAAGATTGGAGCACTAATGCCTATAAATAGGCCAGACGCGGAAAGGCAAATCGACCACATGGTCTGTGCTTTTGCTTTGGAAACCTCTGTCTCCATACCTGATGCCATAAAATAGTCTGCAGCCACGGTTGCAAAGTAAGGTGCAAAGAAGAAAGTTAGCATTAATGTGTAAAATGGTTGGCACGCCCAGTCATAAAAAAACCAACCCCAAATGCGCTTACGTTGTGACATTAGCAATCTCCAAGATAACTCATATCACTTAAACATTATTTAATAATTTATACCAAGTTATTCTTTATCGGGTGGCCATGGGCGATTATTTTCAGCTTCAATCCAACTCGCAACCCAGCTTGGTATTTGAGGTCGCTCCACATTTACTCCTAATTCTTCTATTACTTTATCAGGGCTTATAATTCCAACGTTATCAACAAACGCACTTCGATAGACTATATGACCAGCACACTCTCCATTTTTTTTCCAAATAGATTGCTCAATATAAAAAAACCGGTCGTCCCAACATAAACCTCTGCTTCGCATCTCAAACCGCTCGAAAACCTTAACACGACGACGATATCGGACCGAGGCACCAGCCATCGGCATACTCCAACGCTTAGTTTTTAATAATGAAAGCAAGCCACAGCGTTTAGTGAGGACGAGCCTCCCTAAATCGTAAAGTGTTAGAGTGCGTCCATTATTCAATTCCAGCCATAAATCTAAATCCCAGGGCCAACATATGTGATGTGAAATATGAAATTTACCCAGATTTATTGGCCCAGCATTTCTGTTTACCCAAAATTCTTTGGCCATGCGAATTACTGGATACATTTTAGACGTACCACTCTAAACTAGACAAAAATATCAAATGATTTTTGATGCCCAATGCCGAATACGCGCTTGTAGCGATTTATTTCTTCAGAAGGTCCCATAGCTTTATTTAAATTATCAGATAGTTTTACAGTTGACTGTTCATTAGCTTTTATAGGTTTGCAAACAAGTGAAAACGCATCCAGCGACCCGTCTAAAACAAGCCCTCGAAAGTCATTTGTTAAGTTTGTTCCCCAGCCAAATGAAACTTTTACACGTCCATTAAACTTTTGATGTAAATCTCTAATTATTGGAGTATCTAAGCCGTCAGAAAAAATAACCAACTTATCTTCGGGATTTTCTCCCTTGTCTTTCCACCAAGCGATTGCCGCTTCAGCACCCTCAACGGGGTCACCACTATCAATTCGTATACCCGTCCACTGCTTCAACCAATCGGGCGCTCTTTTTAAAAAAGCCTCTGTGCCATATGTATCGGGTAAGATAATGCGTAGATTTCCGTCATGTTCCTCATGCCAATCTGCTAATACTTGATATGGCGCATTAGAAAGCTCTTCATCATTTTCAGCTAGAGCAGAATAAATCATTGGAAGCTCATGAGCGTTGGTTCCAATTGCTTCGATATCTCGATTCCTAGCAATCAAACAGTTTGAGGTACCTATAAACTTGTCCTCTAACCCCTCTAACATTGCCTGAACAGCCCAATCCTGCCAAAGGAAAGAATGTCTTCTACGCGTTCCAAAATCTGCTATTTTTAAATCTTCAATATCCCTTAAATTTTCTATTTTTTCCCAAAGTTTGGTCATTGCGCGCGCATACAAAACTTCTAATTCAAACTTTGCCATTTTATTCAAAACAGTACGGCCTCTCAATTCCATCAAAACTGAAAGGGCGGGAACCTCCCAAAGCATGACTTCAGGCCATGAACCCTCAAATGTGAGCTCATACTGACCAGACTTTTTTTCCAAGTGATAAGGGGGTAATTTTAAGTTTTCAAACCACTCCATAAAGTCAGAGCGAAACATCTGCCGTTTCCCGTAAAATGTATTACCACGCAACCAAGTACTTTCACCTCTAGACAAAGATAAACTACGTATATGATCGAGTTGTTCCCGAAGCTCACCCTCATCTATAAGATCTGCTAATTTTATATTCTTGCTTCTGTTTATCAGACTAAATGTTACAGAGGTATCAGGTTTATTTCTAAATATTGATTGGCACATTAGTAGTTTATAAAAATCTGTATCCAGAAGTGACCTTACGATAGGATCAATTTTCCACTTATGGTTCCAAACGCGCCGAGCGATATCAACCATTAAATTAACTCCACTCCACAGTCACGCATCTCAGTTCTCGCTAACTCAAGAGATCCATTTAGATCTATGGCCCTACACATCCGTTCAAAAACTGAAACTTGATATCCTAACTTTGCAGCATCTTGCGCAGAATAATTTACACAGAAATCAGTCGCTAAGCCAACCAAATTAATTTTTTCTATTCCGAGCGATTTGAAATAACCATCTAAACCAGTTGCGGTTTTGCGGTCATTTTCAAAGAAAGCCGAGTAACTATCTATCAGTGGGTTCAAGCCTTTTCTTATGACTGCATTGGCTTGGCCTGCATCTAGTTTACAATGAAATTCGGCTCCCCTACTACCTTGAACGCAGTGTTCAGGCCACAAAACTTGGTCTCCATAAGGCATTTGAATCACATCAAGTGGTTTTTTGCCCTCATGGCTAATGGCGAAGGACGAATGCCCTTTCGGATGCCAATCTTGAGTGAGAACAACACAATCATATTTTTTCATTTCCTGATTGATATTAGAGATAATCTCATCACCACCTGAAACTTCTAATGCTCCAGCCGGACAAAAATCATTTTGAACGTCTATTACCAAAAGTGCTGTATTCATTATGCCAAGTCATCAAATTAAATTTTACCAAGTATTTTACCAGGTTCTACAAAGTAGAATTTAAGGCCGCCAAAATAGCATCGCCCATTTGCTGTGTCGTCACAGGATCAACCCCCTCTTCACCAAGCAAATCGGCCGTTCGGTAGCCATCTGCAAGAACACTTTCCACTGCTGCCTCTAAACGATCAGCCTCTTTGCCTTCATCAAAAGAGTACCTAAGCGCCATTGCAAAACTTAAAATACAAGCAATAGGATTTGCTTTACCTTCTCCAGCAATGTCAGGAGCTGATCCATGAACTGGTTCATATAAGGCCTTAGGTCTACCATTAGCCATTGGAGCTCCTAGAGACGCTGATGGCAACATCCCAAGCGAACCCGTTAACATTGCTGCAGCATCCGATAATAGATCACCAAACAAGTTATCGGTTACAATAACATCAAATTGTTTTGGCCAGCGGCACAATTGCATCGCTCCCGCATCAGCATACATATGAGAGAGCTCAACATCCTGATAATCCTCGTCATGGACTTTCTGGACCACTTCACGCCAGAGAACTCCCGACTCCATCACATTTGCTTTTTCCATTGAGCAGACTTTGTTGCCCCGTCGCCTTGCAAGTTCAAATGCTGATCGCGCAACACGGTCAATCTCACTTTCGGTATATCTTTGAGTGTTGATGCCAACACGCTCGTTACCTTCTTCGATGATACCACGCGGTTCACCGAAATAAATTCCTGAGGTAAGTTCACGAACAATCATAATATCGAGGCCTGAGACAACTTCTGTTTTCAGTGAAGAAAATTCCGCAAGAGCGTTAAAACACTGAGCTGGCCGCAAGTTAGCAAATAAGTCCATTTCTTTGCGTAGTCTTAGTAATCCCCGCTCAGGTTTAACACTAAAATCCAAGTTATCGTAGTCAGGCCCACCTACAGCTCCCAATAAAACCGCGTCAACTTCTTGAGCTTTTGCTAATGTAGAGTCATGCAAGGGCGTCCCATGAGCGTCATATGCAACCCCACCAACTAGATCTTCAGAGACATCAAAAGCTAGGCCCAGTTTTGTACCGTACCAATCAATCACCTTACGAACTTCTGTCATTACTTCAGGTCCAATTCCGTCACCGGGCAAAATGAGAATGGATGGATTAGTCATTTTAAGCGTCCTTACAAATATTTTAAATAAACAGTTCTGATTTGTCTTATGGAAATTTTACATCAAACATGATGTTTACTTGAGGATTTATTTATTCATAACCAAGGTTGTTCAATTTCTAATTTTTTCTCAAAGGCTTCAATGCTCGATGATTTTTCCATTGTTAGACCAATATCGTCTAATCCGTTAAGCAAGCAATGTTTCTTAAATGGGTCTACGTCAAAAGAAATAATATTCCCATCCGAAGATGTTATTGTTTGAGCTTCCAGATCTACTTCGATGCGAGCATTCGAACCCTTTTCCGAGTCACTCATCAGAATTTCAACTTGTTCTGCAGGCAAAATAATAGGCAACATTCCATTTTTAAAACAATTGTTAAAGAAAATGTCTGCAAAAGACGTAGATACCACAACCTTAATCCCAAAATCAGATAAAGCCCACGGAGCATGCTCACGCGAGGAACCACAGCCAAAATTATCACCAGCAATTAAAATACTGGCCTCCCTATACGCTGATTTGTTCAAAACAAAATCTTCAACTTCTGATCCGTCAGCCTTATATCGCATTTCTGCAAATGCATTAACACCGAGGCCGGAACGCTTTATAGTTTTTAAGAATTGCTTCGGTATTATCATATCAGTGTCGATATTCACCAAGGGCATTGGCGCAGCAATACCGCTAAATTTTTCAAACTTTTCCATCAAATCATCTCCCGCACGTCAGTTAAATGCCCAGTGACTGCTGCTGCTGCTGCCATTGCAGGTGATACCAAATGCGTACGCCCTTTATAGCCTTGCCGGCCTTCAAAGTTACGGTTCGAGGTGGAAGCACATCTCTCACCTTCGCTCAATTGGTCTGGATTCATGGCCAAGCACATTGAACACCCTGCTAAGCGCCATTCAAAACCTGCATTTTTAAATATATCAGCCAAACCCTCTTCTTCCGCTTGGGCTCGTACAAGGCCTGACCCCGGGACCACCATAGCTCGCATACCATCCTTGACTTTTTTTCCTTCAAGTATTTCTGCAGCAGCACGCAAATCTTCGATGCGGCCATTCGTGCATGAGCCAATAAAAACGGCATCAATTTTAATATCGGTAAGTTTTTGTCCCACAGAAAGTCCCATATAATCGAGCGATCTTTTTACTGCTTCTATTTTACCCCCTTGAAAGCTTTCAGGCGCTGGAACATTTTCAGTAATTGGCAGCACATCCTCTGGGGAAGTCCCCCAAGTAACAACTGGGGCTATATCTTGGCCATTTATTTCTATTATTTTATCAAAGTAGGCACTCTCGTCTGTAAATAGTGTCTTCCAATACTCTACTGCCTGTTCCCAAGCTGCGCCTTTAGGAGCATGCGGGCGGCCTTTACAATATTCAAAGGTTTTTTCATCAGGTGCAATCAACCCGGCGCGCGCGCCTCCTTCAATTGCCATATTACAAACAGTCATTCTCCCTTCCATTGAAAGGTCTCGAATAGCTTCCCCACAATATTCAATTACGTAACCTGTACCACCGGCAGTTCCCGTTTCACCTATGACCGATAATGTAATATCCTTGGCAGTAACCCCAGGCCGTAATTTACCCGTAATTTCAACTTTCATATTTTTTGACTTTTTCTGAATTAAGGTTTGAGTAGCCAGAACATGCTCAACTTCCGATGTTCCGATCCCATGCGCTAAAGCGCCAAAAGCACCATGCGTTGCAGTATGACTATCACCACAGACAACCGTCATACCAGGTAAAGTCCATCCTTGTTCAGGCCCAACTATATGAACAATTCCTTGGCGAATATCGGAAACAGGATAATAATGGACTCCAAAGTCTCTTGCATTTTTATCAAGCGCTTCAACTTGAATACGACTTTCTTCGTTATCTATACCAACCTCCCTGTCAATAGTTGTCGGCACATTATGATCAGGAACAGCGATTGTTTTATCCGGTGCTCTAACCCCTCTGCCAGACATTCTCAATCCTTCAAAAGCCTGCGGACTGGTTACTTCATGAACAAGATGGCGATCGATATATAATAGGCAAGTTCCATCACCTGACTCATGAGCCACATGTGCATCCCAGATTTTATCATAAAGTGTTTTAGGAGTGGTCATCTTACTCTCCAGTGTGTTGAAAGTTTAAACTGGTAGGTTATTAATCAGTATCCTTGATTATGACGACGCATAGATTGTAAAGACTTGAAAAAGCGCCAAGGCAATCGAGAACGATCATCGATATCAAAAATTTCTGTCATATAACCTGATTAAGCCTTAAATAAACAACTATCAAGTGAGTAAAGTCTAAATATTAAAACGTCCTCGTTGACGACTTATTTCAAGGCATGCTAAAAAAGCAAAAGGGCAAGGCTAAAAAAACATACATGAGGAGGGCAATGTTCTGACACTTACTGTTGACGCAGTTAAAACTGTGGTTCAGCCGGCGACAAACAAGTCAGCCGACGAGACAACAAGCGAATTGCTGTTGGCTCGAATTCTAACATCACTAGAAAATGATAAAGCGGAAGATATTGTGCAGATCGACCTGCGCGGGAAGTCTTCAATTGGCGATTACATGATTATTGCCTCAGGAAGGTCTTCACGACAAGTATCCGCTATTTCTGAAAAGCTTGTGGATAATATAAAACAGGATTTGGGATACTCCAGCAAAGTCGAGGGAAAGGCCTCAGGAGACTGGGTTTTAATTGATACAGGTGACGTAATCGTGCACGTATTTAGGCCAGAAGTCCGTGAGTTTTATCAATTAGAAAAAATGTGGCAACCCATCAGTAATTAAATTAGAAAGTTCTTTATGAAAATTTCAATAAGCGCGATTGGGCGGCTTCGAAATTCACCAGAGAAAGAACTGATAGATGATTATTTATCCAGATTTTCTAAGCTTTCAAAGCCTTTTGGTCTTTCTTTAAATTCAGTAGTTGAAATTGAAGATAAAAAAGCCGGTGGACCTGCATCTGAAGCCAAATTATTAATGAAAAGCTTTCAAAAAAACTCAAAAATAATTGCCCTTGATGAAAGAGGGTTAGTTTTATCTTCACTAGAGTTTACCAAATATCTTTCAGACTTGGCCGCTGATAGTGTCGGGTATTGCCATTTCGTGATTGGTGGAGCTGATGGCCTAGACAAAAGTTTACTTGATAAGGCAAATTTAAAGGTCTCATTTGGGAAAATGGTCTGGCCACATATGCTGGCTCGTGTCATGCTCTCTGAGCAATTATATAGATCAGCAACTATTCTCGCTGGAAATCCATATCATAGGGAGTAACCAATGCGTAACATATTTCTAATTCTAATAACCTTAACTTTGACCGCCTGCGACGTGCCATTTGTGCCCTTCATGTAAAAATATACAATGGTACGGTTGAGAAAACTTTTAACAGCCTCTAAAAATCAATGACTTGTTTATTAGGGTAGAAATTTAATGTCGCCTGTAGTTTTGTGCATTTTGGATGGATGGGGTTTATCTGAAGATAAAATCAGCAATGCTCCAGTGCTGGCAAAAACACCCAACTTTGATCATTTATGGCAAACTTGCCCAAAAACGACACTTTTAACCCATGGGTTAGATGTTGGATTGCCAAAAGGCCAAATGGGCAACTCAGAAGTGGGACATATGAATATTGGTGCTGGCAGAATAATCTCAATGGATTTAGGTCAAATAGATCTAGAGATTGAAAATAAGAATTTCTTTAAAAATAAAACTCTACTTAGTCATATACAAGAAATCAAAAAAAATAATGGTCGCGCCCACTTAATGGGCTTATTTTCAGACGGTGGTGTACATGGACATATTAATCATCTGATTGCATCAGTTCAGTTGTTTCAATCTCATAAGGTTCCCGTCATTTTACATCTCATTACTGACGGACGCGATGTTGCACCGCAATCAGCAATAGAATTTGTTAATGAAATAAATCCAATTATAAATGAGACAGTTCAGGTTGGAACAGTAATTGGTCGGTACTACGCGATGGATCGTGACAATCGTTGGGAGCGTGTGGAATTGGCTTACAATGCAATCATTTTTGGGAATAGTAACCAAGAAACATCTAATATTGAAAAGGCGATTACGAAGTCATATGAATGTGATGTTTCAGACGAATTTATTCTTCCAACTGTCATTAACCAATACTCAGGAATTAGACAAAATGATGGTTTTTTTTGCTTAAACTTCCGAGCAGACCGGGCCAGACAAATTTTGAGCGCAATTGGTGATCCAAATTTTTTAAAACTTAAAATTAAGAATAGACCACAGCTTACAAATTTAGTTGGAATGGTTGAGTATTCGGATAATCATAGCACTTTCATGTCTACCTGCTATCCAAAACCAAAAATTAAAAATACTTTAGGAGAATGGGTGTCACTAGCAAAAAAAAAGCAATTTCGATTGGCCGAAACTGAAAAATATCCACATGTCACATTTTTTTTAAACGGGGGTGATGAGAGCCCTCTTACTGGGGAGGCTCGAAATATGCCTCACTCGCCTAAAGTGGCTACATACGATTTAAAACCGGAGATGTCCTCCGAAGCTGTGACCGCGGCTTTGGTTGACGCCATTGAAAGCAACTATGACCTAATAGTTACCAACTATGCTAACCCAGACATGGTAGGGCATACAGGAAATTTAGACGCGGCAATTGAGGCTTGCGAGGCCGTTGATAAAGGTATTGGGCGTTTGGTGGCAGCACTTAAAAAAGTGGATGGAACTTTGTTTTTAACGGCTGATCATGGTAACTGTGAGGTTATGTCTGACCCTTTTACTGGAAATCCTCACACGTCTCACACTTTAAATCCAGTTCCTGCCATCTTGTTTAATGGACCTAAAAACAAAACTTTATCTCATGGAGGTCGCCTTTCAGATATTGCACCCACAATATTAGAACTTATGAATTTAAGACCACCACCTGAAATGACAGGAAATTCTTTATTATTATGATTGAAAATATTAAAAATAAAACAATAATATTACTGATTATCATGTGCAATTTTTTTTGTTCGCACTCAGTGTTTGCTCAATCTTCAAAAGCACTTGAAACCATTTTCGCCATAGAGGCTTTAGACCTAGCTACTGCCAACCTTAAAAATGCAAAAAATGCAAAAAAAAGGATAAAGTCGCTCAGCCAAGCCATCCAAAGCTATGAAGAAACTCTGGCTATTTTAAGAATTTCTGTTCGTAATTTAACTTTACAACAATCCCAAGTTCAAAATGTATTAGATCAGAATGAAAATGAAATTATGGAGCTGCTGGGAGTTTTAGCCTCGGTGCAAAAAGCGCCAATCGCTGGTCAGATGCTTCACCCGAACGGGCCACTTGCAACAGCAAGAAGCGGAATGATTATTTCCGATATTGTTCCGATATTACAGGAAAATGTTGATCAACTGAGAGACCAGTTAGTGGTCTTAAAACAATTATCAGAAACACAATTTAAAGCACAAGCCTCCCTTCAAACAGGTTTATTGGAATTACAAAAAGCTCATAGTAATCTGGGGCGTGCTATAGCAAACCGAAAAGACTTGCCAAAACGTTTTACAGCTGATCCAGAAAGGCTCAAAATTCTTATAAAAGCTTCTGACGATCTGGAGACATTTGCAGCATCAGTTCAATCTATAGCCATCAACGAACCCACTATTTCGCTACCGTCTGTACGTGACAGAAAAGGAAATTTGAACTTACCGGTAAGAGGAAAGGTTTTACGCAAATTTAATGAAGCTGATGCTTCTGGAATAAAACGATCTGGCATAATTCTAGCGACTGACCCTAAAGCTATTGTTATATCTCCAACAGCAGCCACAATTAGATATTTAGGTCCTCTTCTAGATTTTGGAAATGTAGCCATCTTAGAGCCGCAGAACGGATTATTATTTGTTTTTGCTGGAATGGACACTGTGTACGGGGAGATCGGCCAGGTTATTCCAGCATTATCACCTATAGGTTTGATGCCCAGTCAATCGGGTGAGGTTGACAAAATTTTTAAAACTCAGGCTTATATTTACTCTGGGAAATTATCAGAAACGCTTTATGTAGAGGTAAGATCTGGTGCAGAAACGGAAAATCCACTGGACTGGTTTAAATAGGCAAGGGACAGTCATATGAAAAAAATAATTTTAGCAGCATTTCTAGGGGGGACTTTAGGGGTTTTTACAGCTGTTAAATTAACTGGTCCTGTTTTGGCAGAAAATAATTCTGACAAAGCTGATGTTTATGAACAGCTTGATTTATTTGGAGATATATTTGACCGTATAAGATCGGAGTATGTTGAGGAAGTAGACGCGAAAGAATTAATTGAAGCTGCTATCAATGGTATGCTTACTTCGCTGGACCCCCATTCCGGGTACCTTCCTCCTGTTGATGCTGAAAAAATGCGAGAGCAAACTCGTGGAGAATTTGGCGGCCTTGGTATTGAGGTCACCCAAGAAGAAGGATTTGTGAAAGTCGTCTCGCCAATTGATGGAACACCTGCAGATGAAGCAGGAATGGAGGCAGGAGACTTCATAACCCATGTTGATAGTGAAAGTGTGCTCGGGTTAACTCTGAATGAAGCAGTTGAGCGCATGCGAGGTCCGGTGGGCTCTGAAATAATCATTACAGTCGTTCGGGAAGGTGAGGATGAACCATTCGATGTAACTATAATCCGCGACTTTATTAAACTTACAGCTGCAAGAGTTCGCACTGAAGGCAAAAGCGTTGTTATCCGCGTAACAACATTTAATGACAATACATTTGATAATATCCGAGACGGACTAGACAAAGAATTAGAGAGCGCCGGTGGGTTGGAAAATATAAATGGGGTCGTAATTGACTTGCGCAACAATCCAGGTGGCTTGCTGTCTCAGGCGATACGTGTTTCAGATGCTTTCCTGGATAAGGGTGAAATTGTTTCTACAAGAGGCAGAAACCCTGAAGATGGAGATAGATATAATGCAACACCAGGTGACCTAATAAACGGCAAACCAATTGTTGTTCTGGTTAACGGCGGTTCTGCTTCGGCATCAGAAATTGTGGCTGCAGCTTTAAAAGATCATAGAAGAGGAATTGTAGTAGGGACCAAGAGCTTTGGGAAAGGTTCGGTTCAAACTGTAATGCCATTGCGCGAACAAAGCGCCATGAGGCTTACAACCGCAAGATATTATTCACCATCTGGCCGCTCCATTCAAAACCTCGGTGTTACTCCAGACATAATCGTCGAGCAACCACGCCGCAGAACTGACGAGAAAGAAGATGGATTTAAATTTAGATCAGAGTCAGATCTGAGAGGTTCGCTGTCTAATGATAGCCTATCAGAGGATGAAATCCAACAGATCGAAGAAGACAGAGCCAAAGCCGAAAAAGCTGCAGAATTGCGTAATGCAGATTACCAGCTCGCCTATGCAATAGATATTTTGACAGGCTTGAGTGCTTTAGGACCAGAGGATTAGAAAAATATAAAAGGCCATCACAATGAGCGTCATTGACGTTTCAAAGCTAAAATATCGTAAAAATGTTGGTATGGTTTTAATCAACACCAAAGGACATATTTTTGCTGGAAAAAGAATAGATAATAATACCGATGCATGGCAAATGCCTCAAGGGGGCATAGATGAAGGCGAAACGCCTGAGAACGCCGCTTTTAGAGAATTATCTGAAGAAACCGGCATACCTCGTAGCCAGGCTCGAGTAATTGGCAAAACAGCCGGATGGTTGTCCTACGATATTCCAGTCGAGCTTATCTCTAAGCTGTGGAACGGCCAATACAGAGGACAAGAGCAAAAATGGTTTGCGTTTGAGTTCATAGGAAAAGATTCCGATATAAATATAGCCACTGAAAAACCTGAGTTTTCAGAGTGGGCATGGAAATCAAAAAAAGATCTTTTATCTTCAATTGTCCCCTTCAAAGTAGAGGTTTATCAAAAAGTATTTTTGGAACTTGGCCACTTAGTTAAATGACTTTTGGTGTCTAAAATGAAGCCAAAAGAATTTGAAATTTTCATAGCTTGCTTACCAGGTCTTGAACATGAACTATTATCTGAAATTAAAAAAAATGGCTTCAAAAAAACTAAATTGATGGTCGGAGGTGTTAGTTTATTTGGAGATTGGTGCGACGTCTGGCGGGCAAATTTTTATTTGAGAGGAGCAACTAAAGTACTAGTGCGATTTGCATCTTTTCGAACAACACACCTAGCACAGCTGGATAAGCTCTCGCATAAGTTGAATTGGGAGAGCCTCCTTCAATATAAGAAATCATTTAGAGTTGAAACTGTTTGTCGGAAAAGTAAAATTTATCACTCGGGAGCGGCCAGCCAGCGAATATCTAAAGCGATAAGTGATAAAATTGATGCTAAAGAAGATTCCAACTCTGACATTATCATTAAAGCGCGAATTTCATCAGATATATGCACCATCAGCCTGGATAGTTCGGGAAAAGGCTTGCATAAACGTGGCTATAAAATTGCAACCGGGAAAGCTCCAATCCGGGAAACTTTAGCAGCATTATTTTTACAGAAAATGAAATTTGACGGTTCTCAAGTTGTTTATGATCCCATGTGTGGTTCAGGGACTATTATCATTGAAGCTGCAGAAATTGCATTAGGTTTACCTGCAGGTAGAAATAGAACTTTCGCTTTTATGGAGCTACCCTCTTTTCAAAAGGATGAATATGAAAAGCTAACAAAAATTAAACCTAAAAAGGTTAACCTTAAGTTTTATGGATCTGATCGGGATAACGGTGCTATTCAAAATTCTATAAAGAATTCAAAGAACGCAAATGTTGAGACAAGCTGTCAATTCGAAACCAGGTCTATTAGTGGAGCAATACCTCCAACTCAAGAACCAGGTATTGTGTTAGTAAATCCTCCATATGGAAAACGCGTTGGAAATCGTAAAAACCTATTCGCGTTGTATAGATCACTGGGTCAAACTTTGAAAAAAAAATTTGTTGGTTGGCAGGTTGGCATTATCACAAGCGATCCAGGGCTTGCTAAAGCAACTGAGTTAAAATTTTTGAAGATTTCGAGCGCAGTAGATAATGGTGGGATCAAAGTACAATTGTATGAAACTAAAATTAATCATCCACAAATTTAACATTATCATCTAAAATCATTTCTTTTACTGGGTCAGGTATTTTAAGACCTCCACGCACTTCTTCATCCAAGGAATACTCCAAATCAGCAACCTTAGAGAGACGATTTAGGACAAAATCTATCTTGCTATGAGGGACGACAACCACCCCATCTCTATCTGCAACAATAACATCGCCACTTTCTATTTTCTGCCCACCGATATTAATAGGCAAACCTACAGTTGCTGGACCTTTTGTAAAAGGAGATGCAGGCGTTAATCCAGTACACCATGCTGGTAATGCCACCTCAATTAGCCCAGCATAATCGCGCATAGGGCCATCAGTAACAAAACCCGCACCACCGCAGTTTTTGAGCATACCCATCACTCTATCACCAGCTGCAGCACAACCTTGATGCCCTGAAACTGAAGCTACTAAAACATCATCTTCTTGAATGAAATTTAAAGCCGCCAATGTTCCCATAATATCCGCTGCATTATTGCCAGCAGTAACCGCTGCTCCAACAGCAACACAATTTATATCTCTTCCATCACCAACAGGTTTAATATCGATCGATAATGTTCCTTCACCATCTAGAGCATCCGTAACAAATCCAGTTGGTATATTTTCAAATGCTTTTAGTTGTATTTTTGACGGTCTTTTCCATTTTTTTTTAATCTTAAGCGATTTTGGTTCTTCAATCATTTTTAAGTTCTCACCTCTAAAGTTGCGGCGACTGCTGATTTCCAGTCTTTATATCGCTGCTCTCTCGACTCATCATCCATGTCGGGTTGAAATCGTTTTTCAAGTGACCACGATTTTGCAAACTCACTTTGTTCCGGATAAAGGCCGACGCGCATACCTGCCAACCATGCTGCTCCCATAGCTGTCGTTTCTAAAACTTCTGGTCGATCAACAGGGGCATTTAAAATATTTGACAAAAATTGCATCGTCCAATTGGATGCCGACATGCCTCCATCCACACGTAGAACTCCGCCCTGTGTACCACTTTGCCAGTCCGACATCATCGCTTCAAGTAGGTCTCGCGTTTGAAAACCTACACTTTCTAAGGCCGCTCTGGAAAACTCAGCAGGACCAGAATTTCGTGTCAAACCATATACAGCACCTCGGCACTCAGCATTCCAGTAGGGGGCACCCAAACCTGTAAATGCAGGTACCAAAATTAGGTTTTGACTATTGTCTGATAATTTTGCCAGATCACCGGAGTCAGAGGCTTTGGCCAAGATTTTCAATCCGTCCCTCAACCACTGAACAACAGCTCCCGCAATAAAGATAGACCCTTCAAGCGCATAAGTTATTTTTCCATCAAGTTGGTATCCAATGGTAGTTAACATTCGATTATGCGATTTAACCATTGTATCACCGGTGTTAAGCAGCGCAAAACAACCCGTACCATAAGTTGATTTCATCATTCCAGGCTCGAAACAAGCTTGTCCAAGTGTTGCTGCATGTTGATCTCCAGCGACACCCTTAATGGGTATAGCTACCCCAAAAAATTCTGGTGATGTCATTCCAAAATCTCCAGCGCAGTCACACACTTCGGGCAACATTTTGATCGGGATATTTAACATATCACACATCTCCGTGCTCCAAGCACCGTTTCTGATATCATAGAGCATTGTCCTTGCTGCATTAGTTGCATCGGTGACATGACTTTGGCGTCCTGTAAGATGCCAAATCAGGTAACTGTCGACAGTTCCAAATAACAGATTTCCCGCTTCTGCTCTTGCTCTTACACCTTCAACATTATCAAGAACCCAAGCTAATTTTGTTGAAGAAAAGTAAGGATCTAAAAGTAGGCCCGTAATTTCAGTAACCATCTTTTCATGCCCGTCTTTTCGAAGTTTCTCACAATGAGCTGCAGTTCTTCGATCCTGCCATACAATTGCATTATAAACTGGCTCACCTGTATTTTTATCCCAAACTAAGGTCGTTTCGCGCTGGTTCGTAATACCAATCGCCGCTATTTTTTTTGGATCAATAGACTTTTGGTTTAATGCTGATTTGCAAGTATCGATGGTGGTAATTAATAAATCTTGTGGATTGTGTTCGACCCAACCGCTCTGAGGAAAATGCTGAGTAAATTCTTCTTGTGCCGTTCCAATTATTTTGAGGTTTTCATCAAAAATAATTGACCGACTAGAAGTCGTGCCTTGATCGATTGCTAAAATAAAAGACATTGTTACTCCAAAATTTGGTAGAACTTAACGACAAAGAAAAATATCTTTCAAGGTTTATGATGTTTTTAGATATTCACTTAGCCGTTTTATATCTTGCTCCGACATTTTAAGACCTAACTTAGTACGCCTCCAAATAATATCGTTAGCTTCCATTGCAAACTCGTTCTTTCTTAGGTACTCAACTTCTCTCTTAGTTAAGAACTCTCCAAATTGTTCACCTAAATCTTCTAACTTTGCAGCACCTTTCAAAAGTTCCCAGGCATTTAGACCATAGGCTCGAATGAGCCTTTTTGCCATTATTTCGCTTAAGAAATTGAAATCACCTCTAAGTTTTTCAATCAGTTTGGCTACATCTTCAACTGCAAAATCCCCCCCAGGAAGAGAAGAATTAGCCGTCCAAGGCTCTTTCAATTGAGGGAAGAAACTTGCAACCTCAGCTATAGCCGCCTCTGCTAGTTTTCTATATGTTGTGATCTTTCCCCCAAATATATTAAGGAGCGGCGCACTACCTTCAGTGTGCTCTAATTTTAGAACATAATCGCGGGTCGCTGCTGCGGCATTTGCCGTTCCATCATCATAAAGTGGACGAACACCCGAATAACTCCAAACAACATCTCTTGGAAATATTTCTTTAGCAAAATATTGTGACGCAAAATTGATAAGATAATCCCTTTCGGCATCACTACAATTTGGTTTTGTTTCAATATCATCATGATCAGCGTCGGTTGTACCGATTAATGTAAAGTCGTACTCATATGGAATGGAAAAAATTATCCGACCGTCTGTTCCTTGAAAGAAATAGCACTTATCATGATCATACAATTTAGGGACCACTATGTGGCTGCCCCTAACTAAACGTGTATTATCTTTAGAGTTCAACTGAAGTTTGGTATTGATAATATCAGCAACCCAAGGTCCCGCCGCATTAATGAGAACCTTGGCGTGATGCTCTTCAACCTCATGCGTTAGCTGGTTCTCCACAATAATTTTCCAAAAATCTTCAATGCGTTTAGCTTCAATGACTTTTGTACGCGTTAATATTTTTGCTCCACGGTTTTTGGCATCAAGTGCATTTAGTGTAACGAGTTTGTTATCTTCAATCCAACAGTCTGAATATTCAAAAGCTTTTTTAAATTTCTTTTTTAAGGCATTTCCCGCCAAGTCCTTACCGAGTGAAATACTTGACGTACCAGGCAAAATTTTTCGTCCACCTAGATTATCATACAAAAAAAGCCCTAGTCGAATCAGCCAGGCCGGCCGTTTTCCTTTAGCCCATGGCATTAAAACATTTAGCAACCGAGATGTTGGGGTAGAATTTTCAAATCGCATTTCAGAGCTTAGCGGCAGAACAAAACGCATTGGCCAAGAAATATGAGGCATCATTCTTAAAAGAACTTCGCGCTCAATGAGAGACTCCCGCACTAGTCGAAATTCAAAGTACTCTAGATAACGTAAGCCTCCGTGGAACAGCTTGGTAGATGAAGACGATGTTGCTCCTCCGATATCATTCATTTCCGCCAAAGTTACAGATAAGCCGCGGCCAACCGCATCGCGGGCAATACCACATCCATTGATACCGCCTCCGATAACGAACAGGTCTACCTCTTTTGTTTTTGATTTGCTCACGTGAAGTTCCTCAACAGGATTTCAATAAACATAAAATTTAAATTTTAAAATAGGAATATCAGGTAAAGCACGGTCAAAGAGATTATTTTTACTTTCTTATTCAAATCTCAAAACAAAATACTAAATCATTATTTAGTAAAAGGAGTAGTCTAATGGTAGCCTCACCCGTTGTCCAATCACAGGGCCTGCATCACATAACACTTAATGGAGCAGATAAAAAAACCTCTATCGACTTCTGGGAGGGTGTCCTCGGTATGCCATTTATTTTTGAGCAACCCAACTTGGACAATCCTGATGAAAACCATCTGTACTTTGATCCAGGTGACAGCCGTTTAGTTACTATATTTACCGACGAAAAACGTTCACTAGACAAGTCAAAAGTGGGAACCGAAATTGGGTCAGTTCACCACATTGCATTCGATGTTAGCAGTGCGAGTTTCTCCCAAATTATTGAGCGTTTGGAAAAACGAAAGATAGCTCATTCTGGAGCCAAAGACCGCGGATTCATGGATTCTATATATTTCCGAGATCCATTGGGGCTCCTTATTGAAATAGCATCTTATCGATTTATTCCACCGATAGGATCCACACATTCAGATGTATTGAGGGCAGCTCATTTAATTAGGTTGAAGCTTGGTGACTACAATATCAACCAAAAACACCTTGCGCTCGCGATAGAAAAATTAAGTAAAACTATTAGACCGAGTCTCTCAAAATAATACCAGCTTACCGAGCATCTTCAAAAGTCAGGACAGGCTTGGTACCAAATTCATTTCGCCATACAACGTAAGCCATTATTGGATGTTCCACAGTCTCCATAGAGTGAGGTTGGTTGGCTGAATGTTCCATTATGCCGCCCGAACTAAGTCGAACATCAGGATAATTTTCCCGACGAAAAACCGCCTCCCCAGCCAAACAAAGATACATCTCTTCGGCAGGATGATGATGCCAAGGGTAATAAAACTTCTTTGGCATATACACGACCCATGCACGGATTTTTTCACTTTTAAAAGGGCTTTCGGGTCCAATCAAACCATAACAGCCAAATTCATTTAGAAATTTTTGACCAATAATGGTCCCTTTATAAGTTTGACGCCAGTGTGCATGAGGACTTGCCGAAATAAATGCGTCTCGCAGTTCAGCATAGTCTTCTGTTAGCAAGTTAGTTTCATTTTGGATTAAATCACTTGCGGGAATATGAAAGGGATGGAACTCCTGCTTTTTTATATCTTTAGGAAAGGGACAAAAGTCTTGTAATTTACCGTTGGCCAAATGGACTTTTTTAGCTGTTTCAAGCAGTTTTTCCCAAGGGTCGTTCATCAGCAGACTCTAAAAAAATTTCAACTGTTTTAAGCAAAACTTTCAACGAAATTTTTTCGCATCGATTCACGACAATAATGTCGTTTCCAACGAAATCATTTTTCTACAGCAACCATCAGTTTTTTGATTGAATCAAGACTGCCATATTGTTCCAACAACTTATGAGAATTTTGTATCGCTTCTCTGAAAATTGAGCTTTTTCTTAAATTTTCAGGGAAAACTTTACTTAGATCCAAAATAGAGTCGACGTAATGCTCACTTGTTTTTGATTTTTTGGCAATAATGGCAAAATCATTTGCCAAAGGATCACGAACATCTATGGTCGCCCCATTTAAATCTACCCCAGTTGCATATTTTATCCATGCAGCAATAACCAAAGCCAAACCCTGAAAACTCCTTCGATTTTTAAGAAGATCATCAACTGTTTCAAGTATTCTCTGCGGCAATTTCTGGCTTCCATCCATCGCAATCTGCCACGTTCTATGCTCTATTTCGGGGTTTTGATAACGTCCCAATAACTCGTTACAATAGTCATTTAAATCTTCTCCCTCGGGCGCTTCCAGGGTTGGAATGATTTCTTTTTCCCACAAATACTGAATGTATTTGACCATAATATCGTGAGAAATACATTCAGCTATTGTATTAAAACCAGCTAAGTACCCCAAATAAGCTAATGAAGAATGGGTTCCGTTTAAACAACGCAGTTTCATTTTTTCATGAAGCTCAACGTTTGAAACTATTTGAATTCCAGCTAATTCAAAATTTGGTCTTCCCACAGAAAATTTATCTTCAATAACCCACTGAAAAAACTCTTCATGAATAACAAGAGCTGGATCAAACGTGCCATAATCTTCAGCGAAATTGATAATATCTTGGTCTTTAGTTGCAGGCGTAATCCGATCGACCATAGAAGATGGAAAACATACCTCTTCTGATATCCATTTTGCTAAAAAGGGGTCGATTTTTTGCGCAAAATCTAAAACGATTTTTTTAACAACAGCACCATTACTTGGTAGATTGTCACAACTTAAAACTGTAAATGGTGATTTCCCCTTCAGATAGCGTTCTTTTAGTCCTGCAACAATAAAGCCAACTGCTGTCTTAGGCTTTTCTAGATTTTCCAGATCATCAATTATATTTTGGTTGAAAAAATCTAGTTCTTTTTTGTCCGAATTATAATGATATCCCTTTTCGGTAATTGTTAGTGAAACAATTTCTATTTTCTCATCCGATAATGCATCTAAAACAGCCTGGCTATTTTTTTGAGCAACCAAAAAATCACTTATTGAGGAAATCTGCTGAACCTCTTTTGACAAGCTAGACACTGCTAAAGAGTTGAACACAAAGTCTTGCATCATTAGTTTATCAAAGGTAGTTTTGCTTCTGAGTGAGACAGCTATAATTCCCCACTTTTCAACGCTCTTTTCATTAACTTCATCTATTAATGAGGCAACAAATGAACGAAAGAAAGCCCCCGGCCCAAAGTGCATAATTCTAGGTGTCAATGTAGACTTATTACGTGTTGGCCTTGGAAGTTTTGTTAACTCTGTTTCGGTGATAGAAGAGTTCATAAATTGTATGCACTTTTTGCAAGGCCGTAAGCGAGGTCATAAGCCAGTTCATAGGCCTCATTTTCTCTCAAACGCCCAGTAGATATCAACTCTGCCAAGTAAGCACAGTCTACTCTACGTGCGACGTCATGGCGAGCTGGTATTGAACAGAACGCCCTAGTATCGTCATTAAATCCAACTGTATTGTAAAATCCACAAGTCTCCGTTGTGGTCTCACGAAATCGCTTCATTCCTTCATAGCTATCAAAAAACCACCAGGGTGGACCAAGTTTTAAGGCAGGATAAACTCCAGCCAATGGAGCAAGTTCCCTGGAATAGCTAGTTTCGTCCAGAGTAAATAAAATTATTGTCAGGTCTGTCCTCAATCCCACCTGATCTAATAGAGGTTTAAGCGCTGAGACATAGTTAGTCGATCCAGGAATATCAAAACCTTTATCTAAACCAAATTGGTTAAAAATTTTATTTGAATGATTTCGTATCGAACCAGGATGAATTTGCATGACCAATCCATCGTCACAACTCATCTTGGCCATTTCAGTTAGCATCTGGCCTCTGAACTTATCTGCATCATCTCTTGTAAAATTACCCGTCAAAATCAACTTAAATAATTTTTCAGCTTCATTTTGTGATAAATTTTCGGTGCGTGCTGATGGGTGACCATGATCAGTGGCTGTTGCACCTAGCTTTTTAAAATATAATCGCCGTGATTTATGCGCATTAAGATAGCCAAGCCACGAGTTTACATCTTCATCGGTTAATTCGCCCATCTTCAATAGACTTCGTTTAAAATCTCTGTTCTCTGGATCGATTACGGCATCTGGACGATAGGTGGGAATAATTCTTCCACTCCAATCACCATTTTTTATGCTCTCATGCTCTTTTAATTCGCTAACAGCTGCATCAGTTGTCGCTAGAACTTCGATATTGAACCTTTCAAAAAGTGCTTGAGGTAAAAATTCAGGCTTCGATAGTTTTCCCTCAATGTGATTAAAATAGAAATCGCAGTTTTCTGATGTAAGGGGTTCAGTTAATCCGAAAACTTTTTCAAATGAATAATCTAGCCACATTGCGGTTGGAGTCCCACGAAATAAGTTATAATTTTCACTAAATTTTTTCCATATTTTTTGGGGGTTTTTTTGAAATGGGGTGTTATCTAAAGTATTTACGCCTAGTTCATCCAATCCAATCCCCTGGCTAGCTAACATGCGAAATACATAGTGATCTGGCACGACAAACAACTCAGCAGGATCTGGAAATCTCACGTTGTGAGCAAACCAACCTGGATCACAGTGCCCGTGCGGTGAAACTATCGGTAGATCTTCAACAGTTGTTAATAGTTCACGTGCTATATCACGTGTAAATGGTTGAGCAGGTAAAAGCCTGTCCGGGTGATTAAGCATAATTAAAAGTCAAACCGATATTAAATATTAATGTCACAACTCAGTATAATGGAAAAATATAAATAAAAAATTTAAAAAATGATTTGGTCTGCTCCCTGGGAAACAACAAAATTAGCAAACGGCTTTAACTGAACTCGAAAAGTTAGTGACTTAACTGGTTCTGATGCCCCTAACTCTTGATAACGATTTTCAAATGAAAACTTCAATCTTGTGCACTCATCATCATAAATTGCTGAAAGTGAAAAATTGTCACTTTCTTCCTTCAAATATTCTTGATTAATATTGAACTGCCAGTATCCAAATGAGGTACCTAGCCCTATTGATGCTTTGGCCATTTTATCGAGAGTGACGTCATATAGGCCCCCCATATCAACATTTAAAGAATCTAAAAAATTGTAAGAAGAGATAAAATCAAAAGTTTTTAAATCTTTTTGTAAACGACTATCAATCTCGTGATTTAAATATTCATAATTGCCTTTGAGTTTAATATTTTCATAAGCATAAGCACCTCTAAAATCTCCATGCAGAAGATTACCGTTTGCTGAAAACAGCGTGTTTGAGGATAAGTTTTTAGCTTTTCCTTTGGAGTAAGAAAATGCACCCAAATAATTGAAATTCGAATCCACCAATCCATTTTCATAAATAGGAGTATATGTAAGACCACCTATTTTTGCGGCAGCCAGCCAAAGTTTCATTTTATGGTTATTTTTCCAGAAAACTTCATGCTCAAGGCCTATTGATAGTGACACTCCCTCCTCACTCTCTGATAAACTCGAGATTTTTTTTCCAGAATACACATTACCCCAAGATAACTCATCAGATCCTATAAAAAAATCTCCCATAATATCATTTTCTTGACCATTGACTGAAACAGAAAATTTAGGGGTGAATATAGTATGCACTCCAATCCCTTTCTTATAAAGCGGAATGGATATTAAAGATGAGGCACCATATTGAAAAGAGAATTCTTCATTTGCAACACCTGCATCAGCCGAATTAACAAATGAGTTATAATTTCCAAAAACATTTTGTGAAAACTGGATAGGACCAACAAAATTTACTTGATCGTAATTGGCTCCCACTTGAGCAGAACTCGGAGGGCGAGAAAAGCTATTATCATCGTTAACATTTAGCGAAGAATTTAGATTCGCAGACAATCTTAATTTACCAGGAATTTTAACCGAAGATATATCTCTAGAATAAGATCCAGAGAGAGAAAAGTACTCATCTAGAGCACTGCCCTGCTCTTTTTCTTTAAGATAACTCAAATTGCCATCAAAAAACTGATGCTTTTTGACAACTGTTTTGCCAAGATTGATTTCAGAGTTAAAATCACTTTCTTCAGAATACACATAGTCCCCTAAATATGAGTCATCCCCTACTTTTCCTAGATCAAATTTAATATTAATATCGTATAACATGTCAAAGGATCCAACAGCTCTTGAAAAATATCTCCACTTATTTTTAATCAATTCATCGTTTGAAATAGACCCATTTAGAACTAAATCACCATTCGTAAATTTCTGCCTATAACGGTACTCAAAAGTATTTGTTTTTGTTGAAAAATATGGTGTCAACAGAATATCACGGCTTAATCCTATAGGCACAAAATAAGGTAATTTTAATCCAGTAGCCAAATTAGAGGTGAGTGCCGCTTCTGGGACTAGGAAACCCTGAGCACGTTCAACGCTTGGATCAGGCATCCTCAGAAAAGGTAAATAAGCAACTGGCAGACCTTTTACGCGAACTGTCACATTTCTGTAAATGATGTTTGAGTTCTCAAAATCTCTTTTTGCCGATGATGCCGTCAAATACCAATTAGGATCCCCGTCTTCACATTCTTCACAAGATGTTACGCGTGAAATTCCTTTGGCACTAGAAATTCCACTATTGTCTAATCGAACCTCGTCTGCTCTTATTTTAATTGCTTCGTCGAGCAAAATTCTGGCTGCAAATATTATGCCCTCTGACAGTTCCCCATCAAGGTCAGCTTTATCAGCCGAAAACCTTATTTCCTGTCCATCATAAAATTCACTAATTTCTGTAACGGAAATAGAATTTGTTTTTTGATTAAAAGATAAAGCTTCTGCTTTTACAGTAACTTGACCATATTGCACAATCACATTGCCTAAGGCCGTTAATACACCATCAGGGCTAACTGTTATAGAGTCAGCAGAAATTTTTGTCTCGGTTTGCTCGGAGTACGCTAAAACAGGCATCAATAAAAAAACACTAATTAATAAAAACCCAACGAGTTGTTTGAGTGTTTTTAAGATCAATTGACTTATTCCGTAACAGCTAGAAAAATTTTAAATGCAATACGCAATTTTAGCAACGTTATTCATTAGAATTTAATGATCAAACTTCTGGTAATTTTTTATCGGAGTATAAAAAATAAAATTTATATTCCTCAAAATTATTCGCTCCAAAATTTTGTAATCCACGGCGTTTTTTTTATGAAACGGTACCAACTCTTACTACGACCATGCATGGCGTCGAAAGGTTCCGGATTGCCGTGAAAAAGAATTATTTTTGAGTTTACTGGTATTTTTGGTGAAAACAGAAAATTTAAAGGAAACTGAGGAACACAATGATATTTAAAACTTGGACACCACTCCTTTGGAAAGAATGATAAGATACCTTTTTTGTCCATTAGCGCTGACAAATAAGCTTGTTCATTCCGATAATTTTTTATTATCATCTCTGCATTTTGATTAAAGTTATCTAGGACACCGCTATGGGTCATTGCATCAAATACAAAGACAGATGAATTTCCAATTTTTGCCTTTTTCTTCTTTTCATCAAATGCCAAACTGAACGAACATTTAGTGGCATATATTTCATCTAAATTTCCAACAATTATTACATCTAAATCTAAAAACAGACATCGGCCTTGTAACTTTGCTTTTGTTTTACCTAAAACGGTAAGCTTTCGCCAACCCCTTTCTGGGGATCCAGATGGTATGGCGATTGGGGGCAATTCATAGGTTTCAACACATTCCTTTATTCCGGTTGGATCATCTGTAAAACACACAAAACGAAATGATGAACTTAAATTTCTTTCAACCATTGCGTATAATTTATTGACGTATGATGGGTCATACTTCGTTCCCCATTTCATGCAAATAATTGTTAACGACATCGAAAACCTTTATTATTTATAAGCTCTATCAAGTTTGCCATTTTACCAAAAACAGGAGTAAATCATCCCTTTGCATAATAAAAAAACTCAATTATTGAAATTAATGGAGCTTAACACTTTTTCCTAAGTCACGGCCATTTTTCTGAACTCAAAGTTTGTGGCCTCAATGAACCCATTTACAGATCCGCAATCAAAACGTTTACCATTAAGTTTTACAGTATCCACTGCCCCACGGCTTGCTTGAATATTTATTGCATCTGCCAGCTGAATTTCTCCTCCAGTATCCTTCGGCACTCCACGAAGGATTTGGAAAATATCTGGTGTCAAGACATAACGACCGATTGATGCTAACTTCGAAGGAGCATCAGCAATATTTGGCTTTTCACTAAGACCAATGATACCTGTACCGTCAGCATCAGGTACGATTACTCCATACTTGGAAATATCTGGGCCTTCTACTTTCATTACAGAAAGTTGTGACTTTCCATTCAATTCATAGGCGCGTATGAGATCCGCGGTAACACCAGGGATGTAGTCAGTGAGGAAATCGTCTGCAAGCAAAACTGCAAATGTATCGTTCCCAACTGCTCTCTCAGCACATAAAACTGCATGCCCTAAGCCAAGTTGCTCTGGTTGCCTTACGAATATGCATTCAACTCCAGGCGGCAGAATATTTCGCACCATATCAGCTTGCTCTTCCTTACCACCAGCACGCAAAGCAGCCTCCAACTCATTGTTAGAGTCAAAATGATCTTCAATTGACCTTTTATTTCTGCCTGTCACAAAAATAAGCGTATCAATACCAGCGGCAATCGCTTCTTCCGCAGCATATTGGATCAGAGGTTTATTTATTATTGGAATAAGCTCTTTTGGCATAGCTTTTGTTGCAGGCAGAAACCTTGAACCAAACCCTGCTACTGGAAAAACTGCTTTTGTTATTTTCTTTATCTTGCTCAAAATTAAAATCTCAAAAAGTCTGATTGTGCGATTGTGCTTATGATATTTATGCAAATCTCACAACTGTTAAACTAATTGGCTACAAAATAACTTTCTAACAAAAAGATGTGAAAAAATTACTTACTTCAGATGGAAAAAAGAAATAAACTCTGTTTGTGTATAAGGCCTACCCTAAGGTTCATATGTAATAAGTTGCCAGAGGCTAGAACTCGTGTCAAAAGCAAAAAGATTACTAGTTTAAAAGGGCTCCAATGAATTATCGCGTACTGCATTTCCATTTTGGTAAAGAAGGTGGTGCCGAACGTTTTTTTGTAAATCTCGCTACTGCTTTCGCGCATCGTGGAGTAGAACAAAAATTTTTCATCCGCCCTAACAGAACTTGGGAACAAGATATTGCTAAACTTGGGCCAATAACAAGAACTAACTTTAGACGTTTGTCACTCTATAGCCTGCTAGTGCATATCAAAGCCGACATTACAGTAAAAAAATGGAAACCAGACGCTGTAATGGCTTGGATGCCAAGAGCGGGACGCTTGTTACATAGTTGGCCCAATACAACAAAACTAGCGAGAATGGGTGACTTTCCAAAAAACCTAAAGCACTTTGGACATTGCGACGTTTTAGTGGGTAATCTCCCAGGAATTGCAAAACGTTGCAGTGATTTAGGTTGGCAAAAACCGGCAATTACAATCTCAAATTTTACCCAAGTCGTCCAGTTCAAAAAGGTCAGCAGAAACACCCTTAATACTCCAGCTTCAAGTTTCATTATTACTGCTAGTGGTAGATTTGTTCCTAGAAAAGGGTTCGACGTACTTATCAGGGCGATCGCAAAACTCAAAAATGTGACTCTTTGGCTTATGGGTGAAGGCCAGGAAAGGCAAAATTTATCAAAGCTTGCATCAGAACTCGGTGTAGAGAACCGAGTTAAATTTCTGGGATGGGTTGAAGAACCAATACACTATATAAAAGCCTCCGACGCTTTCGTGATGCCATCGCGGCACGAACCATTAGGTAATGCCCTATTAGAAGCTTGGCAGGCAAAGGTTCCAACAATTTCAACGAAATCAGAAGGCCCAACTTGGTATATGAGGGATAAAATTGATGGAATCCTAACGGAAATTGATGATGTTGAGCAAATGGCTCTGGCTTTGAAAAAACTAATGAAAGATAAGGATTTGAGAGATTTTTATGCAAAAAACGCCAGTGACCGTCTCAAAAAAATGTTTGATGAACAGGCTGTGGTTGATGCGTATCTAAAAGTATTCAAGGGTGACTTCAGTGATTGATGAACTCCAATGCTATGTAATCAATCTAGATCGCAGCAAAAAGCGTATGAGCAAATTTAGCAAAGCTTTTAGTGGGGCTAATCTGAAAGTTGAAAGAATTGCTGCAGTAGATGGAAACTTAATAAATATCGAATCTTTTGCTGACGACTATCTGTGCCGAAAAGAAATGGGGCGAAGCATTCAACCAGGTGAAGTGGGTTGCTTCCTAAGTCACAAGAAGGCTCTTGAAAGATTTTTGTCCACGGACTCAAAGTACGCGATTATCTTTGAAGATGATGCCATTCCTGTCGATGATTTCAAGGCTACCCTTGAGTCTGTTATAGAAAAATTTTTACAAAATAACAAAAAAACTGCAGCAATAAATTTAGGTGCTCTTGACTTTAAATACAGTTCTCCAGTTATGCCTATCAAAAACAATATATTACGATGTGCGCATCGTTTTCCAATGCTAGCGACTGCAGTACTATGGACACGCTCAGGAGCAGATAGATTTCTAGAACATGCCTCATCCGTTACCATGCCATATGACAATTTCCTTCGTTCTCTGTTTTCGGGCACAAACAGTGTATTTAGTATCCAACCACCAATAATTTACTCTTCGGGTATTGAAAGTGACATTGAACAGCGCAATGCTACCCAGCGCCGCTCTACACAAAATAGAAGTAAGTTTTATTTTTTTATAAAACAGCGGCGAATATTGAGAGATAAGTTTCGGGCCATTGGGGGCTATTCTTTTTGGCTATTTAAAAAACATTAAAAAAATAAATTGCCTGGTCAGCAGATTAAAATTTTTAGAATACTAAACAATCAATTATTAACTAAGACGCTTTTTCAGGCTATTTCGTAAACGCAAAAAAAACTGTGCATACTTACTTTTTAAAAGGTCAATTTTATTTACAGGACTGATTTCTTCTCCACAGCGCATGACTACTTTTAAGGTTTCTACTGATAGTATAATACTGAATTGTTTGTTTCTAGATAAAAAATGATCCAAGGACCATGCAACACCTGGAAATTTATCGCAATAGTCGTGAAAGCAGGCAACACCGCCCACTTCTAGCTGCGTCATCCAACGGAGGTCATTCATTACAGGATAAGCCTTGTGGTCACCATCGATAAAAATGAATCTAAATTTCAAGCCTTTCTCAAGTGCAATTGGTAAGTGGCTATCTGTTGTTCCTTGCCAAAATTTTACCCGGGATGGATCAATGTTGGAGTTTGATAAGTTTTGGTGTACCTTTTGTAATTGATCTGGGTAATAAGTAAGTGGATCCAGAACATAAAACATTACTTCAAGTTTTTTCTTATCAGCAGTTTTTATAATTTCCTTTAATGTTCCTCCTGCTGCTGTGCCAACTTCTAAAAAGTTCCCACCTGCAGAAAGGCGTTCAATAGCTTCGGCTATACAAGCACGTTCCGTGACGCTACACTCAGACGAAAGGTCTATGCCACTTTGCCTCAAAATATTATCCTTTCAGCATCTATTTTATAAGTCTTGCCTAGCTTTTGCATTATAATTTTCATTAATTCAATCAGTCAATGGCATCAAAATTTACCACTAAGAGTTAGTTAAAATCAATAGAACGATAGTATGCCAGCATTAATCTACTTACTTCATTGCTATTTACAAAAACGACATATCAAACTACACAACAATTGTGTTATTACTGTTATTTTAAAAGGTTCATTTGTAAACTTAGCACTGTAAGAAAGTTACCACTTTCAAGGTTTATCAGGCATAAAGATTAGCGACGATATGAAAAAATCTGTTTTTAAGTTATTTGATAAATTTACTAATAGATCTAAAAGTCAAAAATTTCAGCTCACAGATATTGCAACTGAGCTTGAGAAAATAGACATAAGTTTAATTAATCACATAATTGATAAAAAATACACTATGACAAGTGTACAAAGATTAATAAACACGCTCAAATCATGCTATTATGTCGTAGAAAATAATATCCCAGGGGATTTTGTAGAGTGTGGTGTGTGGCGCGGCGGCAATGGCATATTAGCTAAAAAGGTATTTGAACATCTTAACTCAGACAAAAGTGTTTGGATGTTTGACACGTTTCAAGGAATGACTGCACCAACTAGTTTTGATGTGGAGGCTATGAACCAATTATCTGCTCAAGATAAATTTCTTGAAAGCCAAACAGAAACACATAACGAATGGTGTTACGCGTCGTTAGAAGATGTTCAAAAAAACTGCTTAGATGCTGGTTTGGATGTTGGCTCATTTAGTTTCATAAAAGGTGATGTCTGTGAAACGCTTGAAACACCTCAAAACATTCCCGATAAGATCTCTGTCTTGAGATTGGATACGGATTGGTATGAGTCAACCAAAGCTGAACTAGAGATACTCTATCCAAAATTAAGTAATGGTGGTGTTTTAATAATTGATGACTACGGGCACTGGGAGGGCGCAAGAAAAGCAGTTGATGAGTATTTTTCATTACAAAAGTATAAGCCACTTTTCAATGTTATTGACAGAACTGGCCGCTCTGCGATTAAAATAGAAAAATAGTTTATGCTAATCTGAATTAAAAAACTATAATATAACTACTCATATTAGTAGCTTATCGGAACCCCCAAGCCCCTGATAAACCAGTACTTTCCATTTTTCCAATAATCCTTCCTTTTTATAAACATTTGTTGTGATTAATCTCTTAGAAGAGTAGTTTCAGCTAATGCGCAAATACCTCGACATTCCGATCACCCTCATCGTGACCCTCACTCTGACAGTCGCGATGCTCTGGCCCCTGGAGGCCCCGCCGCCGGCGCCCGACGGCAGCGACAAAGTGGTACACCTCATTGCCTTTGCGGCACTCTCCTTCCCACTGGCCAGAACCGGGCGCATTGGATTAACCCCCGTGTTTGTGGGGGCGAGTGCCTTCGGCGGCCTCATTGAGCTCATCCAGCCAAGTTTTAACCGCAGCGCCGATATCAGCGACTGGGTCGCAGACATTTTAGGCGTGGTCCTGGGGATTATCTGCGGCCTTATCTATCGACGCCTCCGGCCCCACTGAGTTCGTTTCGGGAATTTAGGTTTGCGGCTTGGTTGAAGGCGTACCACGCCCTGAGAGCTTTCTTTCGCTGCGCCCGCGCCTCGCCGAGGTAGCGCCGGTACAGTCGGCGCTCGCGGCCCACCTCGACGAGCAATTTGCCGAGCTGTTTCAGGCCGAACTCGATGAGCTCCACGTCAAAGGGATCCGCCGGCCCGTCGCACACCCTCTCTGGCATGCCGTCCAGTGCGAGCTGGACTTCCGCGTACAACGCGTTTGCGATCTGCTGCGCGGAGTTGGGCTCCGCGTCGTGCGTCTCGATTTTGTGCAGGGCCCTGTGGTAGCGCGCCTCTGCGATGGCCAGCATCAGCGCCGCCTCTCTCCTGGGGTCCTCGGCGTTGGGTTCCTCCCGGACGTCCCCCTCGTTGTTCAGGATGGCGTTAAACCACAGGGTGACAAGATCCTCGGGCGGCGGCGCATTCAGCCCATGTTTCCTGGCGTTCTGCGATGATATGGCCTTCCCCCCCGACGTGGTGGGACCCGTCGCACGCCGGGCCAAAGCGTCAGCCCTCCGCGGCCGGCACGACGTCGATCGGCCGCGCCTTTTGGACTTCACGATACTCCGCAGACAGCAGGCGCGCGCGCTTTTCCAAGTCGGGCAGCCTCTCCGAGTGGCGCCGGTAGCCTGAATTATTCAGAAGCTGCGCGCTCAGAACAAGCCGCGGATCGACGCCCAGATCAATAGCCTCGAGCGTGGCCGCCTCCCGCTCCTTAAAATCTTTCGACTTCAGGCCCGCCACGATGGCCTCAACTCTGGCGTCAATGGCCTCCCAGTCGACGGGGTCCTCGAAGTCATCATCATCGCCGCCGCCGTCAAGAAATTCATCGCATAGTCTGTTGTATTCCCGGTTACCTTCCTTCTCCAGCGCCGAACCGACCACATGCCTCACGGCCTTCTCCGTCGCATCCGATAATTCACTATCCGCCGACGCCTTCGCCTGGAGGATGGCCCAGTTGAGGTCTACCAATTGCAGCGCGATGACGTATTCGTATTGCGTCACGGGCGACAGGTCAGACAGTGTGGCCTTACTGAAGGCGTCGTAGGCGGGACTAAATTCTCCAATGAGTGTGGGGCGCTCTGGGAGTAGGTCATTCACGGCCAGCGACCCAAGCTTGCTCATCAGGGTTGTGTTTGCGTCATGTTTCACAGGTCTGCCCTTGTTTTTTAATTGATGAGCAGAGAATACCACACCGCTAGATATAGAAAAATAGATATATTTTTATACTATATGTTGCGAAGAAGCTTGACTTGGGGTTAGAGCCGATTCGGTCTCGCCCACAAACGCACGCCGGGTCCGTCGCCATCCTCGCCAATGAATTCAATACCGGCGGCTTGTAGGGTTTCGCGGATAAGTCGAAGATTGGCATTTGTTGCCTTTTGTAATCCATCTTCTGACTCAATGCGCCTTAGAGTACGAGAGCTGACTCCGCACTTCTCTGCCATGATCTCAAACGACCATCCTAAAGCTGCACGTGCCATTCGCATTTGTTCAACAGTTAAAGTTGACATCACAATTATTATGTCCTATTTTCGTCCATATGGACGATTATATCAATACAATACATACGGCATTAAACCGACTCCAAGGAGCATATGCGCCGAATACCTTGAAGTCATACTACGCCGACGCGCGCGCATTTGTCGATTGGTGCGCCGAAAGAAATATTGAGCCATTCCCAATTAGCTCGGAGACGCTCTGCGCGTACATCGAGTACCTCCAACAGAACGCGGCCTACAGCTCAATCCGGCGGCGGATCGCATCGCTCAGAAGACTAAACAAAATGCTGGGGTTTGAGGACCAGACGCGCACCGAGGAAGTCTACCTCGCAATCCGCCGCCTAAAGCGCTCCAAGTGCCTGGAGCAAAGGCAGGCCGTCGGCATCAACCACGACATCCTCGTCAAGATGATTGCCGCCCAGCCCGACACGCTCGCGGGTACGCGGAACCGCGCCCTCCTCTCGCTCGGCTACGACTTCCTCGCACGACGATCAGAACTCGTCGCCATTCGAAGAGACGACCTGAAGTTCACCCCGGACGGCGCGCTCAAGGGAATGATTAGGAAAAGCAAAACCGACCAATACGGAAAGGGTCGGCTCGTGTTTGGCTCCGAGAGGAGTGCAAAGTTAGTCAGGAAGTGGCTGAGGCTAAAGCCTCAAGAAATCGAGCCCGTCTTCTGCGCAATTAATCACGGCAAGTGCGACGACCGCGCCATCTGCGACAGAAACATCAACGACATCATCAAGCGCGGCGTCGTGAAAGTAAAAAGGTGCGAGCGGCCGAGCGACTTGGAGGTTTCGGGTCACTCGCTTCGCGTGGGCGCCGCGCAGGACTTACTGATTAGGGGCTACGACCTCGCGGCCATCATGCGCGCCGGCGGCTGGTCAGACCCAAGCACCGTCTCGAGGTACTTGCGGTTTTCCCAGCATAACATTTGGAAATAGTGATACTATTTCTCATATCCACCTACCTGGTGCCAACGCCATGCGTCAATTATCATATCTTTTAGCGTTGATCGCTTCGGCTTCCAACCCAATTCTTTACGAGCCAATTCAGAGCCAGATACGAGTTTGGCGCAATCACCAGGACGCCTTGCACCTTCGATAACTGGAACACTGCGGTTGGTAACTAAACGAACATGATCAATTACCTCACGTACAGAAAAACCGCTACCTGTCCCAAGATTAAAAATTTTATTGGAACCGCCTGACTCCAACCATTTCAAACCCAAAACGTGCGCATCAACGAGATCACACACATGGACGTAGTCTCGAATGCATGTGCCATCTGGTGTTTCATAATCTGTTCCAAAAATCGTAATTGGATCTCGCGTTCCGTCAATAGCCTCCAATATTAGAGGTATAAGATGAGACTCAGGCTGATGAAATTCACCGATTTCACTATCTGTATCAGCTCCAGCTACATTAAAATACCTAAATATAACGTATTTAATACCAGAAGAGATACCAATTTGCTGAAGAATTTCTTCAACAGCCTTTTTTGACGCTCCATAAGCATTGACCGGCCTCTGATCGCTGGTTTCCGTCAAAATAATATTATCGTGATCGCCATAAGTTGCGCATGTAGAAGAAAAGACGACATTCTCACATCCGTAAGATGTGCACGCCTCAAATAAATTTAGTGAACCTAGGACATTATTGCGCCAATATTTTATGGGATTGGTAACACTTTCACCAACTTGACTGAACGATGCGAAGTGCATTACAGCATCGGGTTTATATTTCTCAAAGACATGCCCTAACTTACACCGGTCAAGCAAATCAACTATTTCAAGCGGACCGAATTTAACCGCTTCAGACCATCCTGTTGACAAATTATCTATTGTAATTGGCGTATACCCTGCGTTGTGCAAGACCTTACAAGCGTGAGAACCTATATAACCTGCTCCACCCGTAACAAACACTGTTTTGATTTTATTTTGCAAAATATTCAATGCGGCGTTTTTCCTAAGTCAAGATACTTTATTCGCTTGTCTTGAACGTATCTTTTAACAGAACTAAAATGATGAATGACCTCTATATTTTTGTAAAGATCCAGCATTTTAATTAAAATAACTTCTGTCGGTAGTGCACGATTGAACTCTTTCCACTCACTACTTTTAATTTGGCCATTAAATCCAGGGTGGTATTTTATATATAAATCAACGTTTTGAGAATGAAAGTCCTTTAACCCAGAAGCCCATACTACTTTATCCGTTAGATATAACTTACAATGGTCTTTTCGTGGACTTGATAAAAATTTCTCACTATTCAAGGGAAATAAGAAATTTATCAGTTCTAAATTTTTGAACATAAATTCCTTCATCGGCAGTTTATACTGAACCGCTTTATGACTACACTTTGGAAAATTCTTAATGTACTCATCTACGTCGTATAAATATATTTCATTCGTAAAGCAGCACCCTCCAAAATTAGCTCCAATCCCAAAAAGATTGAATAGTATATTTTTTATTTTTGGTTCAACTTTTAAATAATATGGACCCCATCCCTCTTCAAAAAGAATAATCTTCACCTTAGGCTGTCGAAACCTAAGCTTCAACAAATAGAAAAAATGTTTAAAACCAACATCACTGTCTGTTATAAGGTCCGTTAGCTCGAATTGCAGAATTATATCATAGATTTTTAATCTATTTTCTTCAAAAAGGAGAACAGATTTTAAGCCGAAATCGTTTAGTTTAGCCATTTTCAAAAATAAGTCTTTTGCACCATAAAAGGAATTTGTTATTATGAAAATTATACCATCTTTCAAGTTTCTCTGTTTGATGAGATTTAAAGCATGAATAACATGGTGAGGCTTACTTATAATTACTGCGTGACGCATTTTATTTAACAAAAAATTTGCAAATGTTGTTATTTTTTTTTAAAAATGACATTTTGAGCATTACTACCCTTTGCACTGCGCCTAAACCTGCTGTGGTTTTTCAAATCCTCATACCGCAGATCCCTTACGACCCCAATTTGGAGTAAATCTTCTTCTAATTTCTTTAAATTCTTTTTGTTATTTACCTCTACCAGCATGGACCGAAACTGATCACCTCTTAAAAATGGTGCTAAACTTGACAAAATGTCATCTTCATGGCCATC
>JBJLGF010000013.1:0-14848 GCA_045564975.1 Paracoccaceae bacterium
GGGGTAGAAGTTCGAATAGCTGATAATGGTGAAGTATTTTATAAGAGCCCAGGGACTTTTGTTGAATATTATAAGAACCCGGAAAGTACGGCAGACACTAAGGATTCAGAGGGTTGGGTTGCGACGGGTGACGCAGGTTTTTTTGAAGAAGATACTGGGCACTTACGCATTATTGATAGGGCCAAGGATGTCGCCAAAATGTCTGATGGTTCAATGTTTGCTCCCAAATACGTCGAAAACAAATTAAAATTTTACCCTAACATTCTTGAAGCTGTTGTTTTTGGCGCTGGCAAAGAACGTTGTGTTGCCTTTGTAAATATCGATTTGTCAGCCGTTGGGAACTGGGCTGAGCGCAATAATATTGCCTACTCCAGTTACCAAGAGTTGGCTGGACATACAAAGGTGCTCGAAACGATTAAAGAGCATATTGAAGAGGTCAATGTTTCAATTTCGGAAGATAAAATGTTGGCAGGATGCCAAGTGCATAGGTTTATAGTTCTTCACAAGGAGCTTGATGCTGACGATGGAGAGCTTACTCGGACCCGAAAGGTCAGGCGTAAAATAATTGGAGAAAAGTTTAAAGATTTAATCGAAGCACTTTATGACGGATCGGGGTCTGTTTACACCGAAACAGAGGTGACCTATGAAGACGGGCGCAAGGGAAAAATATCCGCTAATCTTAATATTGTGGACGCTCACGTTATCAATCAAGCTAACATAGCAGCTGAGTAAGAGGGAAGAGTATTGAGTACAACCGAAGGATACATGACAGCGGATGGTCGGCAAATCGGTGGCGTTGTAATGGAGATGAAAAATATTACTCTAAAGTTTGGTGGTGTTACTGCAATAGAAGATATATCTTTTGATATTCACGAAGGTGAAATAAGAGCGATTATTGGCCCTAACGGTGCTGGCAAATCTTCCATGTTGAATGTAATTTCTGGATTTTATGTACCTCAACAAGGCGAAGTTTTTTTTAGGGGCGCTAAAAGGGCTCAGTTAAAGCCTTTTGAAGTAGCTAGGCAAGGGATAGCTAGAACTTTTCAGAATATTGCTTTGTTTGAGGGTATGAGTGTTTTAGATAATGTGATGACGGGTCGTTTAACTCACATGAAGGCTGGAATAATTTCTCAATCTTTGTGGCGGGGATCAGCAGAACGGGAAGAAATGGCAAATCGTGAGATTTGCGAACGTGTAATCGACTTTCTTGAGATTCAATCTATCCGAAAAACGCCCGTATCGCGCCTGCCATATGGGCTTAAGAAACGTGTTGAGTTGGCCAGAGCATTAGCATCAGAACCTAAGCTATTGTTGTTAGATGAGCCAATGGCAGGAATGAATGTTGAAGAAAAGGAAGATATGAGCCGTTTCATCTTAGATGTAAACGATGAGTTTGGAACGACGATAGCATTGATAGAGCATGACATGGGCGTGGTGATGGATTTGTCTGATAGAGTTGTTGTAATGGATTATGGAAAAAAAATTGGTGACGGCACTCCAAATGAAGTGAGAAATAATCAAGCTGTAATAGACGCTTATTTGGGTGTCAGTCATGACTAACAAGTTAACTATGCCCATAAAAGATTATCCATTTTTATTTGAAAATTGGGAGAGTAATGATGCCTGAACAGCTATTTTTCACAATAGAAGTTTTTCTAAATGGGTTAATGACGGGTGTTTTGTACTCGTTGGTGGCCCTTGGATTTGTATTAATTTATAAAGCTTCTGGAATTTTTAATTATGCTCAAGGCGTAATGGCACTATTTGCGGCTATGACGCTTGTTGGTATAATGGAAGGCAGAGTTCCGTTTGCACATCTAATCAATGCTATTTTGGGTACAAAAATTCACCACTTTGGATGGCATGTGAATGCTTTTTTGGCATTGATACTGACCATGGGAGTGATGTTGCTGTTAGCCTGGTTAGTGCAAAAAGTTATATTTAAACATTTAGTCAATCAAGAAGGTATTATCCTTTTCATGGCCACGATAGGCCTGGCTTATTTTCTTGAAGGCGTGGGTGATTTAATGTGGGGAGGCGATATCAAGACGCTTGACGTAGGCATTCCACAAGGGCTCAATCTTTGGATTGACGAAACAACCTACAATATATTTAATTATGGTTTATTTATTGATAATTTAGATATTTACGCTTCTGTAGTTGCAGCTATATTGGTTCTAGTTCTCGTGGGGTTCTCACAATATACTAAGCAAGGACGAGCAATGAGAGCTGTTGCTGATGATCACCAAGCAGCACTATCTGTCGGGGTTTCACTAAACTTTATATGGATAATGGTATGGACATTAGCTGGTTTTGTAGCACTTGTTGCAGGTATTATTTGGGGAACAAAATCAGGAGTTCAATTCTCTCTATCACTCATAGCTCTAAAAGCTCTGCCGGTACTTATGCTAGGAGGCTTCACGTCTATACCTGGGGCCATAGTTGGCGGGTTAATTATCGGGGTGGGAGAAAAATTATTTGAATTTGCAATAGGCCCTCTAATTGGTGGCGCTACGGAAAACTGGTTTGCTTATGTTTTGGCATTACTGTTTCTAGTCTTTCGGCCCCAAGGTCTATTTGGTGAAAAAATCATCGAGAGGGTGTAGTGTATGTTATATCGTGAAGCTGGAGATTTTAGTACGAACTATCGAGAGGACAATCAAACGTTCCCAATAAAGTTCGACCGTTACCGATATTACGCAATTATGTTGATAGCATTTCTAGTAGTACCGTTTTTTGTCAACGATTACTGGGTAAACGCAATATTTTTGCCTTTTTTAATATACGCAATTGCAGCTCTAGGCTTGAATATTCTTACGGGATATTGTGGGCAGGTCTCGTTAGGTACCGGTGGCTTTATGGCAGTTGGGGCTTATGCAGTCTATAAATTTATGACTGCTTTCCCTGACATCAATGTTCTCATACATATTGTTTTAGCTGGGGGTGTTACTGCACTAGTGGGTATTTTGTTTGGATTGCCTAGCTTACGAATTAAAGGGTTTTACTTGGCGGTTGCAACTTTGGCCGCTCAGTTTTTTCTCGTTTGGGTATTTAATAGGGTTCCCTGGTTTTACAATTATTCCGCGTCTGGACAAATTAATGCGCCTGAACGAACATTTCTCGGTTTCACAGTGACTGGAGCTGAAACCGAAGCCTGGGTAGCATATCTGGTTTGTTTAGTTTTTGTTACCATTAGCGCGATAGTTGCCAGAAACATGACCAGGGGAGCACTTGGTCGATCTTGGATGGCTATCCGAGACATGGATATTGCGGCAGAAATTATTGGAGTAAACCCCTTGAAAGCTAAATTGAGCGCCTTTGCAATAAGTTCATTCTTTGTTGGAATATCGGGAGCGCTCTACTTTTCTGTTTACCTTGGAGCGGTTGAAGTAGGTGAAGTATTTGGGATAAACAAATCATTTTTAGTTTTGTTCATGATTATCATTGGTGGATTAGGTTCCGTTTTTGGTAGTTTTGCAGGTGCTGCATTTTTAGTTTTGTTGCCTGTACTATTAAAAAATGTTTTAGTAGGCTACTTTGGATGGCAAACGGATGTTGCTGCGCACTTAGAGTTTATGATTATAGGCGGGTTAATCGTATGGTTCTTGATAGTTGAGCCTCACGGATTAGCCCAACTATGGAGGTTGGGAAAGGAAAAATTAAGGACATGGCCTTTCCCTTATTAGTAACCAAATGTAATTATTTTGGTTGGAAATTGGTTTAAAAATGGGAGAAAATTACCAATGTTTAAAAAGACAATTTTAGCAGCATTATCTTCTATAATGTTTGCTGGCCCAGCGTTGGCGGAGCTTGTAGTTCCGTGGTTCGCTTATAGAACAGGTGCATATGCGCCAAGCGGAATACCGTTGGTAGACGGTATAAATGACTATTTTACGATGGTAAACGAGCGTGATGGCGGTATCGGAGGAGTTCCGGTGCGAGTTTTAGAGTGTGAAACAGGCTATAACACTGAAAAAAGCGTTGAGTGCTACGAATCTACCAAAGCCGAGGGATCGCTAGTTTATCAACCAATGAGTACGGGTGTTACCTACCAATTGATACCCAAAGCAACTGCTGATGGTATAGCTCTTCATACTTTAGGTTATGGACGAACCTCAGCGGCAAATGGTCGTGTGTTCTCAAACGTTTTTAACTACCCAGCGAACTATTGGACAGCAGCTTCAGTTGCCGTAAACCATCTTCTAGCTGAAAATGGTGGTAGTATTTCAGGCAAAAAAGTTACTTTAGTCTATCATAACTCTGCCTATGGTAAGGAACCAATCAGGGTCTTAGAAATGCTTGCTGACAAACATGGTTTTGAGTTCAATGCAATACCTGTTGACCATCCTGGACAGGAACAAAAATCTCAATGGCTTCAAATACGTCGGGATAAACCTGACTATGTATTGATGTGGGGCTGGGGTGTTATGAACTCAGTTGCTATCAACGAAGCTGCAAATATTCGGTTTCCTATGGAAAATTTCATCGGAGTTTGGTGGTCGGGATCTGAAAATGACGTCCTTCCAGCTGGTATGCGTGCTGATGGCTACAAAGCTCTAGCACTTAATGCGCCAGGAACAGACTACGGTATTTACGATGAGTTGAAAGCAAACGTGTGGGATAAAGGTTTAACTGCTGGTGCAGGAGATCAAATTGGTTCAGTCCTTTACAATAGAGCTTTGTACATGGCATTTTTAACACATATGGCAATCAAAAAAGCTCAAGAAGTCACTGGTGTAGCGGATATTTCGCAAGCTGACATGATCAAAGGTATGGAAGCTCTGGAGATTACAGATGCAATGATGGCTGAGAATGGACTGAAAGGCTTTGCACCTTCTTTTAAAGTTACCTGTGAAGATCATGGTGGGTCAGGTCTCGGCGCAGTCCAGCAGTGGGACGCTTCTGCCAAAACATGGAATTTGATCACGGATTTTATCGAGCCAGATATGGGAATGATAGCTCCATTGATCAAAGAAGACTCTGAAGCATTTGCTAAAGAAAACAATATAGCAATGCGTTGCTAATTAAAGCTTTCGGCCGCGCTAAAGCGCGGCCGAACCTTTGAGGATAAATAATGGAAAATTCTGAAGTACAAGTACCGCCGCTTCTTGAATTAAATAATATAGAAGTAATTTATAATCATGTGATTTTAGTATTACGTGGGGTGTCTCTTGTAGTTCCAAAAGGAGGAATTGTTGCTCTTCTAGGCGGCAATGGTGCAGGTAAGACAACAACTCTTAAATCGATTTCAAATTTGTTGCACTCTGAAAGAGGTGAAGTTACGAAAGGGTTCATAAGTTATCGGGGTGTTGAAATACAGGGTTCTGATCCGTCTGAGATGGTAAAAAGTGGCGTAATTCAAGTGATGGAAGGTCGCCACTGTTTTGAGCATTTGACGGTAGAGGAAAACTTATTAACCGGTGCATATACGAGGAAAGATGGAAAAGGTTCCATCGAAGCAGATCTAGATATGGTCTACAATTATTTTCCACGCCTGAAAGATAGAAGAAAAAGCCAAGCTGGTTATACTTCTGGCGGTGAGCAGCAAATGTGTGCACTTGGTAGAGCATTAATGAGCAAGCCTGAAACAATACTTCTGGATGAACCCTCAATGGGTTTAGCTCCACAACTCGTTGAGCAAATTTTTGAAATAGTAAAATCAATCAATGAGAATGAAGGTGTGACGTTTTTACTTGCTGAGCAGAATACCAATGTTGCTTTGCGTTATGCGCACTACGGATATATTCTAGAATCTGGTAGAGTTGTAATGGATGGTGAGGCTTCAGAATTGCGTGAAAACCCCGATGTGAAAGAATTCTATCTGGGCATGTCGGAAGAAGGACGTAAGTCTTTTCGTGATGTTAGAAGCTATCGTCGACGAAAGCGATGGCTTTCATAAATATAATCTTTGACTTAAAGAAAAGAGAAAAAAATGGCGTTTTTTGACGATTTGGAAACACGTAGTAGTGACCAAAGGTCAACTGAAAACGCAGCTTTACTCAAAGATATACTTAATTTGGCTGTTAATCTTGATGGCTATAAAGCTATTTTAGGCAGTGTCGATCTTTCAACATTTAAATCTTTGGAAGATCTTCCATCCCTACCGGTATTACGAAAATCGGAACTATCTGAAAAGCAGGTTAAGGGTAATTTGCTCGGTGGCTACTCTGCTAAAAAACCGTATGACTTTGCTCACATATTTCAGTCCCCAGGGCCAATCTACGAACCCGGTGGTGTCAGTCACGATTGGTGGCGCATTGGTCGGTTCTTACATGCTCTTAATATCGGAAAAGGCGATATTGTGCACAACTGCTTTAGTTACCATCTAACTCCTGCAGGAATGATATTCGAGAGTGGCGCTAGGGCGGTAGGTGCAGCAGTAGTACCAGCAGGAGTAGGTCAAACTGAATTACAAGTTAGAGCAGCATCAGATATTGGTTCAAACGTTTATTCAGGGACCCCTGATTATTTGAAAATCATATTGGATAAAGCTGATGAAATGGGTGAAAATCTGTCTATCAATCGGGCTGCTGTGGGCGGAGGCGCTTTATTTCCTTCTTTAAGGCAAGAATATGCAGATAGAGGTATTGTTTGCAGACAAAATTATGCAACAGCCGATTTAGGAAATGTAGCTTATGAGAGTGAAGCACTTGATGGTATGATCATAGATGAGGGTGTTATCGTAGAAATAGTTACCCCTGGCACGGGAAACCCGGTTCCAATTGGTGAAGTTGGTGAAGTAGTTGTAACATCACTCAACGCCGATTACCCACTAATTCGGTTCGCGACTGGTGATTTAAGTGCATTTATGGAAGGTGTGTCTCCTTGTGGTAGGACTAATATGCGAATTAAAGGATGGATGGGAAGAGCAGACCAAACAACAAAAATAAAAGGTTTGTTTGTGCGTCCAGAGCAAGTTGCTGATATTGTTTCAAGTCACAAAGATATCCAAAGAGTTCGAGTTATTGCAACGCGAGAGGATGAAATGGATGTCATGACTGTTAAAATTGAAACAGATCATCAAGATCCAGCCGCATTTGAGGCATCGATTACATCCATACTGAAACTTAAGGGTAATTTAGAGTTGGTAAGCGCTGGGTCTCTACCTAGAGATGGTATAGTTATTCAGGACCTGCGCGAGTACGACTAAAATTCAAAGGATCACTATCCGAAGCGTTTTGGGCTGTACCCGCTAATATCTAAATTTGGCTTATTATCGGTAATTAACTGCGCTAAAATATAACCTGTTTTAGGTCCTGAAGTCATCCCAATATGTTGGTGACCGAAACCAGTAAAAATACCAGTATTATCGACCTCTCCAATCATTGGTAGACTATCGGGTAATGTTGGCCTAAAGCCCATCCACTCGGATATGGTTTCAAATTTTAATTCAGGGAAAGTTTTCTGACTAACCTTCTTTATGAAATCTATCGGTTTTTTTGAAGCCGTAGCGTTTAAACCTCCTAACTCGACTGTGCCGGCACACCTGAGCCCAGTCGTCATTGGAGTTACCACAAACTTACCTTCTGTAATCATCATGGGGTTCCGCGGCTCCACAGAAGGACTTTCGTAAATAACGTGATAACCGCGCTCTGTTTCTAGGGGGACTTTTATTTTTAAGTTTTTAATAAGATTTTTAGACCAGATGCCGGAAGTAACGACTGCTTTTTGGCAAATTATTTCTTCATCTTCCAATTGAACAGAATAAATATGATCATTTACAGTATTGAGATTTTTGACGGACTTTTTTATGAACTTGCCTCCATTTTTCTGGAATACGTCAAATAATGCTGTCACATACCCTAGTGGATTAGTTATATACCCTTGGCCTTCTAAGACAGCCATACATTTAATATCGGGTGAAAGAATTGGCTCTTCTTCACGGACATCATTTCCCAAAACTAGATTTGGTATAAATCCGAGATCGGATTTTACTTTCCACCCATAGGCGTCGGCTTTAAAAGCTTCATAGGATTTGTATACATAGCTAAATTTGCTGTCTCGTAACCACTTTTCTGCTGACGTGCCTTTGACTAAGGTCTTATGCTGATCAACAGAGTCCTGAACAAGAGGTGTCAGGTTTTCTATAATTTTTTTTGAACGGCTCTCCGTAGCATTTGCCATAAATTTTATTAACCACGGCAGTAATTTTGGAAAATAGTGCCATCTTAAAAAAATTGGTGAGGATTTACTCAGTAAAAATTTTGGGATTGATTTCCAAAGCTCAGGAGCATTAACGGGAACCATTGCCCACTGAGCCAATAAGCCTGCATTACCCATACTCGCACCGTTGCCAGGAAGTGCTTTATCTACCAAAATAACTTCTTTACCTTGATTTTGAAGCCAGAGAGCTGTCGATACACCTACGATGCCCGCTCCGATAACAACAATTGGTTTCATCTCATTCTTCATAATACAAATAACTAATGATTATTTTCGTGATCAATTATAAAATAAAATGGCAAAAAACACATAATAATTACTGCAGTATATGACTTTTTATTAAAAACCCAGTTATTAGTAGGCGGCTATATTTATAATTCCTTAACCAATTCTAAAATTTTGGGTGCTGGACAATTTCTGGGACTTATGAAAAAGCAACGTAATCAGGAGATGATTTATGGTAATTACGCGTTTTGCTCCTTCACCAACGGGCTTTTTGCACATAGGAAATGTTAGAGCAGCTCTAATGAACTACCTTCTTGCTAAGAAGAGTAATGGTATTTTTATTCTCAGGATTGATGACACTGACCAGGAGAGATCTAAGCAGGAATATGTAGATGCTATCAAGAGAGATTTGGAATGGTTAGGTCTCGAATGGGATCGAATTGAATATCAGTCATCTAGATTAGAATTATATAATTCCGCATCCGATAAGCTTCGTTCTATTGATTTGCTCTATGAATGTTTTGAGACCCCCTCAGAGCTAGATTTAAAACGTAAAAAGCAACTTAATATGGGCAAGCCGCCAGTTTATGATCGTGCGGCATTGGCTTTATCAGATGAAGAAAAATTAAACCTCAGGAATAATCGTGGTGATGGTCACTGGAGATTTAAGCTTGAGCAAAATCGTATAGAGTGGGAAGATGAAATTCTGAAAGATCTTTCTATCGACGCGGCATCAGTTTCAGATCCTGTTTTAATAAGAGCAGATGGTCAATATTTGTATACTCTTGCATCTGTGGTTGACGACATAAACATGGGAATAACACATGTAGTCCGTGGGTCAGATCATGTCACAAACACAGCGACACAAATCCAGATGATTAAAGCTCTTGGGGGTGATATACCTAAATTTGCTCACCACTCTCTGTTGACTGGACCTGGAGGGGAGGCCTTATCAAAAAGATTAGGCACATTAGCCCTAAAAGATTTGAGACAAGCCGGCATTGAACCAGCTGCCCTATGCAGCCTGATGGCACGTTTGGGATCTTCGCAGGCAGTTGAACTTCGTGTTACGTTAGATGAAATTGCCAAAGACTTTGATCTTTCAATTTTTGGCTCAGCTCCTACAAAATTTGATGAAAAAGACCTTTATCCATTAACGCATCGATATCTCCAAACCCTGAACTTAGGCGATGTTCAACCAAAGCTCGCTTCTTTGGGTGTGCCAACGAACTTAGCTCAGCCTTTCTGGGATATCACACGCGAAAATATTAATACCTTGAATGATTTATCGGCTTGGTGGGATATTTTTTCACAGGGTGCTCAGCCCGTGATAGACGAGGTGGACAAGGAGTTTGTTGAAACAGCTATGTCTGTCTTGCCAACTGAGCCTTTCGATGAATTCACTTGGTCGAAATGGACCGACGAAGTCAAGCAAATCACTGGACGTAAAGGCAAGCATCTTTTCATGCCGCTCCGACTTGCTCTTACAGGAAAAGAGCGTGGGCCAGATATGGCGAAGGTTTTACCACTTTTGCAAAATATTAAAGCAAAACAAATTTAAGATGGATGATTAGTATAAGATAAAAGTTTTAAACGTTTACTTTTTTAATTTCACATTCTCTGCAAATGTACTTTGAAAATTTTCCTGTTTTTCTTTATTGGCCTCGGTCTGATAATTTGTTTTCCACTCTTCCATCGACATCCCATAGAAAATTTCGCGGGCTTCTTCTTTACTAAGTTCAACACCGTTTTCCATTGCGGCCTCTTGATACCATCTAGATAAGCAGTTGCGACAAAACCCTGCTAGGTTCATAAGATCTATGTTTTGTACATCTGTACGTTCAATCATTAAATGTTTCTGTAATGCCCTAAAGGCGGCTGCCTCAAGTTTAGTTTTCAATGCATCATCCATCTAAATATTCCTTTGCTTGAAGTAGATTGTTTTTAATGAGTTTAGCCCAGGCCTTTTGGTCAAAATCAGTTTTAATTAAATCATTTCTAACTTCGATTAACGTATTAAATCTTTCCTTTATAATTGCATGCTTATCGATCGTATTTCCTGGTGACGTTCCAATGTATGGCTCGTTATCCCCGATATAGAGCTGAGGTTCCTTTTCGAAACTTTTTAATAGGGCATTATGGAAACGACGATCGCCAGAGGTAAGTAAGCCCACGTGCCAGGGTCTTGTTTTCTTTCCTTTTAGCTGTGGTGTAAAAGAATGAATAGAAACAATTATTGGGTCTAGAAAAGAATTTAAAAGGTTTTTTATGGCATCATGATAAGGTCTGTAAAAAAGATCTAATCTGCGGTCTATTTCCAAATCGGTAACGTTTTTGTTTGCTGGAATTATCGTACCGTCATATAGCTGCATAACTAAGGTAGGATCTTTTTCTCCACGGTTCGGATCTATAACCAAGCGTGAATAATTCGAACAGACTACTGGAGCACCAAGACTTTTTCCTAATTCTAAGGCTAGTCCTTTTGCCCCAACATCGAATGCGATATGCCTTTGCATTTCCTTTTTATTAATACCCAAATTTCCGTCGGCAACACTCCTAGGTACAAAGTTGGAGGCATGATCACAAATAATAACCCAAGGACCTTTGAGCCTATTTTTGTAAATCTCGAACGGTTTGTATTTCATAAAAAATTAAACTTCAGAACACTGGTAATTACTTAAGTTGCCATGATAAACGTAATATATCATAAGTACCATAAATGTTATCGCTAACATTGATTACTAATAAGTTTTATCTGGGGTTAAGGGCAAAATATGAGAAGACAGCGTAATATAAAAATTGTAGCCACTTTGGGCCCTTCTTCCAGTGATTATGACACAATCAAAGACTTACATCTAGCTGGGGCGGATGTTTTTAGATTGAATATGAGTCATGGAACGCATGATGAAATAGCCAAAAGACATAAAATAATACGGCAGATAGAGGATGAACTTAGTAGCCCAATAGCGATTTTAGCAGATTTGCAAGGCCCAAAATTAAGGGTTGGTTCGTTTAAAAATGGAATTGAGGAATTAACTGAAAATGAAAAGTTCAGATTAGACTTGGAAGATAAACTAGGCACAAAAGATCGTGTCCAGTTACCACATCCAGAAATTTTTCAGGCTCTACACGAGGGAGCTCATTTATTAATAAATGATGGGAAAATAAAATTAATGGTTGAAAAATGCGGTCCCGACTTTGCGGATTGTTTGGTTTTAAATGGTGGTGAAATTTCTGATAGAAAAGGCGTCAATGTTCCAGATGTTATTTTGCCTTTAGCCGCACTTTCCGGAAAGGATCGTGCTGATCTAGATTTCATATGTGACTTGGGTATCGATTGGTTGGCGCTCTCATTTGTTCAAAGAGCTGAAGATATAGTTGAGGCACGCGATCTTATAGCGGGAAGAGCATCCGTTATATCAAAAATCGAAAAACCTTCAGCAGTTAAAAGTTTTGATGAGATATTAAAGGTTTCTGATGGAGTAATGGTGGCCAGGGGAGATTTAGGTGTAGAATTACCTGTTCAAAATGTCCCACCAATCCAGAAAAGGCTAGTTCGAAAATGTAGAGCTGCAGCGAAGCCAGTAATTGTAGCTACTCAGATGTTAGAAAGTATGATTGAAAGTCCGATGCCTACTCGTGCTGAAGTTTCTGATGTTGCAACGGCTATTTACGAAGGCTCAGACGCTATAATGCTTTCAGCTGAGTCTGCGGCTGGGCAATTTCCAATTCAAGCTGTTGAAACTATGAATAACGTTGCCATCGAAGTTGAGAGTGATCCAACGTATACCGAAGTAATGGAGGCTTCTAGAAGAGCTAAGAGAAACTCGGTCGCAGACGGAATTGTTTCTGCTGCTAGAGAAATAGCTGAAACTACTGATATAAAAGCTATTTGTTGTTTTACTCAAACGGGCACTACAGCTTTGTTAACAGCAAGAGAGCGTCCTCGGGTACCTATAATAGCTCTTTCCTCTGAAATAGAGACCGCAAGACGGCTTGCTTTAACTTGGGGTACAAATTGTGTTCTCTCAGGTAACAAAACCCGTTTCAAGGAAGCCGTAGTAAGTGCTGTCAGAGCAGCTTTAGCAGAAGGCCTTGCTGATGAAACTGAACAAGTTGTAATCACTGCAGGTGTTCCATTTAATATTACTGGAACAACTAACATTCTGAGGGTCGCCCCTTGTAACGAACGCATGATTTATGCAATGGATCCTGAGTAGTTAAAAAGCCGGTTGCGAATTTCAAAACAACGGTTTATACGACGCATTTAGAGATACTTCCGGCCCTCATGGCATGCCGAGTAGTATTATAACCGAACCTGAGTAAAGAGGAGACGGAAATGCCTAAGATGAAGACTAAGTCTAGCTGTAAAAAACGTTTTAAAGTGACTGCTAGCGGGCGTGTAAAGGCCGCTCAGGCCGGTAAGCGTCATGGAATGATAAAGCGTACCACCAAGTTCATTCGCAATGCGCGAGGGACAACTACACTTTGTGCTGCTGATGAGAAAATCGTCAAAGGCATGATGCCATATGCACGATAGTTGGGAGGGCTTAATCAATGTCTAGAGTAACAAGTGGTGTAACAACGCACAGACGTCATAAAAAAATAACTGATCAAGCGAAAGGTTATTATGGACGTAGAAAAAATACCTTTAAAGTAGCTACGCAGGCGGTCGATAAAGCGAACCAATATGCGACCCGTGATCGTCATAATAGAAAAAGAAATTTTCGTAGCCTTTGGATCCAGAGAATAAATGCAGCTGTTAGAGCTCACGACGAAAATCTAACATACAGTCGATTTATTAATGGTCTTAGTCTAGCCGGTATTGAAGTTGATCGGAAAGTCCTAGCTGATTTAGCAGTGCACGAGCCAATTGCATTCAACGCTATTGTTGATCAAGCCAAATCAGCATTATCATAAAGAATAGTTATCTGATTGGATTAATAGCTATTAGTCGGCGATCAACTGATTTAATCGTTAGTTAATTTTAATGGTGACTTGAAGGCGTGTTTTTATTCCATTAGCACAGAAAATGGTGCATTGGAGAGTAAGTATGGAAAATTTACGCAATAAGTATATTGAGGCAATAGCTACTTTAGATGACGAAGATGCATTAGAAGCCGTTAGGCTGGCTGCACTTGGCAAAAAAGGTGAAGTCAGTCTCAAAATGCGTGAATTGGGTCAAATGTCACCGGAAGAAAGACAAGTGGCTGGGCCCGCATTAAATGACCTGAAAAACGAAATCATAAGTGCTATTTCTGCAAAAAAAGAAGCTCTAGAAGATTTGGTACTTAATGACCGACTGAAATCAGAATGGTTAGATGTTACCTTGCCTTCTCGGGAAAGGCCCAGTGGTACGATCCATCCGATATCTCAGGTGACTGAAGAGGTAATAAGTATATTTGCTAGTATGGATTTTTCTGTGGCGGAAGGCCCTAGGATAGAAACAGACTGGTATAATTTTGATGCATTAAATATTCCAGGTCATCACCCGGCAAGAGCTGAGATGGATACATTTTATATGTATCGTTCAGAAAATGATGATAGAGCCCCTCATGTATTAAGAACTCATACATCACCAGTACAAATTAGAACTATGGAAAATACTGGTGCTCCGGTGAGAGTGATATGTCCAGGTGGTGTTTATAGAGCGGATTATGATCAGACCCATACACCAATGTTTCATCAGGTTGAAGGTTTGGCAATTGATCAATCGCTATCTATGGCTAATTTAAAATGGGTTTTAGAAGAATTTGTAAAAGCATATTTTGAAGTGAGTGATGTTGAACTTAGATTTAGAGCTTCCCATTTTCCGTTTACGGAGCCATCTGCCGAAGTTGATATTCGATGCTCTTGGGATAAAGGGCAGCTTAAAGTAGGCGAAGGTGATGATTGGCTTGAGATTCTTGGATCTGGGATGGTGCATCCAAAAGTTTTACAGGCAGGTAATATCGACCCTAGTCTTTGGCAGGGTTTTGCTTTCGGTATGGGGATAGATAGAATAGCAATGCTTAAGTATGGTGTTCCTGATTTGCGAGCTTTTTTCGATAGTGATTTGAGATGGCTTCGCCATTATGGCTTTACAGCACTCGACCAACCAAACCTTCATGCAGGTCTTTCCAGATAAGTAAGCTGTTTGGTGTTGATATAAGGAAATATTTATGAAGTTCACACTATCTTGGTTGAAAAAGCATTTAGACACGTCCGCTAATTTAGATGAAATACTCACTGCTTTAACGGACTTGGGGCTTGAGGTTGAAAATGTTGAAAACCCAGCTGAGTCGCTGAAAGATTTCACAATTGGTAAAGTGCTAAGTGCTGAACAGCATCCAAATGCAGATAAGCTGCGAGTATGCCAAGTACAAACGGATGAAGGCGAGCTTCAAATAATCTGTGGTGCTCCAAATGCGCGAAAAGGAATACTAGTTGTTGTTGCAAAGCCTGGTGTATTTGTCCCGGG
>JBJLGF010000014.1:0-14544 GCA_045564975.1 Paracoccaceae bacterium
ATGATAGCTGGTGACATGGCCTTTCACGAGAGAATGCTTCCTATTTTTGAAAATACTTGTACCAAATGTTGGTTAGAAACATGGGATGAAAAGTTTGCACCTCTAAATGCAACCTATGTCATCCCTGGCCATGGACATCCAACAAACATGGCGCAAGTAACCAGATTTACTCGAGATTATCTTGAGGACCTTCGGGCAAAAGTATTGGAGGTACTAGACAACGGTGGTGATTTGGCCGAAGCATTTTATGTGGATCAGGAGCGTTGGCGTTCATTGGATACATTTGAAGAGCTTGCCAAGAGAAATGCGGGTCGCGTGTTTGAAGAAATGGAATTTGAATAACCTGCAGTCAATTATTTTTTGGATAAGACTAAACTTTTCTTTTATTAAGTTGAAAATCTATTTTATTGAACCAGTTATGGATTATTCAGGGTGAAACTTAGGGAGAATTACCGAGTATTATCGGTCAAATAGACTTGCACCATGTTAATCAATCGCGTATGGCGACTGCTCAGTGAAATTAATTTTGATTATGTGTTGATACCTTCTGGATTACACTTTGAAATAAGAGGATGACAATTTTGAAAATAGGTACCCCAAAAGAGGTTTTTGATGGTGAGGCGCGCGTCGCAATGACGCCCGATAGCGCACTTCAATTACAAAAACTTGGATATGATTGCGCCATTGAGAGTGGTGCTGGAGTATTAGCTGGTTTTTCAGATAAGGCATATTCTGAAGCTGGTGTTCAAATCAAAAAAACAGCTGCCGCGCTTTGGAGAGATGTGGACGTCGTCGCTAAAGTGCGTGAGCCAGATGATGGCGAATTGAAACGTCTGACCGCAGATCATACCTTAATATCCTTTTTCAATCCCGCTGGAAATGAGAAAGGGCTGCAGGCCGCTGCTAAAAAGGGAGCCAGCGTGATTGCTATGGAAATGGTTCCTCGGATAAGCCGTGCTCAAAAAATGGATGCGTTATCATCTATGGCAAATATAGCTGGTTACAGAGCGGTAATAGAAGCAGGAAACAACTTTGGTCGATTTTTTACTGGTCAGGTGACCGCTGCAGGCAAAGTTCCACCGGCAGAAGTGCTAATTGTTGGCGCGGGTGTCGCAGGTTTGGCTGCGATTGGAACCTCGACATCTCTTGGTGCGATTACTTACGCATTCGACGTGCGCCCCGAGGTTGCGGAACAGGTTGAGTCTATGGGAGCCGAGTTCGTCTACCTAGATTTTAAAGAGGAACAGAAAGATGGTGCAGGGAGTGGGGGTTATGCCGCAGTTTCAAGTCCTGAGTTCAGAGAGGCGCAACTAGCGAAATTTAGAGAACTTGCTCCCGAAATGGATATTGTTATTACCACGGCTCTCATTCCCAACAGGGAGGCTCCAAAACTGTGGCTAAAGGATATGGTAAAGGCAATGAAGCCGGGATCTGTTATTGTTGATTTAGCGGCCCCTGCGGGTGGCAATGTTGAGGGCACCGTCCAAGATGAAAAAGTGGTTAGCGATAATGGCGTGACAATTGTTGGTTACACTGACTTTGCGAGCCGTATGGCAGCTCAAGCGTCATCTCTTTATTCGACTAACATACGGCATATGATTACTGATCTGACGCCAGAAAAGGATGGAGTAGTCGTTCACAATATGGAAGATGATGTTATTCGCGGTGCGACTGTGACTTTTAACAAAGAAGTAACGTTCCCACCTCCACCTCCTAAGGTCCAAGCTATCGCGGCTAAATCCCAAGAAAAGCCAAAGGAACTAACTCCGGAAGAGATTAGGGCTCAAGAAGTGGAAGCTTTTAAAGAACAAACAAAACAACAGGTAACTTTGCTAGCGGCAGGTGCCTTACTGACTTTAGGTCTTGGCCTTATTGCACCAGTTAGCTTTATGCAGCATTTTATTGTTTTTGTTCTATCGGTTTTTGTTGGGTTCCAAGTTATTTGGAACGTAAGCCACTCTTTGCATACACCTTTAATGGCGGTCACTAATGCAATTTCTTCTATAATAATACTGGGAGCCTTGATGCAAATAGGATCGGGATCATTTCTCGTTATAATATTAGCCGCATTTTCGGTTTTCATGGCAGGAATTAATATTTTTGGCGGGTTTTTAGTTACGCGACGCATGCTAGCCATGTTTCAGAAGTCTTAAAGGGAAGGCAAGAAGATGGATTTAGGTTTTACAACTGCTGCTTACGTTGTCGCGGCTATTCTTTTCATTCTTTCTTTAGGCGGATTATCTGGGCAAGAGAGCGCGAAACGAGCTGTATGGTACGGTATAGTAGGAATGGCTCTAGCTGTTTTTGCTACATTAATTGGGCCCGGTTCTGGTCTGTGGTTCTTCTCCATAATTCTCATAGCTGGTGGTGGTGTTATTGGATACATGCTGGCATCCAGGGTTGAAATGACGCAAATGCCTGAGCTTGTGGCTGGCATGCACGCCCTCGTAGGTCTGGCGGCTGTTTTTGTAGGATTTATAGCCGACTTTGAAATGGGTAACGTTGCAATAGCTAAGGAAGCAGGCACTGTAAAAGAGCTTACTGGTTTTGCAGCGTTAATAGCCAAAAAATCTGCCATTGAACTGAGTATCCTCAGAGTAGAGTTGTTTTTAGGTGTGTTTATTGGTGCAATAACATTTACCGGGTCAGTAATCGCGTATGGGAAATTGTCTGGAAAAGTTACATCTGCTGCTACTAAGCTTCCAGGTGGTCACGCTCTTAACGCAAGTGCTGCTATAATTTCTGTTTTGTGTTTGATCTGGTATCTTCAGTCCGAAAGCCTTCTTCCGGTGGTTGTTATGACACTCATGGCGTTCTTTATTGGGTACCACCTCATCATGGGCATAGGTGGAGCTGATATGCCTGTTGTTGTCTCAATGCTAAACAGTTACTCAGGTTGGGCGGCTGCAGCTATTGGATTTAGCTTGGGCAATGACCTTCTTATCGTAGTTGGGGCTTTAGTTGGATCTTCTGGGGCCATTTTGAGTTACATAATGTGTAAAGCAATGAACAGGTCTTTTGTGTCTGTTATTTTGGGAGGCTTTGGAGGAACTTCTGGCCCGGCCATGGAAGTTGAAGGCGAACAAATCGCTATAGATGCAGACGGAGTTGCTGCTGCCTTGAATGATGCGGATAGTGTTATCATTATACCGGGTTATGGTATGGCTGTCGCTCAAGCTCAGCAAGCGGTTTCAGAGTTAACAAAAAGACTTCGAGGTCAAGGAAAAGAAGTTAGGTTCGCAATTCATCCTGTGGCTGGCCGGTTGCCCGGTCATATGAATGTTTTGTTGGCTGAGGCAAAAGTTCCATATGATATTGTTTTGGAAATGGATGAAATAAATGAAGATTTTCCGTCAACAGATGTGGCAATTGTAATTGGATCAAATGATATTGTTAATCCAGCTGCCCAGGATGATCCGAACAGTCCTATTGCAGGTATGCCTGTGCTTGAATGTTGGAAATCAAAACAGGTCTTTGTCTCTAAAAGAGGTCAGGGAACGGGTTATTCTGGTATTGAAAACCCACTTTTCTTTAAAGAAAATACCCGCATGTTTTATGGTGATGCCAAAGAAAGCTTAAATAAATTATTAACATTGATCAGCTAAGCCAATTTCTCACTTTCGGTTTTTCAATATGAAAAAGTGAGATCATTATTAATAGGGTAAATAGTTAGATAATTTGTCGGCTAAAGTACGATATTTTTGTTAAAGTTTTTAGGTGTTATTGTACTTTTTAATTATTTGGTCTTAGAGTTTTTTGAAGTGACTAACTTGTTATTTTAATGTTTTTAATTTATCAAGCCTTATGGAGAAATTATGCCAGTAAAAAATCGATTTGCTGAACTTCAGAAGGAAATCGCTGAGTGGCGGCACGATATCCATCAACATCCAGAAATTTTGTTTGAAACGCACCGAACTTCCGCTTTAGTGAAGGATAAACTTAAAGAGTTTGGTTGTGATGAAGTAATAGAAGGCATCGGTAAAACTGGCGTAGTAGGGGTAATAAATGGTCAGACAAATAAGTCTGGTAAGGTTATCGGTTTGCGCGCTGACATGGATGCACTCCCGATTAATGAAGAGACAGGTTTAGATTATAGTTCAAAAATTCCAGGTGCTATGCATGCATGTGGTCACGACGGCCATACCAGTATGCTTCTTGGTGCAGCAAAATACCTGTGTGAAACAAGAAATTTTGATGGTCAAGCTGTAGTGATTTTTCAGCCAGCAGAAGAAGGTGGCGGCGGTGGCTTGGAAATGTGCAAAGATGGCATGATGGAAAACTTTAAAATTGATGAAGTCTACGGTATGCATAATTGGCCAGGCGTTGAACTGGGTAAGTTTGCAATTAGAAGTGGCCCTTTCTTTGCGGCCTCAGATTTTATAGAAGCCACAATTTCGGGCAAGGGCGGGCATGCAGCCAAGCCGCACGAGACCGTTGATCCAACGGTTATTGCAAGTCAAATCGTTGTGGCACTTCAAACAATAGCTTCCCGGAGAGCAGATCCGGTAGAACAAGTCGTGGTGTCCATTACCTCTTTTGAAACATCTTCAACCGCATTTAATGTGATACCGCAAGAAGTAAAAATAAAAGGCACTGTAAGAACTTTAGATCCAGATGTAAGAGTTTTAGCTGAGAAAGAATACTTACGAATTACCGAGCTTACGGCAGAAGCTATGGGCGGTTCAGCAGATGCAAAATTCACCAGAGGTTACCCTGTCATGTCAAATAGCAGTGAACAGACTGAATTTGCTGCTAAGGTTGCGCGTGATGTCGCTGGTGAATGCGCAGAAGCGCCTTTAGTTATGGGGGGTGAAGATTTTGCCTATATGCTGGAAGAAAGACCTGGGGCATATATATTGTTGGGTAACGGCGATAGTTCGCCAGTTCATCACCCTAAATATAATTTTAACGATGATGCTATACCTTTTGGCTGCAGTTGGTTAGTTGAGCTAGTTGAGCAGAAAATGCCAGTTTAAGTTCCAGCTAATAACAAGCTGTAAACAAACTTTTATTTTAACCACCAGTATGGCTCATGTGCCTGCTCATTTGGCCTTTAATATCGGTCCTAGAATAATCAAAATCGTGACCTTTAGGTTTATTATCTATAGCTGATCTAATAGCGCTTTCTAATCGTTCTGGATTATTTGGATATTTTCGTATTGTATCACGCAAGTTAGCATTATTTTCTTGCCCTAAACACATGAAAAGGTCGCCGGTGCATGTTACTCTTACTCGATTACAGGATTCACAAAAATTGTGGGTTAGGGGAGTTATAAATCCAATTTTTTGTTGTGTTTCTTCGACCTTTACATATCGCGCCGGGCCTCCTGTGTTTTCCTCGAGATCATAAAGTGAATAATTCTCTTCTAATTTGTTTCGCAAATCTTTAAGTGACCAATACTGACTTTTCCTGTCTTCTTGTTCAAGTTCTCCCATTGGCATAACTTCTATAAAAGTTAAGTCTAAATTTTTTGATGAGCACCAATCCGTAATAGAAAACAATTCATCTTCATTGAAGTTTTTCAAAGCCACGGTGTTTATTTTGACGCGTAAGCCCGCATCCTGCGCTGCCTGAATTCCGTCTAAGACTTGGGATAATCGACCCCATCTAGTGACTTTGCTAAATTTTTCCTCATTTAAAGTATCGAGGGAAACATTTATTCGACGAACACCCATTTTGTACAAATCATCAGAAAAACGTGTAAGTTGAGAACCATTGGTTGTTAGTGTTAATTCTTCAAGTAAATTGGTTTGTAAATGACGTGATATCCGGTCAAAAAATTTCATAATATCACGTCTGACAAGAGGCTCACCGCCTGTAACACGAAGCTTTTTCACTCCTAATTTGATAAAAGTTGAACACATATAGTCGAGTTCTTCCAAGGTTAATAAATCTTTTTTGGGAAGAAACTGCATATTTTCCGACATACAATAAAGGCATCGAAAGTCGCAACGATCAGTTACTGAGAGACGAAGATAATTAATCTCTCGAGCAAATGGATCAATTAATTTTGACTTAACTTCAGAGTGATCATTATAATGTTGCGCTTCTAAATTCATTCTCAAATTATCTTTAAAATTTTCTAGTTTTACGCTATTTAAATTTTATGTTTATTCTCATACAGCAGTTAATTTTGTTAAACAAAGTAAATCTAACCTAAAAGAAGTTCTTTACCTATTGGAAAGAAATTAGAGGTGCTATTTTTTAAAGAGATAGCAGTCAAGTTTGCGACACCATATATTTCTATCTGACTGTTGTATAAAGTTTTTACTCGATCCATTAATATATCGAAATCACCGTCCCCAGATGCTAAAACAATAATATCCGATTTACTTGCATATTCCATTATATCAATAGTAATTCCTACATCCCAATCACCTTTTGAAGACCCATCAGAACGATTAATGAATGGTTTTAGTTTTACTTCAAATCCGATGGCTCTAAGAATATTTTGAAATTGGATTTGTTTTGCATCACCCCTGTCTGTCGCATAAGCAAATGCTCCGATGACTTGTCTTTGGTTGGTTACCTTTTGCCAAAATTTGTTATAATCAAAATTAGAATTAAACGTCTGTTTTGTTGTGTAATAAATATTTTGAACGTCGACAAAAATGGAAACTTTTTGCATGGTCAAACTAGAGTAGACTTAAACGTCATTCAACCGTCACAGACTTGGCTAAATTTCTAGGTTGATCCACGTCTGTGCCTTTTGCAACAGCTGTATAGTAGGCAATCAATTGAACCGCGACGGCATAAAGTAATGGGTTTAGCGTATCGATTGTTTTAGGTACTTCAATAGTACTCCAAAATTCCTCATCTGTTTTCTCAAAACCTGATTTGTCTGAGAGTAAAACCACCTTGCCACCTCTAGCGGCCACCTCTTGAACATTTGAAATATTTTTATCGAATAGCTTATCTTTAGGGGCTAGAATTATTACTGGAACCGATTTGTCAATTAATGCAATTGGCCCATGTTTTAACTCACCAGACGCATAAGCTTCGGCATGTATATAACTGATTTCTTTTAATTTTAATGATCCTTCAAGCGCTAATGGATAAATAAGGCCTCTGCCAAGAAACAGAATATCTCGTGCCTCTGACAATTTGTTTGCCAGTGCAATGAACTTATCTTTTTTCCCCAGGATTTGATTGATCATGGAAGGTATTTTCAAGAAATGAGAGTATATATTTTTTTGCTCTTTTTCTGAAATTTTTTGTACGTCAGCAGCTGCTTTGATTGATAATGCAAACAGAACAGAAAGCTGACAAGTGAACGCTTTTGTAGATGCAACCCCAATTTCCACACCGGCCAGTATTGGTAAAGAATGATCACTTTCACGCGAAATAGAGCTCTCTGCTACATTAGTAATCGATAATATTTTTTTCGCCTTTCCAGAACAATATCTGAGGGCGGCTAAAGTATCAGCTGTTTCTCCTGATTGACTGACGAAAATGGCCAAAGTGTTTTCTTTGATTGGAGGCTCTCGATATCTAAACTCTGATGCGATATCAATTTCGACTGGGATCCGCGCAATTTCCTCAAACCAGTATTTTGCAACATGACAAGCGTAAAAAGCCGTACCACATGCAACTAAGGAAATTTGTTCAAAATCATTAAAGTTTAAATTTAATTTATCGGGAAGAGTTACTTTTCCTGTTTTTTGATCAAAATAATATTCCAGGGCTAAACTTATAACGCGGGGTTGCTCGTGAATTTCTTTCTCCATGAAATGTTGATAGCCATCTTTTTGAATTTGAGAATTTTCAGAGTTAATTTCTTTTATTTCCCTTTTGACTGAATTTTTAGATTGATCCCAGATATCGATAGTTTTTCGAGTAAGAACAGCAAAGTCCCCTTCCTCTAAATATGAAATTTTATTAGTCATGGGAGATAATGCAATGGCATCTGATCCTACGAACATCTCTCCTTTGCCATATCCTATGGCTAAAGGTGAGCCTTTACGCGCAGCAATCATCAAATCGTTTTGACCTTGGAACAAGAAACATAATGCAAAAGCACCTGTAAGCTTTTCAATCGTTTTTCGGGCAGCTTCAATGGGCTCATTACCCTCTTCGATCATTGCTTGTGTGAGAAGAGCGATCGTCTCAGTATCGGTTTCTGTAGTATGTTTAATACCCTTTTTTTCTAAATATTTTCGAAGTTCTTGAAAATTTTCTATGATACCGTTGTGAACCACTGCTACCTGTTCTGTCATATGTGGGTGAGCATTGTTTATACTTGGTTTGCCATGTGTGGCCCAGCGAGTGTGTCCAATGCCGGATTTTCCTTGTATTGGGTCGCGCACTAAAAGATCGCTTAAGTCTGCTAATTTTCCAAGCGATCTTCGTCGTCCCAGTTTCCCATCATTAAGGGTCGCAACACCAGCGCTATCATATCCTCTATATTCAAGTCTTTTCAGGGCATTAACCAATAGTGGTCCAACTTCATGATCACCTAAAATTCCAACAATACCGCACATATGATCCTCAAGATTTATTTTTTTGTTTGCGAAGGAGGTTCATTAATTTCTTACCCATCCCAATTTTATTTTCTTGGCGGGATCTAGCAAAGGCTAAAGCTTCATCCGGTATGTTTTTCGTAATCACAGAGCCGCTGGCTGTCACTGAACTTTTCCCTACTTTTACTGGGGCAACTAGCATAGTATTAGAGCCGATAAACGCACCATCCTCAATGTCGGTGTTGTGTTTGCTTACGCCATCATAATTGCATGTTATCGTACCAGCACCAATATTTACCTTTTCCCCAATTTTAGCATCGCCAATATACGATAAGTGATTAATTTTACTTTTTGGGCCAACGATAGATTTTTTAACTTCTACAAAATTACCGACATTGGCTCCTTCTGATACTATTGAGCCGGGCCTGATACGCGCGTAAGGTCCTATTTTGGAATTAGAAAAAATTCGACACCCCTCTAAGTGAGAAAAGGCACGTATAGTCGCATTTTCCTCGATCGTCACAGCAGGGGCTATTACAACATTTTGCTCAATAACTGTGCCTTTGCCAATTTCTGTATCAAAAGATAAAAAAACTGTTTCTGGAGAATTCAATTGAATACCTTTCTCCATAAAATCTTTTCTTTTTGCTTTTTGGAATAATTCTTCTGCTCGAGCTAGCTCTTCGAGGGAATTTATTCCAATAGTTTCTTTTTCGTCACATAAAACAAGGGAAGACTTAAATCCAGCTTGAGCGGCAAGTTTAATACAGTCAGTGAGGTAAAATTCTTTGGATGCATTATCATTACCTAATTTTGCAATTAAATCAAAAATTAGCTCTGCTCTTCCTAAAATTATTCCACTATTACAAAGTGATATATTAAGCTGTTCCTGAGTTGCATCTTTAGCCTCTATAATTTCGATAATATTTTCGCCATTGGAAACTAGTCTTCCATACATTCCAGGGTTTTTCGTATCAAAGCCTAAAATAGCGATGTCACAAGTTTTCCTCGCTTTCATCAATTTAGAAATAGTCTCAGACTTTATCAAAGGAGTGTCCCCATAAAGGATGAGAATATCTTTTTCACTTTTTCCTAGTAGTCCTTCAGCCTGTTTTACAGCGTGTCCTGTTCCTAATTGTTTTTCTTGAATGACGATTTGACAATCTGGAGATTTTACCTTTGCAGCTTCACTGATTAGTTCTGCTTGGTGCCCAGCTACGATAACTGTTTCTGCCGCTCCAGCTCTTTTTGCTACTTCCATAACATGATGCAACATGCTCGCATTACCGACTGTGTGCAGCACTTTAGGTTTTTCGGACTTCATCCGAGTGCCTTTACCAGCAGCCAAAATTACAACTGAAAAACTCATTAATCGATACCTTGATCTTTTGCGAGGTAATATCTTACCATGAGACCAAAGCAAGTTAAATTCTTTAACAAATCGTTGCTTTTTGTTACAAAGCTTAATGTTTCATCGTTCGCAGGAAGTTTAATGATATCAATCGTTTTTGATTTGGATGGTACGCTTGCAGATACCAGCAGAGATATGCTTAAGGCGGCCAATTTATGTTTTGAGGAAATGGGCTATTCCGATGTTCTTTCTGAAGAAAGGCATAGAGGTACGGCTCTTCATGGAGGGAGAGCCATGCTGACTAAAGGTTTAACCTTGCTAAAAGAACCTGATTTAGCAAATGTTGTTTTAGAATATTATCCTAAATTTTTGAAATATTATCGCGAAAACCTCTATGAAAAAACTGTCTTTTATGATGGAGCCATTACTTGTTTGGAAAAAATGGCTGGACAGGGCTGGAATGTAGGTATTTGTACAAATAAACCTGAAGACTTAGCTGAAGCGTTACTAAGCAAAATGTCTGCCCAAAATTATTTTAATGCTCTTGTAGGCGCAGATACGCTTTCTGTCCGTAAGCCAGATCCGGCTCCATTTTTTGAAACGGTGCGGCGGTTAAATGGAAAGCCCAATCGTTCTTGCTTGGTTGGCGACAGTATTACAGATTATAAAACCGCAAAAGCCGCTGATGTTCCAATAATTTTGGTTGATTTCCCACCTAATGACACAGACATAAGCTCTCTCCAGCCAGATGCAATAATTGGCCATTTTGATGAACTGGTTCCCACTATAGAAAATTTGTTTCTCAAGATAAATTGAACCTTTGATCCGAATTAGTACCAGCATTTAATATTTATAATATTTAAAATTAAAAATATGTTTGTTGATTTTCATGTGTATAAATTGAATACACATAGAGAACATTGACCATTCTATAAAATTTAATCATCAATGCATTATGGACAACAAATTTCACGGTAACTTCACGCAACAAGATGGGCTTCCTGAAATTGCAATCGAACGGGCCACAAGAGTTTTGCGTTCAGGTCGATTGCACCGATACAACTTAGGTAAAGATGAGATTGGTGAAGTTGGTTCCCTCGAGCTTGAATTTGCAAAATTTATTAATGTAAAATATTGCTTAGCCGTTGCATCTGGTGGCTATACTTTGTCGACTGCGCTTAGGGCATTGGGAGTGGGCCATGGCGACAATGTTTTAACGAATGCCTTTACACTTGCTCCAGTGCCTGGTGCAATTGCCTCTGTTGGTGCTACGCCGATTTTTGTTGGTGTAACTGAAAATTTGGTAATTGACTTTGATGATTTAGAGGCAAAGTCCCAAAACGCCAAAGTACTTATGTTAAGTCACATGCGAGGCCATATTTGCGATATGGATAGACTGCTAAGCATTTGTGCCTCAAATAATATACAATTGATAGAAGATTGCGCGCATACCATGGGCGCGAAATGGGGAGACCGATGGTCTGGGACTGACGGTGTTATTGGTTGCTATTCAACGCAAACATATAAGCATATTAATTCGGGAGAGGGCGGATTGCTGGTAACGAACAATCCGGATATAATGGCTAAGGCTACGATGCTATCTGGATCTTATATGCTATATGATAGGCATCCTGCAGGGCCTGAAAAGAAACACTACGATTTAATCAAGTATGAAACTCCGAATATTTCGGGGAGAATGGATCACTTAAGGGCTTCAATTTTAAGGCCGCAATTAGATGATCTCATGGAGCGTGTTGCGAAATGGAATGAACTTTACCAAATATTAGAGGAAGGTTTGCGAGCTACGTCAGGTTTGGCGATAGTGGAAAGGCCCAAGAGTGAAAAATACGTTGGGAGCTCATTTCAGTTTTTATTACTAGACTGGTCTTCAGAACAAATAAAAAGAGTTGTCGCCGACTGTTTTTCAAGAGGTGTTGAATTGAAATGGTTTGGAGAAGCTAGTCCGCGTGGATTTACTTCTCGATATGACAGTTGGAAATATGTTCAGACCGAACCCATGGCTAAAACTGATAGGGTTTTGTCAGGATTGCTTGATTTGCGGTTGCCGCTTTCATTTACTAAAAGTGACTGTACATTGATTGCTTCAATTATTAACAATGTGGTGCAAAAATTATTCGAAACATCAAGTACTAGTGATATTTAGATTAGTTTTGATTAGAATGTAATTTTTTAATTTCTGTCAAAATTTTTTATAACAAATCAGTAGTTACTACTATCTTGACACGCGCGACCATTTTATTTTAAATGAACAAGTGTTCAATAAAGGTAATCATTATGTTTATGTCTTCAATGGAATTTGATCTAGGTGATGATGTAAAAGCCATGCGTGAGACAGTGCACCGGTGGTCCCAAGAAAGTCTTAAACCTTTGGCTGCTAAAATTGATAAGGATAATTATTTTCCGGATCACCTTTGGCGAGAAATGGGTGATCTGGGCATCTTAGGTGTAACGGTCGAGGGATATGGCGGTGCAGGTATGGGTTATCTCGCACACACTGTGGCAGTTGAGGAAGTTGCAAGAGCTAGCGCATCTGTAAGTTTATCGTATGGGGCACACTCAAATCTTTGTGTAAATCAAATTAATCTCAACGGTAATGATGAGCAAAAGAGTAAATTTCTTCCAAAACTAATAAGTGGTGAGAATGTAGGAGCTCTTGCGATGTCAGAGCCAAGTGCGGGATCCGATGTGGTATCAATGCAGCTTAGTGCAGAAAAACGAAATGGATACTACCGTTTAAATGGAAATAAGTACTGGATAACAAACGGCCCTGATGCGAGCGTCTTGGTCGTTTATGCAAAGACTGATAAAGACGCGGGGTCAAAAGGAATAACTGCCTTTATTATAGAGAAAGACATGGTGGGCTTCTCCACCAGCAAACATTTCGATAAATTGGGGATGCGGGGGTCTAATACCGCCGAACTTATTTTTGAAGATGTTGAAGTGCCATTTGAAAATGTGTTGGGAGAGGAGGGTAAAGGTGTCAATGTTCTGATGTCGGGTTTAGATTATGAAAGAGTGGTTCTTTCGGGTATTGGAACTGGCATCATGGCTGCCTGCCTCGATGAGGTTTTGCCATATATGCTTGAACGAAAACAGTTTGGTAAGAGTATTGGTGATTTTCAGCTCATGCAGGGAAAGATCGCTGATATGTATACAGCAATGAATTCCTCCCGAGCCTATGTGTATGAAGTTGCAAAAGCCTGCGATAGAGGAAATGTCACACGACAGGATGCAGCGGCATGCGTTTTATATGCATCAGAGGAAGCGATGAAAGTAGCACACCAAGCGGTTCAGTCTCTGGGTGGAGCTGGTTATTTGAGTGATAATCCGGTTGGGCGGATTTTTAGAGATGCTAAATTAATGGAAATAGGAGCTGGTACATCTGAAATTAGGCGAATGCTCATCGGTCGCGAACTTGTTTCTTTAATGCGATAAAATGAAATTTCCATGGGCTATTTTAAGTATGCTAAGTATGGTTGCTTTGGTATTTGGCCTATTATTAGGCATTAAAAGTATAAGAATAACCGAAACTGAAATTATAGATTTCTATGCGGATGATTTTGTACGAAAAATGAATAAAAAAGGAGTATCGATCGATAGGTCGGCTTGTTATGCCACGACTTCCGAGAGTTTTTGGGAAAGAATGATTGTAGTATGTGATATCGATGCCTCCTCTTTTTTAGAGTATCCTATTGGGGCTTGGGGGCAACTTTTGGTTGAAGCACCTCTTTTTGGTTTGAGAGAGGGTATCTGATGAAAAACTTCCCGTATCTTAAGCAAAAAAATGGAAAATGGTTTTGGGATTTTCCAAGTGAATTGAACATGGCAGTTCAAGCATGTGATTATTGGGTCAGTAAGTCTCCTGAAAAGGTATGTTTGAAAGACTTTACCAATATAGATCAACCGATCTTATACACATACAGGGAATTGAGGAGTTTAGCAGACAGCATTGCGCTTAAATTAACTAAGCGTGGGGTTGGATTTGGCGATCGTGTCGGAGTTTTGCTGTCGCAGGGTATTGGGTGTGCAGCGAGCCATATTGCAATATGGAAATTAGGGGCAATTTCTATTCCTTTATTTAAATTATTTGGACCTGATGCCCTCAAGATGAGGCTAATTGATGCACAGGCGAAGTGTACGATTACAGATTTTGAAGGGTCAAATAGCCTCCTGCCTAGCGAATTTGACAGATTAATATTTGACGATATCGAAAATACTGGTGAGCCCTTCAAAACCCAGTCAACAAAAGCGGACATACCTGCCGTTCTTATTTATACATCGGGCACCACCGGATCGCCCAAAGGAGCCTTACACTCACAACAGATTTTAACTGGTCATTTGCCAGGAGTATCAATGAGCCATAATTATTTGGGTCAGGACAAGGATTGTCTCTGGACGCCTGCAGACTGGGCATGGATTGGTGGTCTTTTCGACGTTCTAATGCCGGGCTTAGCTTTAGGTGTTCCAGTAGTTGCAGCAAAAATGAAGAAATTTTCACCTAAGGATACTATAGAAATAATATCTAGAGGAAAGGTGCGAAATATTTTTTTTCCGCCAACGGCTTTGAGAATTTTAAAGGCATCTGATGTTAAAATAAATGGCTTAAGGTCGGTCGCTTGTGGGGGTGAGCCTTTAGGTGCGGAAATGTTGGAGTGGGGCAAGAAAAATTTAAAAACAACAATCAATGAATTTTATGGTCAGACAGAATGTAA
>JBJLGF010000015.1:0-14181 GCA_045564975.1 Paracoccaceae bacterium
AATACGCAAAAGACAGCCAACTAAAGCTTTGTGGCATGCATATGATGGATAGCTGCAGAATTGAAAAAGGTTATAGGCATTTTGGCCATGATATTACCTGCGAGGATCATGTATTAGAAGCTGGCTTGGGATTTGCAGTAAAATCGGAGAAACAAGGCTTTCTAGGACGTGATGCTGTGATTGCAAAAAAAGAAAAAGGTCTAGAAATGCGAATGGCGCAATTTCTTCTGAAAGATGCAGAACCTTTGCTGTATCATAATGAGCCTATTGTACGCGACGGTCAAATAGTTGGTTATTTAAGTTCTGGAAATTATGGGCACGCCTTAGGAGGCGCGGTTGGAATGGGCTATGTACCTTGTAAAGGAGAAAAAACATCAGATTTGCTTGCTTCGTCGTATGAGATAGACGTAGCTGGAAGTCGCGTCGAAGCCGAAATTTCCTTCAAGCCTTTGTATGACCCTACGGGCGCGAGAACGAAAGCCTAAAAATTCTATCTTAGTTTTGGCGGCTCCAAAGCTGCCTTATTTTTGACATCGCGAGTAGCATTCTTAACTTCGCTTACCTCAGGAAACTCAAGCTTAATACCTACCTCACGGATTTTACTACAAGCTTCATCATCATAATTAAAATGTGCCACATCAGTGTTCCCCAAATTAATGTCTGAAAAGGAGAGCACCTCTTTTATCGATTTTATCATCGCTTGCTCTGCAGGTTTTTGAGCTCCCATTAGGCAAATGAGATGAGAAGTTTCATCGTCATCATATTCAACACCACAAATCCAAATTTCATCAAACAAGCCGACTGCAGGCGCAAGTTTTTCTTGCAATACTTTTAACATTATTTCAGGGAAGGCATTTGCAGAAAGGAATTTTTGGGGACTGTTTTGTAAAACATCAGGAGTTTCCTCCAACACGCTTACAAACCATTCAATAACGGAATATGGGAGTAATAACTCACCTTCAGAAACTCCTAAGTTAATCCCTAATCCAATTTTTTCATCTAAAAGCATTTTGGCCAAGACGCGACCCGTGATTTGCGCAAATGCAGCTGCTTCTCCGTAAAATTCAGAAAGATTTTCCTCACTATCAAAAGCTAGAGCAAAATTCTTTCCCTCAAGCTGAATAAATTTGGGTTCAAGTATTTCATTGCTGGGTTCCTGCTCAAGTAACAAAAATAGATTTGCATCTGCAAGTACTCCATAATAATTTAGACGCGCATCATTGTTTTCTGGGTTCTGCGACATTTCCTCAAAAGCTTTCTTAAGCTGTTTCATTTTTTAAGATGCCTCTAACTGTGTCTCTCAAGACAGGTACGAGTTCTTTTTCAAACCAAAAATTTTTCTTTAGCCAAGCTTTATTTCTCCAAGAAGGGTGTGGAAGTGGTAAAATTTCAGGAGAATAAATTCTCCAATTTTGAACAACGTCAGTCATAGAACGATTAGTATCAAGATGCCATTTTTGAGCAAAGGATCCCACAAGGAGTTGTAATTCCAAATTTTGGAAATTCTCTAGAATTGAAGAACGCCAAGTTTTTGCACAGATTTTCTGGGGTGGTAAATCACTGCCATTAGCATCGTAACCTGGAAAACAAAAAGCCATCGGGATTATAGCTATATTTCTCTCGTCATAAAAATTTTCTTTATTCAAGCCCATCCAGCCTCTTAGAACGTCTCCTGATGGATCAGAAAACGGCACACCACTTTCATATACCCGGGCGCCAGGGGCTTGCCCTGCAATCAGAATTTTTGCTGTACTTTTGCCTCTAATAACCGGTCTAGGGCTATGCCGGGTCTTTGTCTTTGAGAAAATCTCACTACAGATTTCGCAAAGTTTAACTTGCTCAAAGATCTCGCTCACAGCATTAGCTAAATTTTAGCTTTTTTAACATTAACAGTGTTCATCCACATTTCGAATAACCACAACTTCTACAAGTCATGCATCCCTCAACCATCTGCATCTCAAATTGGCCACAGCTGGAGCAAGCTTTTGCTTTGTTCTCTGAAAAGTTAATAACTTGATTTGATTTTGGATCTTCTTTTAGTCCAAGTCCCTCACCTTCAAGAAAACCAATTTTTACCATGTGTGTTTCTAAAACTCCACCAATCGCAGCAAGAATAGAGGGTATATATTTTCCATTTACCCATGCACCACCACGCGGATCAAATACTGCTTTCAGTTCTTCAACCACAAACGACACATCTCCTCCTCTTCGGAAAACAGCTGAAATCATTCGTGTTAATGCGACCGTCCAGGCGAAATGTTCCATGTTTTTAGAATTAATAAAAACTTCGAAAGGGCGCCTAGAACCATTCACTAAAGCATCATTTATCGTCACATAGATAGCGTGTTCACTATCAGGCCACTTTAACTTATACGTTGAACCTTCCAATTCACTGGGCCGATCCAATGGCTCTGACATATATATAACGTCAGCGCCTTCTTCTTCCCTTGGCTTTTCTTCTTTAGAGCTGGAAACCGTCAGTACGGATCCTGTCACATCATTTGGTCGGTAAGTTGTACATCCCTTACAACCAGTTTCATACGCCTCCATGTAAACACTTTTGAAGGATTCAAAATCAATATCCTCAGGACAATTTATTGTTTTAGAAATTGAACTATCGATCCACTTTTGCGCGGCTGATTGCATTTTAACGTGCTCTAATGGACTAAGTGTTTGGGCATTAACAAAATAGTCTGGAAGAGGAGTATCATCCTTGATGTCTCTCCACATTCTCACTGCATAATCAACAACTTCTTCTTCAGTTTTTGAGCCATCTTTTTGCAAAACTTTGCGAGTATAAGAGTAAGCAAATACTGGTTCAATTCCAGAGCTTACATTCCCAGCGTAGAGACTTATTGTTCCAGTAGGAGCTATTGATGTTAATAAAGCATTCCGAATTCCATACTTTTTAATATCGCTACAAATTTCTTTATCCATTGTCTGCATGGATCCCGACTTAAGGAAGGCTTCTGCATCAAATAATGGGAATGCCCCTTTTTCTTTGGCCAATTCCACAGATGCAGCATATGCAGACTTTGCTAATATATGCAGCCAGTGCTCTGTTTGCACAGCAGCTTCATCCGATCCATATCTTAAACCGACCATTAACAAAGCATCAGCCAGGCCAGTTACGCCAAGTCCAATTCTCCTTTTGTTTTTGGCCTCTTGGGCCTGCTCAGCTAAAGGGAATTTCGATGCATCAACAACATTATCCATCATTCGGACAGCCGTTGCTACTAAACTTTCGAGCTCCGATTCGTTAATTTTTGCGTTTTTTTCAAAGGGATTCTCGACTAGTTTCGCGAAGTTTATCGATCCAAGCAGACATGCCCCATAAGGTGGTAATGGCTGCTCCCCACACGGGTTTGTGGCAGAGATAGTTTCGCAATAATTAAGATTATTAAGTTTGTTTATTCTATCGATGAAAATCACACCTGGTTCTGCATAGTCATATGTGGATTGCATTATTTGATCCCACAACTTCTGAGCTTTAAGTGTTTTGTATATTTTACCATTAAATACTAAATTCCAGTCATCATCATTCTTCACTGCTTCCATAAATGGGTCAGTGACTAAAACTGATAAATTGAACATACGCAAACGTACTGGGTCAGATTTCGCAGAGATAAATTGTTCTATGTCCGGGTGGTCACAACGCATTGTAGCCATCATTGCACCGCGCCTAGACCCAGCACTCATGATTGTTCGACACATCGAGTCCCAGACATCCATAAAGGAAAGTGGGCCTGAAGCGTCAGCTGCTACTCCCTTAACTAATGCACCATTGGGCCTTATAGTAGAAAAATCATAACCTATACCACCACCCTGCTGCATAGTTAGCGCAGCCTCTTTTAACATATTGAAGATGCCCTCTATGTCATCGGGAATGGTTCCCATAACAAAGCAATTAAATAAGGTTACTTTTCGATTTGTGCCAGCGCCCGCTGTAATGCGGCCAGCGGGCAAAAATTTAAAATCTTCTAACGCTGCATAGAATTCTTTTTCCCACAGCTTTTTATCGTTCTCAACACTTGCAAGGTCTTTTGCAATTCTTGCCCAGGTATCCTCAACTGATTCATCAATGGCAATTCCATCGGCATCCTTTAAGCGATACTTCATATCCCAAATTTGTTCGGCAATTGCCGCATCAAAACGTGACATTTAAAAACCCTTGATAGAAAATCTTAAGAACGGTAGGCAGCCACTTTAGTATTTTGAACTCTTTTGGTCAACTTGCTTGTTTTGTTAATGGCACTATCGTTTACACAGGCCAAGGAATTATTATGAACGAATATGTTAATTTGGTAAAATTAAGCGTGGGATCGCAAACTGTTTCTGACCTCGCTGCATGGCAAAATAACCCAAGAGCGCAAGGTACAGAAGGTTATCCCCGCCATGTGACCCGTATGTGGCCAAAGCGCGAAAAAGAAATTGTAAATGGTGGCTCTATTTACTGGGTGATAAAAGGACAAATCCAATGCAGGCAAAAGATAATCCGACTTGATGAGATCATTGGTGATGATGGAATACGAAGATGTGCAATTGTTTTGGATAAAAATTTGATTTTAACCACCATTGCGAACAGGCGCGCTTTTCAGGGCTGGCGCTATCTCGATCGGGCAGACTCACCTGGCGACTTAAATGCTATACGTCAAAACGAAGAGCCCTTACCTCCATCTTTAGCTGGCGCACTTGCTGACATTGGCGTGATTTGATTCTGGCCTCAAACTACAGATAAATCTCGTGTAGACAATTTCTTTACTAATAAATTTGCAACCTGATTTTCCTCTTGAGAAAACTCCGCCGAGAGGGACCTAAAAAGCGTTGCTTGTGATTTGAGTATTAAACCATCTGACAAAATTTTAAGATGATTTGCATTTAAGGTATTTCCAGTCGAAGTTATGTCAGCAATGGCCTCAGCTAAACCATTTTTTACTGAACCCTCAGTTGCACCCTGACTATCAACAATTTGGTAGTCTGCCACACCTTCTTTCATTAGAAACTCCCTGAGCAATCGGTGGTATTTAGTTGCAATGCGTAAGCGATAACCATGTTTATCTCTGAACTGTGCCGAAACAGCATCCAAATCATCTAAAGTTTCCACATCAATCCAGAAGCTGGGAACCGCAATAATCAAATCGGCAAATCCAAAACCTAGTTCTGAAACGGGTTCAACCAGCCGATTAAACCCAACCAATTTTTCTTGAATAACGTCAGTTCCAGTAACTCCAAAATGCAAGCGACCAGAAGAAAGTTCTCGCGGGATCTCACTAGCCGATAAAAAAATGAGCTGAACGTTTTTTATACCCTCAATATGTCCTGCGTACTCTCTGTCTGACTCACTTCGAACCAAGTTAATTCCACGGTCTGAAAACCAATCAAAAGTTTGACCCATTAGTCGGCCTTTTGAGGGTATGCCTAATCTAATCATAATAGTTTTCCCTTAACAAAAGGGTCAGGTCAGGCCTCAAGACTGCTCCAACTGCTGGTATTTTTTTGCCTCGGCCTATTCTTTCGGTAAGCGCATCGTAACGACCACCAGTGGCTACTGGTGCTAGATCCGTGTGAGTTTCCGAGTAAAACCCAAATACAAATCCATCATAATATTCCATGGATGTTCGCCCATAAGAGCCCTCAAAATCTAAAAGGTCTACTTTAATGCCATTGTTTTCTAAAAAATCTAATCGCTTGGCAAAACTATCTATTGTCTTTTCTATACCTGGCATTTTTTTTGATACTTTTTCCAAATAGCTCAGAGCTACTTTGCATGTATCTTTCAAAGATAATATGTCGTCTAAAATTTTGACTTCTTCTGAATCTATTGGATCTGTTTCAGACTCCAATTTAATTTGTTGGAGCCGTTCTTTTATTTCTTGAACGTTTCTCGACCCAATAGTCTGAAATTTATCTATTTGCTTGTTATAGTCTTCAAGATCTTGACTAGGCTGGGGCTTTGAAGACAACCCTGAGAATTGGTTTAAAAGCGTTTTAAAACGGTGAGGGCGCCAGATATGTCTCAGGAGTGCCTTCTTGCGTGTTTCCGTAGTTGATAAAGATCGCACAGCAGCCATCACAATACCAATATCACCGGTCGCTATTCTAACCGGGATACCATTCAAGGCTTCATTAACAAGCGAAAAAACTTCTGCATCTGCTTTTTCGGGGTTAGCACGATCAAATATTTCATAACCTACTTGTAGAAATTCTCTTGGTCTATCCGGAAACTCTTCTTGTCTTCTAAATACCTTACCACAATAAGTATATCTCGCGGGTGACAAACTGTTTGCCATATGTTGTTCAACAATCGGAATGGTAAAATCAGGCCTTAACATCATTTCACCATAAACCGGGTCATTAGTTGTAAAAGCCCGACCACGAATATCCTCCCCGTATAAATCAAGTAAAACATTTGAAATTTGCAAGAAGTCCAACTCAACGACTTCTGCGCCTGTTGCTTCGAAAACAACGGCTAATCTTTTTGCTTCTCTTGATAAGTCTTTCAGGTCTGCCATCACTTGTAGGAATTTAATATTTCTTTGATTTTTTGCACAAGCTCTTCCCGCCGAACAGTGAACTGACTTGGCCTATCTTTCCACTCTTCTAAAGTCGCTTCCTCAGAAATTTTCTTGCCTAAAATCAAATCCTTAACTTGAATCACTCCACTCTCACGCTCGTCAGTACCCTCTATAATGGCAGCAGGTGAGCGTCTATTGTCTGCATACTTTAACTGATTACCAAAGTTTTTTGGGTTTCCAAGATATACCTCAGAACGTATTCCAGCGTTCCGTAATTCGGTTACTATCTCTTGATAATCACTAATTCGCTCTCGATCCATAACAGTAACAACGACGGGGCCTAAATCAGATGCTTGTGTTCGTCCTTTTTCTTTTAATGCAGCTAAAAGCCTATCTACTCCAATCGATACTCCTGTCGCAGGAACAGATTGACCCGTAAAGCGCTTTACTAAATCATCGTAGCGTCCACCGCCTGAAACTGATCCAAACTGTCTTTTTCTTCCCTTTTCGTCAAAAATTTCAAAGGTAAGCTCGGCTTCATAAACTGGACCAGTATAATAACCCAAACCCCTTACTACAGAGGGATCAATAGAAATCTTATTACTACTGTATCCGCCGACTTCAAAGAGTTCCGCCATCGTTTCCAGTTCATCGACACCCTCTAGTCCTGTTTCAGAAGATCCAATCAAATTTTTTAAATTTTTTAATGTTGTTTCAATATCGGTGCCCTTAGAAGTTAAAAAAGCCAGAACCATATCCGCTTCGCTATCAGATAGACCTACTCCATCAATGTAAGCCCCAGATGCATCAAGCCGGCCTTTTCCCAGTAGCTGCCTTATGCCACTTTCTCCAACTTTATCAAATTTATCGACAGTTCTAAGTATTGCGTCTCTTTTAGGTGTTTCTTGAATATTCATACTCTCAAGGACACCATTTAGAACTTTACGATTATTTGCTTTAATTATGTAGTCACCATCTGAAATCCCTACGTTCTCAAGAGTATCGGAGAGGAGCATACAAATTTCAGAGTCTGCTGCTATACTTGCCGAACCCACCGTGTCGGCATCACATTGATAGAACTGTCTGAAGCGACCTGGACCGGGTTTCTCATTTCTCCATACTGGCCCCATAGAATATCTGCGATATGGCGTTGGGAGTTCATTTCTATATTGCGCATAAACCCTCGCCAGCGGTGCAGTCAAATCATAGCGAAGTGCCAACCAATCTTGATCATCTTCTTGCCAAGCAAAGACACCTTCATTCGGTTGATCTACATCAGGCAAAAATTTTCCAAGCGCTTCGACAGTTTCTACTGCGGAACTTTCAAGAGCCTCAAAACCATAGCTATGATATATTTCCGCTATTTTCTGTAACATCTGGTTTCGTTCTGTCACTTCAGAACCAAAGTAGTCACGAAAACCCTTTGGCGTAATAGCTTTTGGTCTATTTTGTTTTTTTTCTTTAGCCATTATAGGTGTCCTGCGACTTCTATTTGTTCTTCATCTAGCGATTTCCTATTCAATGAGCAAGCAATGCGAGATCACATTCTTGATTGTTCTCTTTATTCTACTACCTCACATTACATGAATCGAGTTTTAATATTTGGAAATTCTGGTGGAATAGGGGCAGCCCTACAAGAAGCGTGTACTGCCAAAGGCTATAATGTTTCTGGGCTTTCTAGGCGCTTCCATGATCTGGATTTATCAGATGAAAGTAAAATTATTTCTGCAGTCGAAACTTTGGATGGTACCTTCGACCAGATATTTATTACAACTGGAGCACTCGTAGTGAATTCAGCAGAACCAGAAAAAACCATTCGGCAGTTCAACTCTAATGCTGCGCTCGATCAGTTTATTACTAATGCCCTGGGACCAACCCTAATTTTAAAAAATATCAAAAAACTGATAGACAAGAATTCGAACTGTTTTATCGGTGTATTATCAGCCCGGGTGGGTTCCATTGGCGATAATAAGCTAGGTGGTTGGTATAGCTATAGAGCATCAAAAGCTGCGTTAAACCAATTCATTCGAACTACAGCTATCGAGTATTCACGCTCTTTTCCAAATTTGACATGTGTTGCGATTCATCCCGGAACAGTGAGAACAAACTTCACTAAAAAATATCTTGGCCGTCATCCTGCTGTTTCACCTGAAGAAGCTTCTATGAATATTTTGCGATTAGCCGAAAATTTGAAACCAGAATCTTCTGGTCAATTTTTTGATTGGGATAGAAAAATAGTGCCTTGGTAAAATTTAAAATGTGTTAGTCGGAACCTGTCTCAACCAATGCCCCGTCATCCCATTTTCCGCTAGCAGAATCTCCACTGGCAAATTTAATGGTACCCCTTCCCTGGCGTTTGCCCTTTACAAAGCTACCTTGATAGATATCGCCGTTAGCGTAAGTTGCAATTCCAACTCCAGTAATCTCACCATACTCCCAATCACCCGTGTATTTAAAACCGTCAGCTAAAGTGATTGTGCCTATTCCATGTCGTTGCCCATCCAAATAGTCACCTTCATAGACCATACCATCTGTAAAGGTTGCTTTCCCTACACCGTTTCGCTTACCCTCTTTCCAGTTTCCCTCATAGATATAGCCATTTTCAAAACGCATAACTCCGTACCCATGGTACTTAGCATTACGAAATAAACCCTCGTAAACTGCATTGTTCGGATAGGTAGCTTTTCCTTTACCTTCAATCACTCCAGCCAGCCATTCTCCAGAGTAACTTGAACCATCAGGATAAATTATCTCACCAAGTCCATCAGCTAAGCCGTTTGAAAAAGATCCCGCATATCGAGAACCGTCGGGATAGATTACTTCACCCTCTCCCTTTATCTGACCTTCCTGCCAACTTCCTTCATATTTATATCCGTCAGCACCAATAAACTTTCCCTGACCACTTCTCTGATCATTAGAGAAGTTTCCCTCATATAAATCACCATTAGCATAAGTTACTTTCCCCAAACCTTCACGACGGCCATTAACGAGTGTTCCTACATAAACATCGCCGTTCTCTTGAGAAAGTTGACCTTCTCCATTAATTTCTCCAGCCTTCCATGTGCCCTCATAGGCTAAGCCTTCTGGCATTTCGAGACGACCTTTACCCTCACGGAGCCCTTGTGAAACGTCGCCCGTGTAAATTGATCCATCCGGATAAGTGACTTTCGCAGTGCCTTGCTTTACACCATTTTCCCATGTTCCGTCATAAATGTACCCATCCGGACTCTTCATAATTCCACTTCCATCATGCATGGCATCAAGAAATGTTCCTTGGTAAGTTGTTCCATTGGCATATTTTGCATCGCCAACACCAGTTATGCTTCCGTTTGCCCATTCACCTTCATATGTGCCACCATCACTAAAGGTGATTTTTCCACTTCCCTCAGGCTTTCCCTTTACAAAACTTCCAATATAAACTGATCCATTCGGGAATAATGCCTCACCTTGTCCATTTATTTCACCTTCAAACCATTCACCTACATACCGATAACCATTTGGTAATTCATAGGTTCCGCTTCCATGTGGTAAGCCATTCAAAAATTCGCCATCATAAGCCCCACCATCACCATATTCTTGAGTGCCGCTTGATGTTTGCGAAATAGCAATATTACCGCTAACGAAAAATGTGATGATTAGAATAACGATGTAACTAAATTTCATCAGTTAAGTCCCTGCTCATGTATCTTACACTCTAACCTAATAAGAGAACTCGCGGGTTACAATGTTTTCTTTAATTAGTTTTTATTTCATCACCAGTGTGGTGGTTTATCACTCAATACAACACCACTTATATCATCTCGCTCAGTTTCTTTTTGAATTAAGAAACTAACTTTTTTATTTAGTTTTTCTAACTCGCGGCTCTGCTTGGCTACAATGTCTGATAAATCTTCAATATCCTTTATAAGATAGGAAATCTTTGCCTCATTTTCAGTCAACCGTGAATTAGTTTCTTTATTTTCTGTTTTATCCATAATTCCTCACAATATTGATGACTGTTATTTAACAAAACATAATCGAACCAAATAAAAATCCGTCTTGTCATTAGTTATATGATTTAATTCCATGTTTGCTAACATTAAAACTGGGTTTTCATTTTTCAACAACGGTGTATAGTTAAAACATGATTTGTGAGTTCTTAACAAAAACAACCATTAATGGGGTGCAAAAACTTTTAGAACTGCGCCTACTACTAAGCTGCCTCTGAGCGTGCCATTGTCTGGTGCGACCGCTCAGAGGGGCAGACTACCGCACCACCAACTTAGTAGAAAAAACGAGATCCAAAAATGAAAACAACAACAGACAAAGAACGTGTAGTAATTTTTGACACCACGCTTAGAGATGGCGAACAGTCACCAGGGGCAACCATGACCCATGAGGAAAAATTAGAAATAGCAGAGCTCCTCGATGATATGGGAGTTGATATTATTGAAGCTGGATTTCCTATTGCATCAGAGGGAGACTTCAAGGCGGTAAGTGAAATTGCTGAGCGTAGTAAAACAGCCGTCATATGTGGCTTAGCACGGGCTAATTTTGGAGATATCGATCGTTGTTGGGATGCAGTAAAAAACTCAGAAAGACCCAGAATTCATACATTTATTGGAACTTCGCCGTTACACCGCGCGATACCAAATTTAGATAAAGATCAGATGGCGCAAAAAATTCATGATACAGTGACCCACGCTAGAAACTTGTGTGACAATATCCAGTGGTCACCAATGGACGCAACTAGGACAGAACATGATTATCTATGTCGTGTTGTAGAAATAGCTATTACAGCTGGGGCAACAACCATCAATATTCCAGATACAGTAGGTTACACGGCGCCACTTGAGTCAGCTGACCTTATCAAAATGTTAATAGAGAAAGTACCCGGAGCAGATGAAGTTGTCTTTGCAACCCACTGTCACAATGATTTAGGCATGGCTACTGCAAATTCTCTAGCTGCTGTAGAAGGTGGTGCCAGACAAATTGAGTGTACAATAAACGGACTAGGTGAGCGTGCCGGAAACACGGCTCTTGAAGAAGTCGTTATGGCATTAAAAGTCCGTGGTGACATCATGCCGTTTTATACTAATATCAACACCAATAAAATAATGAATATATCCAGACGCGTTGCTTCTGTTTCCGGTTTTCCAGTTCAATTTAATAAGGCAATAGTGGGAAAAAATGCATTTGCACATGAAAGCGGTATTCATCAAGATGGTATGTTAAAAAATTCTGAAACATTTGAGATTATGCGCCCTGAAGATGTTGGGCTTTCAGCCACAAATTTAGTTTTAGGAAAACATTCGGGTCGCGCAGCTCTTCGATCAAAATTGCAAGAATTAGGTTATAATTTAGCCGATAATCAACTGAAGGACGTATTTGTTAGGTTCAAAGAATTAGCTGATCGCAAGAAAGAAGTTTATGATGAAGACTTAATCGCGCTAATGCAGGCTGGCGAAGATGCAGCAAACGATCACATTGTTTTAAATGAGTTGAGAGTAATCTGCGGTACAGCTGGTCCACAGGAAGCAGCTATGACATTAACGATTGGTGGGGAAGAGTCTTCAACTACTGCCACCGGCGATGGACCAGTAGATGCAACATTTAATGCAGTACAAGCACTCTATCAGCATAATGCTCACCTTCAATTATACCAAGTCCATGCAGTTACTGAAGGTACAGATGCTCAGGCCACTGTTTCTGTTCGAATGGAAGAGGACGGAAATATAGCGACGGGACAGTCTGCTGATACTGATACCGTTGTTGCCAGTGCAAAAGCTTATATCAATGCTCTAAATAGGTTGTTTATTCGGAGGGGTAGAACTGGGCAAAATAAACGGGAAGTTAATTGGAAAGATGTCTCATAGAACAAAATTAATGATCATATTTAGACATCTTATTTCCAACTTGAACGCACCCTAGCACGTTGTATTTCAATCAGCCCCATGGCTGTCCAGCCAACGATATTTGTTTCAACGGAATCTTTTCTAAAGGCCGTCCTCAATGATGTATCAATAATCTTTCGATCTTTTTTTGAAATTGGAGCAGGATCTAAAATAATTTGTCCCCCAATGCCTCGAAGGCGCAGCTGTCTAGGAAGATCCCGTGCTGTGGCTAGATTGGCTTTCAGGGCTGCTGCAGGACTAGTATCCGAGCCAGTGTTTATATCTACAGTCGTGCAAGCTCTGGTACTTTCAATAAAAAAATGCCCATCACTAGTTTCGATCCGCTCAGATTTCAATTCCTCTAATAAATCTAAAACTCCATGAATTTCAAAGCTGCCATTTTCTGAAAAAACAACTGCATCTTCGCTCCATTCACGCCATGCAAGAGCGTGTGGCTTATCAGATTCTAAAATCAGCTGTTCTTCACTCGATTCATCAGAAAATATCTTGTCTGCCAAGTTGAGCATTTCCTCTGCATCATCCAAGATGTCTTTATCCACAGCATTTTTACAACTTGATCGTAAAATCATACCTTCCTTAAAATCTTTTAAATTCAACCGGATTAAGGCAATTAATTCCTCTCTGCGCTCTTCATTTTTAATTTGTCTGGAAATATTAAGACCCGGATTTCCAGGAGTAATGATAACGTACCGGCTCTTTAAAAGAATTTTGCTACTAACTGGTATCGCTTTTCCGCTCTCTGCAAAGCCAGATACTTGGACTAATAAGCGCGAACCCTGCGATAATCCTTTACCTTGTCGCAAGAAAGCTGAACCGTCAGGTGTTTTCAAAAAGTAACCGCCTTGACCCTTGATCGGCCGATCAACAGTGGCCCGGTAAATCTGCCCTGGAGTTGGGATATCACTATCTATAAAAAAGTCTTGTAAAACACCATCAACGACGAGGGCTGATGCCTCTTGGTCTTGAAAGTAATCCAAATAGATTGATCGCTTAACCATTGTTTTTACCAAATACTGGATATCCGAAGGCGCTCAGCAATCCAAGTGTTTCAGGTAAAGGCAAGCCTACTATACCGGTATATGAGCCACCTATCCATGGAATAAACGATGAGGCAAGTCCCTGTATTCCATATCCTCCTGCTTTGCCCTCCCAGTCACCCGTATCTAAATAAATTTCTTTTTCTTGGGGGCTTAGAAACCTCATTTTTACTCGGCTGACTACTTCTTTTGTTTTTATCTTATTTTGTTTTTTAATTGCTACGCATGTTATTACTTTGTGTCGTCTTCCTGACAACAAGTTAAGAAATCTATCCGCTTCCGCCCGATTGATAGGTTTGCCCAAAATCCTTCTACCCAAAGCAACTGTTGTATCAGCACAAATGGCGATTTCATCATCAGCTAATTTTATTGCATGGATTTTTTTTTCAGCAATTCTCATGCAGTATTGAAGAGGCAGCTCTTTTTTAAGCGGCGTTTCATCGACATTAGGAGCACGGATTTCGAACGGAACAATACCCACTTGTGCCAAAATCTCTTTTCGGCGAGGGCTTCCTGAACCTAGAATTAATTTCACAGCTTATTTGTAGCGGTAATTTATACGACCTTTTGACAAGTCGTACGGTGTCATCTCCACTTGAACCTTATCTCCTGCAAGAACACGAATTCTGTTCTTTCGCATTTTCCCTGCCGTGTGAGCGATAATTTCATGGCCGTTTTCTAGCTCAACTCGAAATGTCGCGTTTGGCAGGAGTTCCTTTACGACACCTGGAAATT
>JBJLGF010000016.1:0-13476 GCA_045564975.1 Paracoccaceae bacterium
AAATAAATGGCTTAAGGTCGGTCGCTTGTGGGGGTGAGCCTTTAGGTGCGGAAATGTTGGAGTGGGGCAAGAAAAATTTAAAAACAACAATCAATGAATTTTATGGTCAGACAGAATGTAATATGGTCGTAAGTAGTTGTAATGCTGATAAAGAGCCAATTTCAGGTTTAATGGGCACACCTGTTCCTGGCCATGAGGTAAATATCTTAGACTCAAATGGAGCGCCGACTGACTATGAAGGGGAGATTGCTATTAAGCGTGGCTCTGCAAGTATGATGCTGGAATATTGGGGCCGGCCTGATCAAACTGAAGAAAAGTTTAAAGGCGATTGGTTGCTTACAGGTGATAGGGGGCGTTTTCATGCTGAAGGTATTGAATTTATTGGTAGGGATGATGACGTAATTAATTCCGCCGGCTATAGAATTGGACCATCTGAAATTGAGGACTGCCTTTTGATGCACCCAGCGGTTGCAACGGTTGGTGTCGTGGGCAAGCCCGATCGTTCACGTAGTGAAATAGTTAAGGCCTATGTAGTTGTTAAGCCTGCTCACAAAGCCGATAGCGATCTAAGTGAGGCCTTGCAAGATTTTGTTAAAAAGCGATTGGCTAAGCATCTTTACCCAAGAGAGATCAGTTTTTTAGATGAATTGCCAATGACTGTCACGGGCAAAGTAATTAGAAAAAAATTGCGTGAAAAAGCAATTTTGGAGAGTAAATAGGAACAATTATGAAACTCAAATCCCAAATTTTGACATCAAGTAATTCTTTTAAAAAAAACGTTAAGAAACATTTAAAAAGTATTGAAAATATTGAAAAGATAGCAAAATTAAATTCCTTAGGAGGGCCAGAATCATCGCGAGAGAGGCATATAAAGCGTGGGAAAATGCTGCCGAGGGATAGAGTGTCCGGGTTGTTGGATGTTGGTTCCTATTTTCTTGAAATTGGGAGCTTTGCCGCGCAAGATTTATACGATGGTGCTGCACCAGGTGCCGGTCTGATTGCAGGGATTGGAACTATTGAGGGACAGGCATGCATGATTGTTTGCAATGATGCTACTGTAAAAGGAGGAACATATTTCCCCTTGTCCGTTAAAAAGCATTTAAGGGCACAAGAAGTAGCTGAAAGATGTCAGTTACCTTGCATATACTTGGTCGACAGTGGCGGAGCAAACTTACCAAATCAAGATGAGGTATTCCCCGACCGAGATCATTTTGGGAGAATTTTTTATAATCAAGCGAGAATGTCTGCGAAAGGTATTCCGCAAATTGCAGTTGTGATGGGTTCTTGCACTGCTGGCGGAGCGTATGTGCCCGCTATGTCGGATGTAACCATAATCGTCAAAAACCAGGGAACTATTTTTTTGGCAGGACCGCCGCTTGTAAAGGCTGCCACTGGTGAGGTTGTGGATGCAGAGGATTTAGGTGGAGGTGATATTCACACAAAATCTTCTGGTGTTGCGGATTATCTAGCTGATAATGATGGTCAAGCATTGTCTATGGCCCGGAGGGCAATTAAAAATCTAAACAGAAAGCATCCGGAGCCGGTCAAATTGATAAAGGCCAAGGAGCCTGACTACGACCCCAACGAAATTATTGGGATTGTACCTCACGATTTACGAACAATCTACGACGTGCGTGAGATTATTGCCAGGCTGGTTGATGGATCTGAATTTGATGAATTTAAATCCCGTTTTGGCGAAACGCTTGTTACGGGTTTCGCCCATATTATGGGATGCCCCGTGGGAATAATCGCTAATAATGGGGTTCTTTTTTCTGAGTCAGCTCAAAAAGGTGCACATTTTATTGAGCTATGCTCACAAAGAAAAATCCCTTTAATTTTTCTGCAAAATATAAGTGGCTTTATGGTGGGTAAAAAGTATGAAAATGAAGGTATAGCGCGGCATGGAGCAAAGATGGTGACAGCAGTTGCTACAACTGAGGTGCCCAAAATAACCTTAATTATTGGCGGTAGTTTCGGGGCGGGTAACTATGGGATGGCTGGCAGAGCGTATGATCCGTGTTTTGTTTGGACTTGGCCGAATTCTCGTATTTCTGTGATGGGGGGACCCCAGGCAGCCAATGTTTTAGCAACTATTAAGAGAGATCAAATAGAAGGTCGAGGAGACATTTGGAGCGAAGAAGAAGAATTAGCTTTCAAAGAACCAACGCTTAAAATGTTTGAGAAACAAAGTCATCCCATTTATGCTTCAGCGCGTCTTTGGGATGATGGAATTATTGACCCAAGGAATTCTAGGCAGGTTTTGGGTCTCTCGTTACAAATAGCTTTGAATGCTCCAATTAAAGATACTAATTTTGGCATATTTAGAATGTAGATAGGGAGTTTTTATTACTATTTACGAAAAATTAATTAGAAAATTTGGATGCGCTTAATTAGTAAATTTTTGTTTTTAGGACATTCTAATACTGGTGAAGGTAATACCGTTGTTTAATAAAGTTTTAATAGCAAATAGGGGTGAAATCGCATGTAGAATTGCTGCGACCGCTAATAAAATAGGCTTGAGAACTGTTGCAATCTTTTCTGAGGCAGACTCGAGGTCAAAACATGTAAGTTTATGTGATGAGGCTTTTCTAATCGAAAGCTCAACGCCTTTGGAAAGTTATCTGAACCAGAGTGAAATTATTAATATAGCCATAAAAACTGGTGCTGGTGCTATTCATCCTGGCTACGGTTTTTTATCTGAAAATTCGGAGTTTGCTCAAAAGGTCCAGGAAGCTGGACTTATTTTTGTCGGTCCTGATTTCAAAGCTATTGAAATTATGGGGCATAAGGATGCAGCTAAAAAAGCCATGTCGAAAGCTGGTATTCCGATTGTTCCTGGGTATCACGGTGAAAATCAAACCGATGAAAGATTGAAAAAGGAAGCAGAGTCGATTGGTTATCCTGTATTGATAAAAGCGGTTGCAGGAGGTGGTGGAAAAGGTATGCGATTGGTCGAAAGTCCAAAAGAATTTTTGACTCTTTTAGCAAGTGCTCGGACCGAAGCTGAAAAAGCTTTTGGAATTGGCAGGGTGTTAATTGAGAAGTATATTTTGGCTCCTCGTCATATTGAGATACAGATATTTGGTGATGGCCAATCGGCTATTCACTTATTTGAGCGAGATTGTTCTCTCCAGCGACGACATCAAAAAGTTTTGGAGGAGTGCCCAGCTCCAGGAATGACCGGTAAAATGAGAGATGCTATGTGTACAGCAGCTGTTAATGCAGCTGAAGCTATTGGCTACAAGGGTGCTGGAACAGTAGAGTTTATTGTTGATGGATCTGATGGTTTAAAAGAGGATAGATTTTGGTTTATGGAGATGAACACTCGTCTTCAAGTAGAACACCCAATAACAGAAGAAATAACTGGAATTGATTTAGTAGCATGGCAATTTGACGTTGCTATGGGTATGCCAATGGAAAAAAAACAGAAAGATATTTCTATTGAGGGACACTCTTTTGAGGCAAGAATTTACGCAGAGGATCCAAATAATCAGTTTTTACCAGATACCGGAAAAGTCACTCACCTACATTTTCCATCAAATATCCGTGTTGATACTGGGATAAGAACTGGAGATATTGTTTCTCCCTTTTTCGACCCAATATTGGCAAAGATAGTCTCACATGGAAAAGATAGATCGAGCGCTCTCTTAAATCTGAAGAAAGCATTAAAAGATACGGAAATTGTTGGTGTTAAAACAAATTTGAACTTTCTTTATAATTTGACAGAGAACTCAGAGTTTAAATTGGGAGTTGTGCAGACTGGTTTGATTGAACAAAATATTGAAAAATTGATTAGTTATAAACCTATTTCTACTCAGGCTATTATAGCAGCAGCCTTATCTTATTTTTCACCCAAACCGGATCATTTTTCCTACTCACATTGGATCAGTATTACTCATAAGATACAATTACTTTGCGAAAATAGGGCTATAGACATTGAATTTTCTCAGCCAGCTTTCAATAAATTAGAAATTTCGTTTTTTGGAAAGTCTTACGAGGTAATTTTTAATAAAAAAAATGATTGGTCTTTTGAGGGAAATCAACTGCCTGTCGCAAAAAAATTTGATGATGAAATACTGGTATCTGATGGAAGGCAGTTTTTATTCAAGCTTCAAAATTCTTTCGAAAACAAAAAAGAAACTAACTTAGAAAATAGTGATATTTTATCTCCAATGCCTGGTATGGTTTCAAAAATTTATATTGAAAATGGCTGTGAAGTGCTTACGGGTCAGCGTATTTTAGCTTTGGAGGCCATGAAGATGGAATACGAGGTAGTTGCACCCAATGATTGTTTCATTAAGACACTCAATTTTAAGGTAGGAGACTTTGTTCAGTCTGGTGAAAAGTTATGTGATTTTTCAGAAGTTAAATAAGTTATTATCGTATTGATTTACTGAGCTTTTTTTTTTTACATAAAAATTTAGAACATTATTGCTTTTTCATGTGTTGACCCTCGTGAATTAGAGCGGTAAACCCCTATTTATTAGCCGAAGCAAAGCGTTTTATACGCTTGCACAAAAGGAGCCATTTGTGGACGATCTTTTGTTAGAATATCTGCCTATACTCGTTTTTTTGGGTATAGCGCTCGGTCTCGGGCTTGTTTTACTGTTGGCAGCCGCTGTTATCGCTATTCGAAACCCCGATCCTGAAAAAGTCTCTGCCTACGAATGTGGTTTTAATGCCTTTGATGATGCTCGGATGAAATTTGACGTAAGATTTTATTTAGTCTCGATCTTATTTATCATTTTTGATCTTGAAATAGCATTTTTGTTCCCCTGGGCGGTTGCTTTTAAAGACATCAGCATGATCGGTTTTTGGTCAATGATTGTTTTTTTGAGCGTATTAACTGTTGGTTTTGCCTATGAATGGAAGAAGGGTGCATTAGAATGGGAGTAATGCTGGGCGATAACACAGCTGGTGCGGACTTAGAGAATTCGACACGAGAACTTAGTAACCAACTTCAGGATAAAGGTTTTCTTGTAACTTCAACTGAAGACATAATAAATTGGGCTAGGACTGGCTCTCTGCACTGGATGACTTTTGGATTGGCTTGCTGTGCTGTTGAGATGATGCATACTTCAATGCCTCGATATGATTTAGAGCGTTTTGGTGCAGCACCTCGAGCATCTCCGCGGCAATCCGACTTGATGATTGTAGCTGGAACCTTAACGAACAAAATGGCTCCCGCTTTAAGAAAAGTTTATGATCAAATGCCAGAGCCTAGATATGTTATATCGATGGGCTCGTGCGCTAATGGAGGCGGTTATTATCATTACAGCTATTCCGTTGTGCGAGGTTGTGATCGAATAGTGCCTGTTGATGTTTATGTTCCAGGTTGCCCACCAACAGCAGAGGCGCTGTTATATGGTATTTTGGCGCTTCAGAAAAAAATTCGAAGAACAGGAACGATCAAAAGATGACAGCTGAACTTCAAGAATTAAAGCAATATTTAGATAATAAGCGAAATGATTGTGTTTTATCATCTGATATTCAATTTGGTGAGCTTACCGTTGATGTCGCACCTGCCCAAATTTTTGATTTTGTAGAATTTTTAAAGATAGATCCCCGTTGCAAGTTTTCATCTTTGGTAGATATTACTGCAGTCGATTACCCAGAACGGACAAAACGTTTCGACATAATATATCATTTTTTATCCATGTATCAGAATAGGCGCATTAGATTGCGTGTATCTTTGAGAGATCGCGATGTGATAGCATCTATCTTTGACATTCATCCTTCTGCTAATTGGTTTGAGAGGGAAGTCTTTGATATGTTCGGAATAATGTTTACGGGACATCCAGATTTGCGAAGAATTTTGACCGATTATGGGTTTCGTGGACATCCATTGAGGAAAGATTTCCCCACGTCAGGGTATTCTGAGGTAAGGTACGATGAAGTGGAAAAAAGGGTTGTTTACGAGCCAGTAAATCTTGTTCAAGAATATCGAAAATTTGACTTTATTTCCCCATGGGAAGGCGCAGACTACATTTTGCCCGAAGAAGTGGATGATAAATAATGGACGGTTCTAAGGGGTTTGAAGACGTTCTAACAGGTGAACAGAAAATCCGTAATTTTAACATCAATTTTGGTCCTCAACATCCTGCAGCTCACGGAGTGTTAAGGCTGGTATTAGAATTGGATGGGGAGATAGTTGATCGTTGCGATCCACATATAGGGTTACTACACCGTGGCACCGAAAAGTTGATGGAGAGCCGTACTTATCTGCAAAATCTACCTTATTTTGATCGATTAGATTACGTTGCCCCAATGAACCAGGAACACGCCTGGTGTCTTGCAATTGAAAGACTAACTGGCACAGAAATTCCCCAAAGAGCATCACTCATTCGTGTTTTATTTTCTGAAATAGGTCGCGTGCTGAATCACCTTCTTAATGTCACCACTCAAGCTATGGATGTCGGGGCTCTCACTCCTCCACTATGGGGATTTGAGGAGAGAGAAAAGCTAATGATTTTTTACGAGCGGGCTTGTGGCGCTCGTCTTCACGCAGCTTACTTTAGACCGGGCGGTGTGCATCAGGATTTAACAAAAGAGCTGTTAGAAGATATTGATAGTTGGGCAGTAGAATTTCCTAAAGTTATTGATGACATAGACGCGCTTCTTACTGAAAATAGAATATTTAAGCAGAGAAATGTAGATATAGGCGTTGTATCGGAAGACGATATTCAGAGATATGGATTTTCAGGAGTTATGGTGAGAGGGTCTGGATTGGCCTGGGATTTAAGGCGAGCTCAGCCCTATGAATGCTATAATGAATTTGATTTTGAAATACCTGTTGGCAATAATGGCGATTGTTATGATCGCTATTTGGTCCGTATGGAGGAAATGCGTCAATCTGTGGCTATTATTAGGCAGGCTATTGAAAAGTTAAATTTTGAAGATGGGCCTGTTTTAACACAGGGTAAATTGTGTCCGCCTAGACGGGTAGAGATGAAGCAGTCAATGGAAGCTTTGATACATCACTTCAAGCTCTATACGGAAGGTTTTCATGTTCCGGAAGGAGAGGTTTACGCATCCGTAGAGGCTCCGAAAGGAGAATTTGGTGTCTACCTCGTATCAGATGGGACTAACAAGCCTTACAGAGTTAAGATTAGGGCTCCGGGGTACTTACATCTTCAAGCGATGGATCATATGGCCTCGGGTCACCAGTTAGCAGACGTTGCCGCTATAATTGGAACCATGGATGTAGTTTTTGGAGAAATTGATCGATGAGTAAAGTCTTGTCACACAGCAGCTTCAAAATCAAACTTAGGAGGATTTATAAAGGTGCTCCGTAGATTGCATCCAGACCAGCCTGCATCTTTTGTTTTTTCACCAGAAAATCAAAAATGGGCTGAAGCTCAGATCACAAAGTATCCTGAAGGTCGAGAGGCATCAGCTATAATACCTCTTTTATGGCGCGCTCAAGAGCAAGAAGGATGGCTTTCACGTCCTGCAATAGAATTTGTAGCGGATATGTTAAATATGGCCCATATAAGGGCGCTAGAGGTTGCGACGTTTTACTTTATGTTTCAGCTTCAACCAGTCGGTTCTGCGGCACATATTCAAGTGTGCGGTACGTTGTCTTGTATGTTATGCGGTGCAGAAGATCTTATAGGGATCTGTAAGGAAAAAATTTCACCGACAGCGCATACGGTTTCAAAGGATGGTAAATTATCTTGGGAAGAAGTGGAGTGTCTAGGGGCCTGCGCTAACGCCCCTATGGCACAAATAGGTAAAGATTATTACGAAGATCTTTCAAATGACGGGTTTGAGGAATTGATTGAAGATTTGAGAAATGGATCTGCTCCCATCCCAGGTCCGCAAAATGGACGTTTTTCGGTGGAGCCGGCCGTCGGTTTAACCAGTTTATCAAAAGGTGAAGGAGCCGGACCATCTGTCAACAAGAGTGTGGCGTTAGCTAAGAAATTTAAGGATACGATAAAAAAAATTGATGGGAAAGAAGCAAACTTATCAGTCAATTGGGAGAAGCAATGAAGTTAAGTTTGTTTGCAGAAGATAAAGATAAATTGAAGTGTGAAAAAAAATAAATGAGCGAATTAAATAAAAATGGAAAAGAAAAACAGGGGCGGTTGATTGCTCTGGTAATTGCTAGTTCTGTGTTATTTTGGAGTGTAATGCAAGGCGCAGCTCCTTCCCTTGAGATATCAGCTCGATATATGCTATTGATAGACTTTTTTACTTTAGCTGCGTTAGCCTGGTCCATGATTTCATTGTATAAAATTGTCATATATCGTCGGAAAAGAAGGGGATAGTTTTGTAATGCTCAAAGACCAAGATAGAATATTTACAAATATCTACGGCATGCATGACAGATCGCTGGAGGGTGCTAGGGCTAGAGGACATTGGGCTAATACGGCTGAAATTATAAAGAAGGGTCGTGATTGGATCGTAGACGAGATGAAGGCCTCAGGTTTGCGCGGTCGTGGCGGCGCTGGTTTTCCAACTGGGCTAAAGTGGTCTTTTATGCCCAAGGAAAGTGACGGCCGACCGGCTTACTTGGTTGTCAACGCAGACGAGTCTGAGCCTGGTACATGTAAGGATCGAGAAATAATGCGCCATGATCCTCATTCGTTAGTTGAAGGATGTTTAATAGCCAGCTTCGCTATGAATGCAAACGTATGTTATATTTATATTAGAGGTGAGTACATCCGCGAGCGCGAAGCTCTTCAAGCTGCTATTGATGAAGCATATGATGCAGGTCTAATCGGTAAAAATGCATCAAAATCCGGCTGGAAGTTTGATTTATTTCTTCACCATGGTGCTGGTGCATATATTTGCGGGGAGGAAACGGCTCTATTAGAAAGTTTAGAGGGCAAAAAGGGAATGCCTCGGATGAAGCCACCATTTCCAGCTGGTGCGGGTTTGTATGGCTGCCCTACGACCGTGAACAATGTTGAATCTATAGCTGTTGTTCCAACAATTCTTCGGCGTGGGGCAGATTGGTTTTCGAACTTCGGTCGTGAGAACAATGCCGGAACAAAATTATTTGCCATATCCGGCCATGTGAACCATCCATGCGTCGTTGAGGAAGAGATGTCTATTCCGTTTGAAGAACTTATTGAAAAGCATTGTGGTGGTATCCGTGGTGGATGGAAAAACTTAAAGGCTGTAATTCCAGGAGGCGCTTCAGTTCCATGTGTTCGTGGTGGAGAAATGCGAGAAGCGCTCATGGATTTTGATTACCTTAGGGGCGAGTTGGGCTCTGGCTTGGGAACTGCAGCCGTTATTGTTATGGACCAGAGTACAGATGTAATCAAAGCTATTTGGCGTCTTTCTAAATTTTACAAGCACGAAAGTTGCGGACAGTGCACACCTTGCAGAGAGGGTACTGGATGGATGATGCGGGTTATGGCACGGTTAGTAAATGGCGATGCGGACGCTAGTGAGATTGATATGCTTCTGGACGTTACCAAACAGGTTGAAGGTCACACAATTTGTGCACTTGGTGATGCAGCAGCCTGGCCTATACAGGGACTTATAAAGAATTTTCGAGACGAAATCGAAGATCGTTTAAAAAACCAAAGATCAATGCAAAACAGTTTGGTGGCCGCGCAATGATTCTAGCTAAGGGCATCACTCGGCCTAAAGGCCAACATTTTATTTTGGGCTTGGCGACGTCCTCTTTTTTGATAATGATGGGTTGTTCAAATCCATTTGAACTTGAAGAAAACAAAGTTTCTTTTGATGGATATTATTTCTCATCCAAATTAAGCCGAAGTAAGTTAGATGACCGGTCATTTGACTTAACAGTTAAGCGTGCAAATCGATCTCTTTCAGGAGCTCGTGAGGCTGGGAGATATGAAGCGACACGTTTTTGTATCAAAAACTTTGGAACTTCGGATATCAAATGGGTTTTGGGTCCTGATGATCAGAGTATTGGTTTGACTGGCAAAGTTTTAAAACTCAGCGGACAGTGTGATGCATGATGAGAATTAAAATGCTAAATTTTATAAATTTATTTTTTATAAATTTTTTATTTGCTCACACTGATGAGCTCAAAATTTGGGCGTTTTCCTGCAATCCAAAAAGGTTCGGTTGGTAGCATTATGGCTGATTGGCGAAAAGTTGTAATTGATGAAGTCGAATTGGAAGTAGATGGTTCAATGACCCTAATACAGGCTTGTGAAGAGGCTGACATAGAAATTCCACGCTTCTGCTATCATGAACGTCTTTCCATTGCAGGAAACTGTCGAATGTGTCTGGTTGAGATAGTTGGGGGGCCCCCCAAGCCAGCTGCATCTTGCGCCATGCAAGTTCGAGATCTACGCCCTGGTCCAGATGGGCAGCCTCCAGTAGTGAAGACCAACTCCCCGATGGTAAAGAAAGCCCGAGAGGGCGTAATGGAGTTTTTACTAATCAATCATCCACTTGATTGTCCCATATGTGATCAAGGTGGGGAATGTGACTTACAAGATCAAGCTATGGCTTATGGGGTAGATTTTTCGCGTTTTAGGGAAGCAAAGCGAGCTTCGGATGATTTAGACCTTGGCCCTCTTGTTGAAACTCACATGACCCGTTGCATAAGCTGTACTCGGTGTGTGCGCTTCACAACTGAGGTGGCAGGGGCATCTCAAATGGGACAAACTGGGCGTGGTGAAGATAGCGAAATCACAAGTTATTTAGGTGAAACATTAGAAAGCAATTTGCAAGGAAATATCATCGATTTATGTCCGGTTGGAGCCCTAACTTCTAAGCCTTATTCTTTCACAGCTCGTCCTTGGGAGCTTAGTAAAACTGAAACTATAGATGTTATGGATGCGCTGGGCTCGAATATCAGGGTTGATACAAAAGGTCGAGAAGTTATGCGCATTATGCCGCGTAATCACGATGGAATTAACGAAGAATGGATTTCAGACAAAACGCGATTTGTTTGGGATGGATTGAGGCGTCAAAGATTGGATACACCTTATGTACGTGAAAATGGGAAGCTGCGCGTAGCGACTTGGGTAGAAGCTTTAGAGAAGGCAAAGTTAGAAATAACTGATAAGAAAATCTTTGGTCTTGTTGGTGATTTAGTCTCAGTCGAAGCTACGTTTGCTTTAAAACAGCTAATTGAGGGCTTGGGAGGTTCAGTTGAATGCCGCTTGGATCAAGCTCGGCTTCCGAGCGATAATCGCAGTGCTTATGTTGGAACAGCATCGATTGCCGATATTGATACAGCCAAAACTATATATATAATTGGATCTAATCCTCGGAATGAGGCCGCAACGTTAAATGCCCGTATTAGAAAAGCGTGGTTAAATGGAGCAGAAGTAAAACTTATAGGAGAGCCCTGTGACTTATCCTATGAATATCGCCACTGCGGTACAGGCAGAAACTCTTTGAAAGATTTAATCAAAAGTGAAGCCATTTTAGCCGGGGACGAGGAAAGCGTTGTAATTTTGGGGCAAGGCGCCATTCGGGACAAAGACGGATTGTCTGTTTTATCGAAGGTGATGGAATTAGCAGAAAAAACAGGGTCGAAGTTTTTAAATTTACATACAATAGCATCTAGAGTGGGAGCTTTGGATATTGGCGCTGTTGCAGATGGCGAACTAAATGCTGAAATTGCAAACGCAGATGTGATTTATAATCTAGGCGCTGACGAAATTGAACTTCCTGAGCGTGTTTTTGTAATTTATCAAGGAAGCCATGGTGATCGAGGCGCACATAATGCAGATATTATTTTTCCAGGCGCTGCATACACAGAAGAAAGCGGAATATTTGTAAATACTGAAGGTCGTGCTCAATTAAGTAACAGAGCAAATTTTGCACCAGGAGAAGCAAAAGAAAACTGGGCAATTTTTAGAGCCTTATCCGAAGAATTAGGGAGTAGTCTGCCCTTTGATAATATCAGTCAATTGAGAGCACTTTTAGTTGGATTATATCCCAACTTAGAGCAAATAGACGAGGTTCCATTAAATGAATGGAAGCCATTGAAAGCTGGTAAGTTGCTTGAAAAAGATTTTTTAAATCTTATTAGTGATTTCTACCTAACAAATCCTATCGCGCGCGCTTCTAGTGTGATGGCAGAATTGTCTGCTGGCGCAAAGGCTAGAAATAATTCGAAAGTTGCCGCGGAATGAAATTGTTTGATTTAAAATGACAGAAATATTTTCACAATTAGTTTTTATGATTGGGGGACGGCTCTCAGATCTAATGTCTTCTAATTTTGGTTTTGTACTTATTTTGATAGGCCAGGGCCTTCTTATGGCTGTGTTTTTGCTTCTTTCAGCATACTTTTTAATTTATGCAGATCGGAAAGTTTGGGCAGCTGTTCAATTACGGCGGGGTCCAAATGTTGTGGGAGCATTCGGGCTTTTACAGTCTGGTGCAGACATGTTAAAGCTAGTCTTTAAAGAAATTGTTGTTCCAGCTGGATCAGATAAATTTGTTTTCTTCTTAGCTCCTGTGGTTTCCTTTGTGATGGCTATTTTGGCCTGGGCAGTAATTCCATTAAATGAAGGTTGGCAACTCTCAAATATTAATGTCGCGATCCTTTATGTTTTTGCCATATCCTCTCTAGAAGTTTACGGTGTTATAATGGGTGGTTGGGCATCTAATTCCAAATATCCATTTTTGGGTTCGCTTCGCTCTGCCGCTCAGATGATTTCCTACGAGGTGTCAATAGGACTGGTAATAATAGGTATTATCATTTCAACGGGATCTATGAATTTTGGCGCAATTGTTGCTGCGCAAGATACCGATTACGGAATTTTTGGTTGGTATTGGTTGCCCCATTTTCCGATGTTATTTTTGTTTTTTATCTCTGCTTTGGCTGAAACAAATAGGCCACCATTTGATCTTCCAGAGGCTGAATCGGAGCTGGTGGCAGGTTTCCAAGTTGAGTATAGCTCCACACCATTTTTGCTATTCATGGCAGGTGAGCTGATAGCAGTTTTTTTGATGTGTGCACTTACTAGCCTTTTGTTTTTTGGGGGTTGGTTGTCTCCAATTCCTGCTTTGCCCGATGGGGTTTTGTGGATGATTTTGAAAATGGGTCTTTTCTTTTTTATTTTTGCGATGATCAAAGCAATCACCCCTCGCTATCGATATGACCAATTAATGAGACTTGGTTGGAAGGTATTTTTGCCATTTTCCCTAGTTTGGGTTGTTTTTGTGGCTTTTCTCGCAAAATTTGAAGTTTTTGGCGGCTTTTATGCTCGCTACTTAGTTGGAGGTTGATTTTGGGTAAATTTGATTACACTCGTGCAGTGAAATATTTTTTCTTAGCTGATGTCTGGCAAGGGATGCGGCTTGGAATCAAATATTTTTTTAAACCCAAGACAACAATAAATTATCCCTATGAGAAAGGGCCGCTCAGTCCTCGGTTCAGAGGCGAGCATGCTCTGCGCCGATACCCAAATGGTGAGGAAAGGTGTATAGCTTGCAAATTATGTGAAGCTATATGTCCAGCCCAAGCTATTACTATAGATGCTGAGCCGAGAGAAGATGGTAGTCGGCGAACGACCCGAT
>JBJLGF010000017.1:0-13147 GCA_045564975.1 Paracoccaceae bacterium
TTACAGGTGAGGATGTGGTTGAGCTACATCTTCACGGAAGTATAGCCGTAATACAAAAAGCTTTAGAAGTGCTCTCAAGAATAGCTAATTTCCGACAAGCATTACCTGGAGAGTTTACAAGACGAGCTTTTTCAAATGAAAAGCTTGATTTGGCAGAAATAGAAGGCCTTGCAGATCTTATAGAGGCTGAAACAGAAGCTCAAAGAGTACAAGCTCTAAAAGTTCTTTCAGGTAAATTAGGGGAAAGAGCCCAAGAATGGCGCTCAATGATAATTAAAGCAATGGCTTTAATTGAAGTAACTATAGACTTTGCCGATGAAGAAGTTCCCACAGATGTTTCTAAAGATGTATTATCAATTTTAACTAATATAATCAGAGACTTAGATGTAGAATCAACAGGTATAAGTGTTGCAGAGCGGATAAGAATTGGCTTTGAAGTAGCTATAGTTGGAAAACCAAATGTTGGTAAGTCTACGCTTTTAAATGCACTAGCGGGTAGAGAGGCCGCCATAACGTCAGAACAAGCTGGAACAACTAGAGATATCATAGAAGTAAGGATGGATTTGGATGGTCTACCTGTAACAATGCTTGATACAGCTGGATTGAGAGAGACAAGCAATTTGATCGAAACAAAAGGTATTCATAGAGCTATAGAAAGAGCTAACTCTTCAGATTTGGTTATCGTACTTACAGATGATGGTGAAGGACTACCTGAAATAAAGAACCCAAACATTCTAACGTTTATATCAAAATGCGATGATGGTAATATAAAAAATGGTCTTTCAGCTGTAACAGGTTTTGGCATAGATAACATGATAGATCTTATTAAGAATAAATTGGGAGATAACGTTCAGAATCAGGGTATTGCAACCAGGTTTCGGCATAAGGAAGCGATCGATAGATCTATAAATAAACTAAAAACAGCAAAAAAATTTGTAACCGATGGTCCAGCCTTTTATGATCTGGCAGCAGAAGAATTAAGACAAACTGCCTACACCTTAGACGAATTGTTTGGTAAAGTGGATGTAGAAAAAATCCTTGATGAGATTTTCTCGTCTTTTTGTTTAGGAAAATAAGGAGTGTTTCACGTGAAACAATTTGACGTGATCGTGGTTGGTGGTGGACACGCAGGTAGTGAGGCCGCTGCGGCCTCATCAAGAATGGGTGCCAGTACAGCTCTCGTTACGCTGAAATCTTCTGATCTCGGCATAATGTCATGTAACCCTGCTATAGGTGGTCTTGGCAAGGGTCACTTGGTGCGTGAAATTGATGCGCTGGACGGCATCATGGCGAGTTCAGCGGATGAGGCAGGTATCCAGTTTAGATTACTTAACCGCAAAAAGGGACCTGCAGTTCAGGGACCGCGGGTTCAGGCTGACAGATTGCTATATCAAAATTCAATAAAAAAAGCTTTAAAATCAATTAAAAACCTCGCCATCGTCGAGGGTGAAGTTGTCGATCTTGTTGGGTCACAGGATGAGGTAAGGGGTGTAATTTTAGCTGATGGTTCTAAAATTTTAGCAAAATCAACCATTATAACTACCGGAACATTTCTTCGAGGAAAGGTTCATATAGGAGAGATTTCATACTCAGCTGGTCGTATGGACGCAAATCCATCATTAAAACTTGCGGAAAAAATCGAGGGTTTTGGTTTAAAACTAGGGAGATTAAAAACTGGAACACCCCCAAGATTAAATGGAAAATCTATAAATTGGGAAGAGCTAGAAAGGCAGCCTGGTGATGTTGAGCCTACAATGTTTTCCTTTTTGTCAAAAAACCCAACAGCAGATCAAATTTCATGTGGAATAACCTTTACTAACGAGAAGACGCATGAGATTATAGAAAAAAACCTATCAAAATCAGCAATGTATGGAGGTCATATAGACGGTGTGGGCCCTCGATACTGTCCCTCTATAGAAGATAAAATAGTCAGATTTAGAGATAAAAGCTCGCATCAGGTGTTTTTAGAGCCGGAAGGACTTTCGGTCGACACCATATATCCTAATGGAATTTCCACATCACTTCCGGAAGAAATCCAAAAAGAATATGTGCGCTCAATAAAAGGATTAGAAAAAGTTGAGATTTTACAACCAGGCTATGCGATAGAATATGACTATGTTGATCCTAGGTCATTATCACTAACCTTAAGCGTTAATGGTGTTAGTGGTCTCTATCTCGCTGGTCAAATCAATGGAACAACGGGCTATGAAGAGGCGGCGGCCCAGGGATTGGTTGCTGGATTAAACGCAGCAGCAGCGTCACGTGAAGAAGAATCAATTATTTTTTCGAGATCAGATAGTTATATAGGTGTTATGATAGATGACTTAATTTCAAAAGGTGTAAGCGAACCTTATAGAATGTTTACGTCTAGAGCAGAATTTAGACTTTCACTTCGTGCTGACAATGCAGATCAACGGTTGACCCCAAAAGGCATAGAAATAGGCTGTATATCGACACATCGAAAGGATGCATTCTTAGAAAAAATCAACAAAATAGAGGAATGTAATACAATTCTTTCTGAAAAAGAGTTTACGCCAAACCAGCTGATAGCTCAGGGTGTTTCGGTGAGCCAAGATGGTAATAAAAGAAACCTGAAACAAGTATTGGCATTTCCAAACATAACTTTTGACAGCATAACGGTATTTGATAGTAGGTTGTCACTCATAGAGCGCGAAATTCAACAGCAGGTCCATAGAGACTCGTTGTACTCAAATTATATCGATAGGCAAAAGAAAGATATAGAAGCTATCAAAAGAGATGAAGCGATAAAAATACCATCTAGTTTTGATTATAAGTTAATGTCTGGTTTATCAAACGAATTAAAAAATAAATTACTTACCCAAAAACCAAAAAATATAGCACAAGCTTCCCGTATAGAAGGAATGACGCCGGCAGCTCTTTTTTTAATACTATCAAAAGTTAAACAGAGCCAAAATCAGATTAAGGCAGGATGAAAGATGATATTTTAATAGATGTTTCACGTGAAACAATTGCACTTTTGCAGCGGCTTGGGTTGCTCGTTGAAAAGTGGAATAAGAGTATAAATCTAATTTCTAAAAAAACTGTGCCTGAAATATGGGACCGTCATATTTTGGATTCAGCCCAGATTTTTTATGCAAGCAAAAAAAATTTTAAAAAATGGCTAGATATGGGATCTGGAGCTGGATTTCCTGGATTAGTCGTGGCAATTCTTGCTCAGGACAAAAATATTGATGGTGAGATAATTTTAGTTGAAAGTGATAAAAGGAAATGTGTTTTTCTTAGCACTGTAAAAAGAGAACTTAATCTAAATTTATCTATTATAAACAATAGGATAGAGAGTTGTGATAGACAGCAGGCTGATGTAATATCAGCTAGGGCTTTAACTGATTTACCTGGTCTTTTTGATTTATCATTTAACCATTTGAGTGATGATACCACTCTTTTATTTTCAAAGGGAAAATCTTGGAAAGAAGAATTGGTTGCTGCAGAAAAAACTTGGAACTTTAGTTGGGAAGCGGTTACCAGTATAACTGATGCAAAGTCAGTGGTTTTGAAAATAGGAGAGCTTTCGCGTGCCAACTAATAAGTCCAAAACTGCAAAAGTAATTTCAGTGACAAATCAAAAAGGCGGGGTTGGTAAAACAACTACAACTATTAACCTAGCAGCGGCATTGTCAGAATTAAAAAAGAAAGTTCTAATTATCGACTTGGATCCCCAAGGCAATGCATCCACTGGTTTGGGTGTAGATGTAGAGGATCGAGAATTATCGACATATGAATTTTTGGTTGAGGGTGTTCCACTTGAAAAGGTCGCAATGGAAACAGAAATATCGGGTTTGAGCATTGTTCCTGCAACGATAGATTTGAGCTCAGCAGACATAGACTTGATATCAAATGAAAAAAGAAGCCACTTATTGCATGAAGCACTTCGAAAAAAAAAGGAAAACAAACAAAAATATGACTACATTCTTATTGATTGCCCACCTTCCCTAAATATTTTAACGGTTAACGCAATGGTAGCATCGCATTCTGTTTTAATACCATTACAGAGTGAGTTTTTTGCGCTCGAGGGTCTCTCACAACTTTTATTAACAGTTAAAGAAGTACGTCAAAATGCAAATGAGAATTTGCGGGTTGAAGGAATAGTCTTAACTATGTTCGATGGAAGAAACAATCTATCCAAACAGGTAGAGGCCGATGCTAGAAGTAATCTGCGCGAGTTAGTTTTTGAAACAATTATTCCGCGAAATGTACGGGTAAGTGAGGCACCTTCGTATTCAATGCCTGTTTTAACTTATGATCCTTCATCAAAGGGATCAAAGGCATATATGAGTCTGGCCAAAGAGTTATTAGCTAATAATTCTTGATAGGAGGTTTTTGATGGTAGAAAGAAAAAGTAAATCAAGAGGTCTTGGAAGAGGGCTATCGTCCTTGATGGGTGACCTAAATAACGAATCTTTAACCAGCAATAAAAATTCAGAAAGCCAGACGATTGAGAAACTTGTACCAGTTGAAAAAATATATCCAAACCCAAATCAGCCTAGAAAATCTTTTCAAGAAGAAAAATTAATTGAATTAGCAAACTCAATTAAGACGAAAGGTATAGTTCAACCTTTAATAGTAAGAAAAAAGAAAGGAACAAAAGAAAGTTTCGAAATAGTTGCGGGTGAGCGAAGGTGGCGCGCTGCTCAAAGAGCTCAGATACATGAGCTGCCAGTTATTATAAAAGAGTTCACCGATATAGAGGTTCTAGAAATAGCCATAATTGAAAATGTGCAAAGGGCCGATTTAAACCCAATAGAAGAGGCTCTTGGATACAAGAATTTAATGGAAAACTTTGATCATACTCAAGACGGACTCTCTAAAGAAATTGGAAAAAGTAGAAGTCATATAGCAAATTTATTGAGATTGCTTAATCTTCCATCATCAGTTCAAGAATTATTGATTTCAGGGCAACTGACGGCGGGGCATGCCCGGGCTTTAGTGACATGTGACAATCCATTAGCTATAGCAAAACAGATTATTTCACTTGGCCTTTCGGTTAGGGATGCAGAAAGGCTGGCTAAAAATGTTAGTGATAAAAAAGTTTCTAATAAAACGAAAACGAAAGAGAAACCCGCTGATACAGTTCTTCTGGAAGCTGATCTATCTGCAGCACTTAAGATGAAAGTCTCCATTAACCACGAAGAAGGAAAAGAAAAGGGTTTAATTTCAATAACTTATAAGTCTTTGGACGAGTTAGATCGTATCTCTGAAGTGATATTAAATGGTAGTTGAGTTTGGTGCTTTTAATTTAATAGTTCAGCAAGCACAGAATTTAAGACTTTTCTCCCTGAAAAAGTGGCAATTATGTTTCCTTTTTTTTGCTCGATGAGTTGAATACTTTTCAAAAAAGACAATTTTTCTTCAGAAAAAGAAGAGCCTGATAAATTTTCAAATCGCTTAAAATTAATTCCTTCGTTCAATCTTAAACCCATCATAACCATCTCGGCGGCTTGCTGTTCCTGGGATAACTCAGATAGGCAAGACTCCCCAGAACCCTGATTATCTACCTTTGTAAGCCATTCTTCCGGTGATAAAAATGTTTCGGTAGCGTATCTTTTGCCGTCGATGGTTAGACGACCATGAGCGCCAGGCCCAATACCGATGTAGTCACCATATCGCCAGTACACAAGATTATGTACGCTTTCTGAGCCTGCTTGCGCATAATTAGAAACTTCATATGCTAAAAAGCCCTTTTCTTCGCATAAGTTTGAGGTAATATCATATAGTTCGGCTGATATATCGTCACTGGGTAATCCTTTAAGTAGCCCGCGATTATACCTGTCACCAAAAGCCGTGTTCTGCTCAATGGTTAACTGATATAATGACATATGGTTGGCACCTAAATCTAAGGCTTGATTTAATTCCATTTCCCATTGTGTCAGTTTTTGATTTTGCCTCGCATATATTAAATCAAAACTTACAGCTGTGAAGTTTTGCTGAGCAATTTCAAAAGCACACAATGCTTCGCTTACCGTATGAGTTCGCCCTAAAGCCTTTAAGTCTTTTTCGTTTAGTGACTGAATTCCCATAGATATTCTATTCACACCGGCAGATTTGTACGCTTTGAAGTTTTTTGCATCCACTGATCCAGGGTTAGCCTCTAGTGTAACTTCAAAATTATCTTTGGTTGTCCAATGTTTCTGGATCTCATTTAGAATATCGTTGATAACCCACGGCTCGATAAGGCTTGGTGTTCCACCACCGAAGAAAACAGAATCTAAAACTCGGCTTGATGTATTTTTCGAAACTCGGTTTATTTCGCTTAAGTAAGACCTAAGCCATTGTTTTTGATCAATACTATTTCTTACATGGCTATTGAAGTCACAATAAGGACATTTTGCTGCGCAAAAAGGCCAATGGATATAAATCCCAAAGCCTCCATTTTTCCAGTCTTCACTCAAAACATGCTCTGGCAAGTTTTTCAAAAGCTATTGATCGATGGCTTATTTTATTCTTACTTTCAAAGCTCATCTCCCCAAAGGTAATGTCATATCCGTTAGGTTGAAATATTGGGTCGTATCCATGTCCGTCCAGTCCCCTTGGGGGCCAAACGACTTGACCAGCCAGAACACCTTCGAAGATTTCGTCATGGCCGTCTGGCCATGCCAATACTAAAGTACAGCGGAATTGTGCTAATCGTGGATGTGGTGCAGAAATTTTTGTTAAAGCTTCTTGAGTTTTTTTCATCGCCATAGAAAAATCTCGTCCATCTGGTGTTTCAGCCCAATCTGCAGTGTATACCCCAGGCGCACCGTTCAAGGCGTCAATAGTAATTCCACTATCGTCTGCAAGGGCAGGTAGGCTAGTAATTTTTGATGCAGAATGTGCTTTAATACGAGCGTTTCCTATAAAAGTATCTTCTGTTTCTATGGGTTCTGGCAGGTCAAGTGATTTACTGGATAAAATTTCAACTGATTTTTTTGCAAATAGTGCACGAACCTCATCCAGTTTACCTTCATTGTGTGTCGCAACCACCAATTTCTTACCTTGAAATTTTCGCATCAATTTCGGGAGGCTTTTTGAATATCAAAGAGTTCAGAAGTACCTTTTTCTGCCAAATTGATTAGGCTATTGAGTTCATCCCTAGTATATGTCGCGCCTTCTGCGCTTATTTGGGTTTCAATTATATTTCCACTTTCAAGCATAATGAAGTTTCCGTCTACACCCGCTTCGCTATCTTCAGAATAATCTAGATCTAAGATCGGTTGTCCTGCGTAAATACCACAACTAATTGCAGAAACTGGTGAAATCAAAGGATCTGTAGATAATGTGCCAGAATCTAATAACTTATCTATTGCTAGACGCAGTGCTAACCAACCACCAGTAATAGACGCACAGCGCGTTCCACCATCTGCTTGTATTACGTCACAATCGATTGTTATCTGTCTTTCACCTAAAGAAAGCCTATCAACACCGGCTCGTAAAGATCGTCCGATAAGCCTTTGGATTTCAACTGTTCGACCACCTTGCTTACCTGAAGCTGCTTCCCTTCGCATTCTGGAACCGGTTGATCTTGGTAACATACCATATTCAGCAGTGATCCACCCCATACCAGATCCTTTAATAAATGGTGGAACTCTGTCTTCTACCGTCGCGGTACATATTACATGAGTACTGCCCATTTTAATTATGCAACTTCCTTCAGCATGCATAGTTATATTTGTTTCGATTGAAACGTTTCTCATTTCGTCAAGTTTTCGACCAGAAGGGCGCATTTTAAATCCTTTCAACTTTAATTTGGAAATACATCTCGATTAAGTGACTTTGCAACCCTGTTTGAAGTTTTTCATTAGGCTAATTGAAATATATAAGCTAAAACACGTCCCGATGATTGAAAAAAAAGAAATTCTTGAGGAAATGAACAACCGCTCGCGTGAAGTATTTCGTAGGGTGGTAGAAGGTTATTTGGCAGATGGTGAGCCCGTTGGATCAAGAACCCTTTCGCGTGAATTCAGTGAAGACATTTCAGCTGCAACAATTAGAAATGTTATGCAAGACCTAGAGTTTTTAGGACTACTAGGAAGTCCACACACAAGCGCTGGAAGAATACCCACCCAGCAAGGTTTACGTATGTTTGTGGATGGTATTTTGGAGGTATCAGAGGTCGATAAAAATGACAGAAAAAAAATTGATCAAATAGTTTCAGATAAAACCAATCAAGTCGACGATATTTTAGATGATATTTCCACAACATTATCGGGTGTGACACAAGGAGCTTCGCTTGTATTAACTCCGAAACGTGAGGCTCCAATTAAGCATGTGGAGTTTTTACCTTTATCAATAAGCCAAGCTCTGGTTGTCTTAGTTTATGCGGATGGTCATGTTGAAAATCGACTATTTAAGCCCCCACCGGGTCAAACGCCAAGCTCTATGAAAGAGGCCGCAAATTTTTTGAATGCCCTTATGGAGGGGAACACATTAAGCGAAGCTAAAAAATTAATCAAAAATGAAATTGATTACCGTCGGCAAGAACTTGATACTTTGGCTCGCGACTTGGTGCAGAGCGGTTTAGCGCTTTGGGAAGATACTGAAGAACGGCACGAACGATTAATTGTGAAAGGAAGAGCAAACCTTCTAAATGAATCTTCACAACAAGAAGACTTAGAAAGAATAAAAAATCTATTTGACGATTTGGAACGAAAACGCGATATAGCAGACTTCTTAGAGCTTACTGAAAAAGGTGAAGGGGTAAGAATTTTTATAGGATCGGAAAACAAACTTTTTTCTTTGACGGGTTCATCTTTGGTTGTCTCCCCTTATATGAATTCAGATCGTAAGATTATTGGTGCCGTAGGAGTAATAGGTCCTACAAGATTAAACTATGGGCGAATAGTTCCGGTGGTGGATTATACCGCGCAACTGGTTGGAAAAATGATTTCTGACCGAAATAAGAGGTGATGAATGGCTGAGCAAAAAAAAGAAGAATTTTTGGATGAAGTGGAAGAATCGGAATTAGATCAAGATGAGTTAATAGATATTGATGCAGAGGCAGCTGAGCTAGAAAAACTAGATGAAGTTACAGCAGAGCGAGATGATTATCGTGATAGGTTTATGAGAGCGCTTGCTGATGCAGAAAATGCCCGAAAAAGGGCAGATAAAGATCGAAAAGAAGCAGAGAACTACGGTGGATCTAAATTGGCGAGGGATCTTTTGCCGATATATGATAATATGAAAAGAGCTGTTGACTCTATTACTGCCGATCAAAAAGAAATCGTTGGTTCCGTGATTGAAGGCGTTGAGCTTACGATGAGAGAATTATTGAATGTTTTTTCAAAACACGGGATAAAACCCATATTACCAGAAATTGGTGATAAATTCGATCCCCAGCTACATGAGGCCATGTTTGAGGCCCCTGTTCCGGGCACAAAAGCCGGTGATATTATAGAAGTTTCTTCTGAAGGTTTTATGCTACATGATCGCCTGTTGCGCCCCGCACATGTAGGAGTTTCATCGAACAACTAACATTTTAATGTTTTAGGGTTTCTTTTAGCTTGTAGAGAAACTCCAAGGCGTCCCTCGGTGATGTGCTGTCCAAATTGATGTTTTTTATTTCTTCGTGAAGCGGGTCTACTTTTTTTTCTGCAGGTTCATGAGAGTTTTGATCGTTAGAAAATAAAGGAAGATCACTCATTAGCCCCTTTAACTTTGATTGGCCTTGGTAGTGCCCTTTTTCAAGCTTTTCTAATATCAGTTTTGATCTTTTTATTACATTTTCCGGCAAGCCAGCGAGCTTGGCAACTTGAACGCCGTAGGATCGATCTGCAGCTCCTCTTCTAACTTCATGTAAAAACACAACCTCACCTTCCCACTCTTTGACCGCGACAGTAGAGTTTTCTAATCGATCCATTTCAACTGATAAATGCGTTAATTCGTGATAATGCGTGGCAAATAGTGCTCGTGCCTTATTTACATTATGCAAATGCTCTAAAGTAGCCCAAGCGATTGATAGGCCGTCATAGGTTGCTGTTCCTCTGCCAATTTCGTCCAGTATTACAAAAGAGTTTTCATCAGCCTGGTTTAGGATAGATGCGGTTTCCACCATTTCGACCATAAAGGTAGATCGACCTCTGGCTAGATCGTCTGATGCACCTACACGGCTAAAAAGTTGAGATACAATACCTATTTTGGCTGAAGTGGCAGGAACGAAACAACCAATTTGAGCCAATAAAACGATGATAGCATTTTGCCTTAGAAAAGTTGATTTTCCAGACATATTTGGCCCAGTAAGCAGGCAGATTTTTCCATCGCTTAAGATACATTCATTTGAAATAAAAGCCTTACCCTCTTTTTTCAGAGCGTGTTCAACTACAGGATGGCGCCCACCAGAGATCTCAAAGTTCTGTGACAAATCAACAGCAGGCTTAACCCAAGACTCATTTTTAGCTAATACAGAAAAGGCAACGGCAAGGTCTATTTCTGATAAATAATCGGCAACATCGGCGATACATTGGCCGTATTTTAATATTCTATCGCATAAATCTTTGAAGGTTTGTTTTTCTATCTCCAAAGAATGACTGGCCGCGTTTAAAATCTTAGTTTCAATCTCAGAAAGCTCGACAGTTGAAAAACGAACTTGATTTGCTGTTGTTTGTCTATGGATAAAGGTGTCAGACAGAGGAGGCGATAACATGCGTTCGGCATGAGTGGCTGGTGTTTCGATAAAATATCCGAGAACATTGTTATGTTTTATTTTAAGAGACTGAATGCCAGCGGTTTTCATATAGCCCATTTGCATCTCGGCAATGATTTTTTTCCCTTCGTTTTTTAGTCTTCTGGCTTCATCTAATTTGGGATCAAAACCCTCTTTAATAAACCCGCCGTCTCTTGCCAATATAGGTGGCTCATCGACAAGGGCTTCGGAAAGTAAATCTAAAAATTTATCTTGTTCTGGAAAAATAGCCAACTTTTCTTCAATGAGCTTTGGCAAAGCGAAACTTGAAAGCATCTTTGATATAATGGAGGATTGAAGCAATCCATTTCTAATAGACACTAGGTCTCTTGGGCCGGCCCTATCCAATGAGACTCTGGATAATGCCCTATCTAAATCAGGAACTTTTCTGAGTTCTGACCGAAGACTAGATGATAAGTCTGCATCAGCTATCATGAAATCTAGACCGTTTAATCTTTTTTCAATTTCATCTAGATTAGTAGAAGGGGCGGACACTCTTTTTTCTAATAATCTTGCCCCACCTGATGTTAAAGTATGATCAATTACCGAAAGAAGTGAACCAGATTTATTTCCAGAAGAAAGCCCCTTTGTTAACTCTAAGTTTTTTCTAGTTGCTGTATCTATAGTCATAAAGGATGAGTTTATTTCTCGCCTTGGTCTTGATAATAATGGGAGCTTTCCCTTTTGTGTTATTTGTAAATATTCTATGATGGCCCCCATAGATGATAGTTCGGCCCTATTGAAGTTTCCCAAGCCATCGACGGTCTCAACGTTAAAGGTTTTTTTTAAACGTTCTCGCGCGGAGCTGCTGTCAAAAGCGGAATTTCCAAGCTCTGTGACACTAATACCAAACTCCTCTGCTAGATCCCGATGTACTTTTGCTAAGTCTTCAGAAAGCAGAATTTCACTAGGAGAAAGTCTGGTTAATTCCGAGGCTAATCTTTCTGGCTTTATGCTAGAAATGTAAAAAGAACCGGTTGAAATATCAATCCATGAAACTGATGCTTCTCCGTGTACTAAAGAATAAGCTGCAAGGTAGTTACTTTTCTTGGCGTCTAACAAGGTATCTTCTGTTAAGGTTCCAGGAGTGACTAGCCTTACAACCGCTCTTCTAACTACAGCTTTGTAACCTCTTTTTTTTGCTTCTTCAGGGCTTTCCATTTGTTCACAAATTGCAACGCGAAAACCTTTGCTTATTAATGTGTAGATATAGTTTTCTGCAGAATGATGAGGGACCCCACACATTGGTATATCTTCTCCACTATGCTTCCCTCGTTTTGTTAAAGCGATATCTAAAGCACTTGCTGCAACTTTAGCATCTTCAAAAAACAACTCATAGAAATCGCCCATTCTGTAGAACAATAAAGCCTCAGAATAGTCAGATTTAATTTCCATGTATTGCGACATCATTGGTGTCACGATGGTCCTCCCAAGCTTTAAAATAGTCTAACACTTGTTTCGCTGGGTAAAAGCTGAAAAACTTCCGCCATTAATGTTTGTCAATTTAAGAATGCATCTTTGCCCCAAACCTCTTTGAGGCGCTCATCTCTCCCGCAGGCGGAACGGTATCTTTTGTATGCATTTTTTTGTTTTATTGGGCCAAATCTAGTGAACACTAGGTTCTCGCCCTTGTAATAGTCTTGATGATATTTCTCGGCAGTAAAAAATTTGCTAACCTCTAAAATAGGGGTAACAATCTTTTCTCCTAGAATTGCTTCTGCCTCTAGAAGGGCATTTCTTGCAATTAAAATTTGATTTGGTTTGGCAAAAATAGCTGACTTATAGCTATGGCCCCGATCACAGAACTGTCCACCAGCATCAGTAGGGTCTATAGAGCGAAAAAATTTATATAAAATATTTTTTATTGTAATTATGTCGGGATCAAAGTGAATAATGACGGCTTCATAGTGCCCTGTGCCACCTTTTACGACCTGCTTATAGGTCGGGTTTTCTACAAATCCACCAGTGTAACCAGAAATGACTTCACTGACCCCGTTTACTTTTTCAAAATCGGCTTCCACACACCAAAAACATCCACCAGCCAAGACTATAGAGTCTTTTGATTGTGCGTGTAGATTAAGGTTGCCCAAAAAGGGACTTATTTGTGTTGTTAATGTTAAAAATAAAATAAAGACGGGTTTTAATATTTTGTGCATGAAGATTTCCTGTGATCGTTAATTATAGGCATAGGGGAAAAAAAGCTTTTGCCAACCTAGAAATTTTGAAAGACCAATGAGAAATACTTCTTGGCATAAATTAACTTACCTAATAGCAATATCGAAAAAGGGGTAAAAATGATAAAAACCGTTTCTACACACCAATCAGAGGACGATATCAGAAATGAAGATATTTTAATCTATTTAAACGGAAAAATATTGCCAAAAAATGAGGCGGTGGTAAGCGTTTATGATAGTGGATTTATGTTGGGAGACGGCGTTTGGGAGGGATTAA
>JBJLGF010000018.1:0-12577 GCA_045564975.1 Paracoccaceae bacterium
GTATTATTTGAACCCGTGGTATTAGAGGAAAGCGAACCTGAGCCGGTAGCTGTATTACGTGTACCCGTGGTGTTAGAACTTAGTGCGTTATCACCTTGAGCAGTATTTGAACTACCAGTGGTATTCGCGTTTAGGGCGTTATACCCTTGCGCGGTGTTATTGGAACCGGTGGTGTTTGAGAAAAGAGATCCGACGCCTGTCGCTGTATTTTGGGCACCCGTGGTATTGTTATACAAAGAATTAACACCTACCGCTGTATTATGAGCTCCGGTGGTATTGTTGTAAAGAGAGTTAGTACCGATAGCTACGTTTTGAGAACTAGTTGTATTTGAGTACAAAGTGTTTTTACCAATTGCTGTATTTTGGCCGCCATCTGTGTTGGATCTTAAGGCATCATCGCCAATAGCTACATTATTTGATCCACTAGTTGTGGCTGCTAGGGCATTTGCACCTATAGCAACATTACCATCCCCAATAGTAATATTGACCATGCCTTCAGTGATGGCTCCTCCATCGATGGAGTATAAAGATAGATTACCTGCAGTTGCATGACTGCCTGCAAACATAAGCCCAGCAAATACCAGCTTAGGATATCTTTTTCCAATTGACATTGTTGTATCTTTGCTTGAACACCTCAATTTCTATTTTTCATTAGCAAATCATATGCCAGTAGTTATTTTTTCAAATAAAAACAATAATTTACTAGCATTCAGTATAATATTTGAACTTTTGCAATAAAATTCAAATAATTGACATATTATTAAAACGGTAAAAATTGGGCGGCTATACCCTACCGATTTTAGGGCATACTGTTATGTAGATAATAAAGTTATAATTTTAATTCGTTATTCATTTAGATGCACTTGAATAGGACTGGATAGCTGGTGGGTAGTTTGAAATTCAAAAATATTTAGAATTTGTGTCTAACGTTTGCCGTAGTAAAGTCCTACAACATGTTCAGCCTGCGCAAAAAATAACCACCGAATTACAAAAATGCCCGCTATGTGAGAAATGACAGCAAGCAATGCCATGAAGTGGGAAAATGGAATTGATAGAAATATTATTGGCATACCGAAGGCCAAGATTATGCCTATTATACGCAACTTTGCGCCATGTTTTCGTCCTACTTTGTAAGCAAACTCCTGCAGGAGATAATTAGTACCAGTATGAGGTGATTCAAACGATCGAATTTCATTTGAATTTGATGTCAATCTGGTAGCTGTGGCCAGGTTTGTACCTGATTTGGCAAACGCCTTATCTCCAGAAATCCACGAAACAATTTGAATTACCCCGGATACAGCCAGTAATGGAAGCGCTATGGAAATTTGGCCCGCTAACAATGCCCCTCCTGCAATCGAAAATATAAGAAAGGTTATTGGTGTAATCCTTGAATTCCAACGCGGTACTGTTTTTAATTGCGCATATATCATTGAAGTCGCAAAAACTGTGGCAACACAAAAGAAAGCTGATAAAAATCCAATAATGGCTAAATCTATGTCAAAAAAAATACGACCCAATGCGTATATTCCAGATAATGCTAGAGCAAAAAGCGAAAGCCACGCTTCACGGCTTAACCAACTCGATTTCCACTGAGAGAACGCTTTTATAGCTCTTTCTGGATGGCCTAGATGGAAAGTTGATGATAAAAGACCGCCGATGGCCAATGCAAAACCAATTGCGAAAAAAATAAAACCGACGATGCCGCCCGCGCTTGGATATCCCAAGCATAGAAAAGCCAACAATCCAAAACCTAATCCAGAAAGCGTTGTAAAAATGATAACTGATGGAGCTGGATGCATATTAAATTCCGTCCAGAGTTTTATCTAACCACTTAAAAAAACCATCTGGCTCATCAGCTATAGGTTCAAGATAAGGCGCCAAAATATCTGTATCGTCCATTTGGTTTTTTGGTCGAGGCGGTAAGTATTTATTAACGGGTAGGGTCCCTTGCTCTGGCATAAGGTCTGTCCCCCCTCGCTCTTCTACCAGTATACTAACATCGCTGTTTGGGTCCCCAAGGTCGCCAAAGTGTCTTGCTCCAGCCGGACAAGTTCTCACACAAGATGGAACTTGATCCTCTTCGGGTAAATTTTCGTTGTAAATCCTGTCTACACATAAAGTACATTTCTTCATTACTTTTTCGACAGGGTCCATTTCCCTGGCTCCATAAGGGCAAGCCCATGCGCATAACCCACAGCCGATGCAGTCACTTTCATTAACTAGCACAATTCCATCTTCAACCCTTTTATAGCTGGCCCCGGTGGGACAGACGGTAACACATGGAGCATTTTCACAGTGCAAACATGACTTGGGAAAATGTACCAAATGCGCAGGTTTATTGGCTGGAGTAACTTCATAGGAATGAATGCGATTAAGAAATGACCCAACTGGTTCAGCGCCAAATGCATTTTCATCTGATAAAGGAGCGCCATAATTTTCAGTATTCCAACCTTTACAGCTAACCACGCAAGCATGACACCCAACACAAGTATCAAGGTCTATAACAAGGCCAAGTTTTTTTTCGGTTTTTTCTGGAAGTAAAGTCATTAATTACTCACTTTCCACGAAATATTTTTTGGACCGGTTCCAACTGGAGACATTATCTCTCCAAAATTTGGCTGACTTTCTTTAGGGGCCGTCGTTTTTTCTAATTTTACTTTAAGGTCGAACCAGGCAGCTTGGCCTGTCACTGGGTCAGAATTTGACCATCTGAGACCATCGCCTTTAGAAGGTTGCAGTTCAGGAATAAGATGATTTAGTAAAAACCCTTTTGTTGCTTCTGGGGCATCGGGATCTAGGGCCCAAGCCCCTTTTCTTTTACCAATTGCATTCCAAGTCCACACTGTGTTTTCGTTTAAAGAAGCCATCTCTGCTACAGGAACAATTATGGTATTATGAATAGAGCTGAGTTTAACCCAATCACCTGTTTTCAAGTTATGTTCTCTCATGATTTTAGTCGGTACGTAAAGTGGGTTCAATCCGTGAATTTGCCTTAGCCAAGCGTTTTGGCTTCCCCAGCTGTGATACATCGCCATGGGTCTTTGTGTTAACGCGTGAATTGGGTATTCACTACTTTCTTCAATGTCACCTTCATTAGAATACCAGATGGGGAGTGGTGACATTACTGCTTTTATCTGTTCTCTCAAATGGTCTGGTGGTTGGTGCTCTCCAACCCCCTCGGCGGCTAGTTGAAATTTGCGCATTGGTTCCGAATATAAATTAAATATATAGGGCATTGGAGTGTCATAAAGCCCTAATTCAACCGCCCAATTTTGATAGGCTTTATTCCATGGTTTGAAATATTTAGCTTCTTCAGGAATATGTGCTACATAAAAGCCGCCATTTTCAATATAGGCTTCTAGTTGTTTCGGGTTAGCCGGACCCCTTCCTACAGCAGAGCCATCCCCACGAAATCCGGCTAATGGACCAATATCAGCCTTTCTGAGGTGATTAACTATGTAGTCAGCGTAGTCTTTGTATTTGGGAGAACCGTCTTCGTTGATAAAACCTGGAAGGCCTAACCTAGCGCCAAGATCTATTAGAACTGATTGAAAGCCTCGTACATCACGATCCGGTTCAATAACTGGCCATCTTATAGCATCTGCTGCTCCATCAGCTTCGCTAATTGGTCTATCAAGTAACGAAATACAGTCATGCCGTTCTAAATATGTTGTGTCAGGTAAAATTAGATCTGCATAAGCGACCATTTCTGACGAATAGGCATCAGAATATATTATTTTTGGAATGACGTAATCGCCTTTTTCGTCTTTATCAGTGAGCATCTTCATAACTCCACTGGTATTCATGGAACTATTCCAACTCATGTTCGCCATATACATAAAAAGCGTATCAATTTTATATGGATCACCTGCGTATGCATTTGAAATCACCATGTGCATTAGCCCATGCGCACTCATCGGGTTTTCCCAACTAAAAGCTTTGTCGATTCGAACCGGTTTCCCGTTTTCGTCAAGTGCTAAATCCTCTGGACCATGGACAAAGCCCAAATGTGGGCCATCTAGGGGAGCATCGGGCGTCACTTTAAAATGCGGTTTAGGATGAATAGAGGATGGCTTTGGATATGGAGGCTTGAAACGAAACCCTCCAGGCACTTCAACAGTTCCAAGCAAAATTTGGAGAATATGTAAAGCTCGACAAGTTTGAAAACCATTAGCATGGGCTGAAATACCTCTCATAGAATGAAAACTTACCGGCCTACCCTTCATGGAGTTGTGTTTTTCACCTCGAAAATCAGTCCACTCTATTGGAAGTTCAAATTCTTCCTCAAATGCCACTTTTGCTATTTCATTCGCCAGTGCACGAATTTTCTTTGCTGAAATACCGCAAACACTCGCAACTTTTTCAGGGTCATATTCGGATGAAATATATTTTTTGATGAGCTCATGAAACACTGTCGTGCTAGTAGCGCCTCGCACTCGATAAGTTGCGTTAAGGTCAGGATAAATGCCTTTAGTGTCGAACGCACATACTTTTCCAGTTATTCTGTCTTTAACGAGTGGCTTTTCATTTTTATCTTTTAAAATTAACCCTGATTCTGGATCGATAAAAACTGGAGCATTCGTATATTTAGCTAAATATTCCAGATCAATTTTACCTGCCTTTATAAGCACGTTGATCATTGATAAAATTAACAATCCATCCGTTCCAGGAGTTATGCCTAGCCATTCATCAGCAACAGCATTATATCCAGTACGAATTGGGTTGACGCCTACAATTTTCGCTCCTCGTTCTTTGATTTTTCCAATACCCATTTTGATTGGGTTACTGTCATGATCTTCCGCTACTCCAAATAATATAAAAAGTTTAGTATAATCCCAGTCAGGCTGTCCAAATTCCCAAAATGCACCACCCATTGTGTATATTCCAGCTGTGGCCATGTTTACGCTACAAAACCCACCATGTGCTGCATAGTTAGGCGTTCCAAACATTTGGGCAAAGTAACTTGTAAATGACTGTGACTGATCGCGACCAGTGAAAAATGCCAATTTTTCTGGCGTTTTTTTTCTTAGTGGTTTTAGCCATTCGACCGCTACGTTAAGCGCTTCATCCCAGGAGATTTTTTTAAATTCACCAGAGCCTCTTGGACCAACTCGCATCATGGGAGATTCCAGTCTGGATGGCGCATTCACTTGCATAATGCCAGCACTACCCTTGGCGCATAGAACACCTTGATTAACGGGGTGATCTTTATTGCCCTCTATATAAGCAACTTTACCATCTTTAAGGTGTACGTTTATTCCGCACCGGCAGGCACACATATAACAGGTTGTTTGCTTTACTTCGTCTGAAACTTTTGGAGAAGTTTCTAAGTATGGCTGATCTTTCATTGTTATTTACTCACCCTATCAATCGGATTAATCCGACTAAAGAAAACGATATCAGCAACCCCAGTGAAAAGGGGCGATAATATTTCTCTAACTTCTGCATAAACAAAATTGATCCTAGTACAACCCCAATAGAGGAGGGAAAAGCTAATAAAACACCTCGCATAAATGCCTTTTGATCCATTACGTCGAATATGAATAAGAAAATAAAAGTTGTGATAGAATTTAGCAATATATACAGAACTAGCGACGCTCTCATTTGTCTTGCAGGATTTTGACTGGCCAAGACATAGGTGGCCACGATCATCCCACCAATACTTGCCAAACCTGTTGCAATGCCGGCAAAAACACCTGAAAAGCCTGTGCCTGCTGTTGTTGATAAAAATTGAATTTTAAAATTTTTTATTAAAATTAATGCTAAAATCAATATCAAAACTAAAGCAATAATTTTACTAGTTTGGAAATCTAGAATTGTTGTTAAGAAAACACCTATTGGCAATCCAAAAATTGCCCCAAGCCAGAGGATTATGGATATTTTTTTGTCAGAGTCTTTCCAACCGTTTTTGATCATAAAAACACTAGCAATAAATTCCATCCACCAACATACTGGAATTAATTCAATAGGTGGAATTATTGTCAGCGCTAAGGACATCACAAAGGCTGACAAACCAAAACCTGAAAATCCTCTTATTAGCCCAGCAAAAAAGCAAATTAAAATTAAGACTATTAAATCATAGTTATCTAAAGCTAATGTCCCAAACATTACTGTGAGTGATTAGCCTGTAATATCGTTACAGCTATCATTTGAGTGACGTCAGCGCTACTACATCCTCTTGATAGATCATTTGCTGGTTTGGCCAAACCCTGTAGAATTGGCCCAATGGCTTCTGCACCTGCTAGCCTTTGTGTAATTTTATACCCAATATTTCCAGCATCAAGGTTTGGAAATATCATTACATTTGCCTTTCCCGCTGTTGGGGAGCTGTCAGTTTTTGATTTTGCAATTTCAGGAGAAATGGCTGTATCGAACTGCAATTCGCCGTCAATTTGAATTTCAGGATTTTTTGTTTTTACGATTTTTGTGGCTGCTACCACTTTAGAAACTTTTGAATGACTTGCGCTACCCTTTGTTGAAAAAGATAACATAGCCAATCGCGGTTCTGCTTGCAGAAGATTTTTACATGAGTCCGCGGCCATAACGGCTATTGAAGCGAGTTCATCTTCCGTGGGATCTATGACTAGTCCACAATCAGAATAAACCATCGGGTAATTAATTTTAGGGTACATTAAAAAACAGCTAGAAATAATCTGTACATCATCAGACTTTCCAATAATCTGTATTGCAGCGCGAACAACATTGGAAGTAGTTTCTACCGCACCGCCAACCGTGCCGGCAGCATGTCCTAGTCTGACCATCAAAGCTGCAAAATTTAAGGGTTCTTTAATTTTACGTTGTGCTTCCTTAGCTGAAATTCCTTTTTTCTTACGGAGATTTAAATACTCTTTTTCGAATTCAACAAGCAGGTCTGAATTTTCTGGATCAATGATCTTTATACCAGAAGGTAATTCCATACCCAATTTTTTACATTCTGTTTTGATAATTATTTCATTACCAAGCAGAACAATTTGGCACATTCCTGTATCGAAAGCTGCAGCTGCCCCAGTAATTATTCGGGGTTCGCTGCCTTCGCTCATTACTATTGTCGGTTTTTGATTTGTAGCTAGCTCTTCTAAGATTTCTAAAGGTAGCTTTTGTTTCATCCTAGAAGAGCTCATAGTCTTAACTATACTTGTTGAGGTCGCATATCCTTGGCGTTTATTCCCGCCACTGCCACTGGTGCTGTCATCGCATCCCGTCTGAATGGTTCGCCTAGCTCTTGGTTAATCATTGCCTCAATAAGAGTCGTAACTCCATGTTCCATTTGATCTTTGATCGCTTGATTAAGAGCAGCCGTAAGATCATCCATAGTTCTTGCTACGACCCCCTTCAAGTTACACGCTTCTGCGATTCCTGCATAAGAAACTTCATAATTTAGCTCAGTTCCAACAAAGTTGTCTTGATACCAAAGAGTTGTATTGCGCTTTTCTGCTCCCCATTGGTAATTACGAAAAACAATCTGCGTAACAGCAGGCCAGTCTCCTCTACCAATTGCCGTAAGTTCATTAACGGCTATCCCGAAAGCTCCGTCACCAGAGAACCCCACAACGGGTACATCGGGGCAACCTATTTTTGCACCCACAACTGATGGAAGCCCATAACCACATGGCCCAAATAGCCCAGGTGCCAAATATTTTCGCCCTTCTTCAAAACTGGGATAGGCATTACCTATAGCACAGTTGTTCCCAATATCTGATGAAATAATAGCATTTCTTGGGAGAGCTGTTTGAATTGCTCGCCAAGCCATCCGAGGGCTCATCCAGTCAGGCTTGTCTGCTCTGGCCCTTTGGTTCCATGTTGTTCCTGGGTCATCGTCTTCATGATCCATTGAAGAAAGTTGCTGCGCCCATTTTGATTTTGTTTCTGCAATATTAACTTTCCGAGCTTCACGATTTGAATCGCCGGCCGTCTCAGACAATTGAGAGAAAATGTCCGTCGCCACCTTGCCTGCATCGCCGACTATTCCTATTGACACTTTTTTAGTTAAACCAATACGATCAGGATTTATGTCGACTTGAATAATTTTTGCTTCTGATGGCCAATATTCCAAACCGTATCCTGGAAGTGTAGAAAATGGGTTTAGCCTTGTGCCCAAGCACAACACTACATCGGCCTCTTTGATTAACTGCATAGCAGCTTTTGAACCGTTGTAGCCCAGCGGACCTGCAAAAAGAGGATGATTTCCTGGAAATGCGTCGTTGTGTTGGTAGCCAACGCAAACTGGTGCATCCAAACGTTCAGCCAACTTAATGGAGGCATTTATTCCACCTTTTGATAATACTACGCCAGCACCGTTTAAAATGACCGGAGTTTTTGCTTCACTTAATAAATTTGCTGCATCTGAAACTGATTTGCCTCCACCACTAGAGTGCTCAAACTCAATAGGCTCAGGGATGTCTATATCTACAACTTTCGTCCACATGTCTCGGGGAATATTAAGCTGTGCAGGCGCTGACTGTCTTTTGGCTTGTGCAATTACTCTCGTTAAGACCTCTGCCACTCTTGAGGGATCTCGAACTTCCTCTTGATAACAAACCATATCTTCAAATAATTTCATTTGCTCAACTTCTTGGAAACCACCTTGCCCTATGGTCTTGTTAGCTGCTTGAGGAGTTACCAATAAAAGTGGTGAATGGTTCCAGTATGCTGTTTTTACGGCGGTAACAAAGTTTGTAATACCTGGACCATTTTGTGCAATCATCATTGACATTTTGCCTGTGGCCCGGGTGTAGCCATCACTCATCATCCCAGCACTTCCCTCATGAGCACAATCCCAAAACTTAATTCCTGCTTTCGGAAATAATCCGATATGGGCATCATTGCTGACCCTATTATCCCGAACGAGTGCTCTATGCCGTGAGTTTGAAGTACCTTTACAAATGCTTCTTCGGTAGTCATTTTCATAATTCTTCTCCTGCAGGTATTTTAAGTTGGCTAAATTTTACAATTGTATCTGATATAAACGTTATTGTTTAAAAGTTTAGAGCCAGTTTAACAACCAAATTATATCCAGATTTATCCTAAACCATTAACTTTTTAATATCGCTCGCTAAGAGCTGTATTCCTGCATCGATTTTTTCTCCATTTATGGAAGAAAAAGCTAAGCGATAATAATTTTTGGGTTGGTTAGGGGTTGCAAAGAAATTTTTTCCTGGTTCAATCAAAACGCCCTTTGTCACTAACTTGGTGGAAAGCATATCCGTATCCAGTTCTTTGGGTGTTTTCATCCAAAAAGAAGAGCCACCTTCAGGCGAGGTATTCCCAGCTATTTCTAATTGATATTTTTTAATTGCATTTGCCATTATGGATCTTCTTATACTGTATTGTTTTGCCATCCTATTTATCAAAGCATCGTAGTGCCCCAACCTTAAAAAATGGGCTGCTGTTCTTTGTATATGTCCAGGTGGATGACGGAGCACGCTGGCCCTAAGTGCTCTTGCTTCGCTTATAAAGGGAGCAGACCCTACAAGGTATCCCAAACGGAGCCCAGGGAATAGCGATTTCGAAAAAGATCCGACGTAAATCACTCGCCCTTCACTATCCAAAGACTTCAAAGCGGGTGAGGTTGAGTTCTTTGATGAAATTTCAAATTCATAATCATCTTCAACAACAAGTGCATCTAGCTGGCTCGCAATTTCTAATAGCTGCTGTCTGCGATTTAAGGGCATTGTAATTGTGGTTGGGCACTGATGACTTGGCGTAGTAAATATTACCGATGTTTCTTTCGGAATTTCATCTGGAATTATTCCATGCTCATCTAAATTTACAGGTACGACATGGCATCGGGATTGTTCTAAAATATCTCTCAACGGTGGATAAGATGGGTTTTCAATTGCTGCGGTTCGTCGCTGATTCAATAAGACCTGGGCTGCAAGCCATAAAGCATTTTGTGCTCCCATGGTAACTAAAACTTGGTCGGTGTTCGCGGTAATGCCACGTCGTGGCAGAGAGTGCCTCAGGATAAATTCTATCAATTCAATATCGTCTTGATCGTAATAGTCAGAAGTTAACGAACTGAAATCCTTCGCACCTAAAGCCATGAGTGCACACTGCCGCCAATTAGAGTGGTCAAAAAGGCTCGGGTCCGTTTGTCCATATATAAAAGGGTATGGAAATGATGACCAATTTTGAGGCTTTGATGGCCAGTTATCTATACTAAATTTCTGTCCGATCATCTTTGACCAGTCTACTTTGTCTTGGCGCCCAATATTTTTTGAAAACGATGGTGGCGGAGGGGCATTTGCTGAAACATAAAACCCAGAACGATCTTTGGAGGTGAGATAATCATTAGACTGAAGCTCGTTGAAGGCTAAATAGACGGTAATTCTACTCACGCCAAGGTGATTTGCAAGTTTTCTGGTTGAAGGAAGTTTCTCCCCTCGTTCAAATCTACCTGACAAAATTCCAGCAGCAATCATTTGCTGGACCCTTGTTTGGAGTGTACCTTGGGTTGTACTATCCAGAAAAAAGTTTTCTACTGGTATTGCCATTATAAATCTTAAAAAATGCTAAAAAGCTATGCTTGAGAAAATGAAATTATCCTTCAACAACAAAATCTTACCCCGATTCTACTAATAGCTTTACCAAGGTATATTCAGATCTATTCGATTAAAATGGCAAAAAAATCACCCAAAAATCTTGTTTAAAGCTATATCGACTGACTCGGTAATAGCGTCTATATCATCAGGGGTCGCTATCAGGGCAGGACTGAAGCATAATGTATTGTTCAATCCAGGTAATGATCTATTGGTTGCTCCAATAATAATTCCCTGTGCCATACAGTCAGCCACAACGGCTTGTACCATCTTTTCGTCTGCCGGTGTTTTGTCACTTCGATTTGAGACAAGCTCTGCACCGCAAAATAGGCCGGCGCCTCTTACATCACCGATGACTTTGTGTTTTTCACTTAAGTCTCGCAAGTTCGCCATTAATCGATCTCCCATTGCTAATGTATTCTCAAGGAGATTTTCTTCTTCTATAATATTCATGTTTTCGATAGCAGCTGCGGGGCCGGCCGTGCATCCGCCAAAGGTTGATATATCTCTAAAATAGTTCATTGGATCATTCGCATCATCTTTGAACATTTCAAAAACAGTTTCCGTTGTTACCAAACAAGCTATCGCAGCGTAGCCAGATGCTACCCCTTTCGCCATAGTTACCATATCCGGTTTTATCCCAAAGTTTTGATATCCAAACCACTTTCCAGTACGTCCAACTCCACACACGACCTCATCAATGTGCAATAAAATTTCATATTTTTGGCAAATTTCAGCAACACGTTCCCAATAACCCGGTGGAGGCGTTATGACCCCGCCACCTGCAGTCACTGGTTCAAGACATAGACCTCCAACGGTATCAGCACCTTCGGCTAAAATCACTTCCTCGATTGCATCTGCCGCCCGGCGACCGTATTCTTCGCCGCTTAAATCCCACTGCGCACGGTACTCTAAGCAGTGCGGCACACGGATAAATCCGGGGGTATATGGACCATATTGTGCATTTCTTTCATCTTGCCCGCCCGCTGAAAGAGTTGAAATAGTTGTCCCATGGTAATCGCGATCTCGGTAAAGTATTTTATTTTTCTTACCGCCATAGCGTTTGTGGGCAATCTGTCTGATCATCTTGAAGGCTTTTTCATTCGCCTCTGAACCAGAATTACAGTAATAAACTCGACTAAGGCCTGGCATTTTTTCAATAAGCTTTTCGGCAAAGATTGACCCTGGAATAGAACCAGCAGCCCCGGCAAAGTAGTTCAACTTCAATAATTGATCGCGTACTGCGTTGGCAATTCTTTCTCTGCCATAGCCCACATTAACCGTCCAAACACCACCAGAAACGCCGTCTATGTGTTCTTTGCCATTTTGGTCCCAAACTCGCATGTCCTTACCTTCTACTATTATGCGAGGTTCATTTGTCTCAAATGGCTTGTGTTGAATTAGGTGGTGCCAAATATGGGCACGATCAGCTTCAACTATTTTTGAAATATCATTATCGCGAGCCGCTCCGTCCATGACTTAAATCCTTTACAATTTAACTTAAATAACTTGAGCCTTATTTTGATTTGAATCAATAGTACCAGTTTAAATGTTACTTTATATCCAAAAACAATAATTTTAATAAATGTTTTTAAAAATTAACTTGGTTTTTAGGCGGCCACACCACTTTTAATTGTCATTATAGCTGACAAAATAACTTCTGAGATAGCTTCACACTCATCCAGTTTTAACCTTGATGGTAGTCTAACATCGCATGCTGTCATAAGCATTTTCCGCGTTTTTGGTAATTCAAAAGTTTCTGGCAGAAATTGCCAATTCCAAAAGGCGCGTGCATTATTTTTTGTTCGCCCAAAAATTTGAACTTTTAACCCTGATCTACTTGTGATTTCTTCAAACAAATCAATCTCAGTGGAATTCATATCAACTAAATTAAACTGAATAGAATCTGGAGCACGCTGTTCAGGTTCTAACTTTGCTGGTACAGAAATCCAGGGAGACTTATCTAAGCGCTCTGCGGTAAAATCATGATTTAGCCGTCCTTTTTGTACTCTGCTACCTAATTCAGGAAGTTGTGCGTT
>JBJLGF010000019.1:0-12279 GCA_045564975.1 Paracoccaceae bacterium
AAGAACAGAGATGAAGGGGCCTGTTTAGCTGCACTTGAAGAAATAACTAGGCGAGCTGAGCATGGTGGAAACTTATTGGAGGCGGCAGTCGATGCTGCTCGCTGTAGGGCCACGGTTGGAGAAATCTCTACGGCGATGGAAAAAATATTTGGGCGTCACAGTGCAGAGGTGAAAACATTGGCTGGAGTTTATGGAGCTGCTTATGAAGGTGATAAGGATTTCATTGCCATTCAGAAATCCATTGAAAAATTTGCAAAAGAGGAGGGGCGCCGGCCCCGAATGTTGGTTGTAAAAATGGGTCAAGATGGACATGATCGAGGCGCCAAAGTTATTGCAACTGCATTTGCTGATATAGGTTTCGATGTGGATGTAGGACCGCTCTTTCAAACACCTGAGGAAGCTGCACAAGATGCGATCGATAACGACGTGCATGTAATTGGCATTTCATCACAAGCCGCAGGTCACAAGACACTTGCCCCAAAGTTAATTGAAATTCTAAAATCCAGAGAGGCGGAGGATATCCTTGTTATCTGTGGAGGCGTTATTCCTCAGCAAGATTACGTGTTTCTAAAAGATGCAGGCGTGAAGGCTATTTTTGGACCTGGAACAAATATTCCTCATGCTGCTCAGGAAATTTTGGATTTAATAAAAGCTGCATCAAAAGCATAATCTTAAACTAATAGTGATTATAGTGGTTTAGGGTAAGCAGGAATTACGAATGTTATATTTTACCTCAGATAAATTACTGATTGTAGGTGGGGCTGACTTTTCAGAAGACCTTTTTGAAGAAGTTTATGATAATGGAACCCCTGTTATAGCGGCCGACGGTGGAGCTAATTTTTTAGCCCATCGCAATATTTCGCCTGAGTTAATAATTGGTGACCTTGATAGTATATCACAAAAGACAATTCAGAATGTAGAGACTGAGAAAATTATCACGATTTCTGATCAAAATACTACGGACTTAGAAAAAGTTTTATCAAACACGGAATCTTCTTTAACAATTGGCATCGGCTTTCTCGGGTCGCGCATTGATCACGAGTTAGCTGCGCTATCTGCGCTCGTGAAATTTTCGCATAAAAAAATAATTCTCATAGGTGAAAAAGACATTATCTTGCTAATTCCACCAAGTTTTTCGTTGCCGTCTTTTGATGGGATGCGAGTTTCTCTTTTTCCTTTGGGATCAGTAAAAGTTCAATCGGAAGGTCTAAAGTGGTCGACAGAAGGGTTAACCATGCAACCAACAGGTCAAATCGCAACCTCAAATCAAGCAGTTGGTAATATTATAAAATTGGTTCCCGATGCGCCTAAATTGCTTCTCATTTTACCAAAGTCACTATTCCACGATGCTATTTTGCAATTAGAGCACTCGCCTTCTTGGTGAACTTAAAAACTTAAAATTCTTCTGACATTATTTATTTCAACAATTTGGAATGTTCACCGCCAGACCCCCTAGGGATGTTTCCTTATACTTATTTATCATATCCTCACCTGTTTGCCGCATAGTCTCGACACAGGCATCTAATGGCACTAAGTGCGTTCCATCTCCTCGAAGAGATAAAGAAGCCGCCGAAACAGCTTTTATAGCACCAAGACCATTACGCTCAATGCATGGAACTTGTACCAACCCAGCAACAGGATCACATGTCATACCTAAATGATGCTCAAGTGCTATTTCTGCCGCATTTTCTATCTGTTCAGAAGTCCCACCAAGGACCGCGCAAAGACCAGCAGCTGCCATGGCGCTGGCGCTGCCCACTTCAGCTTGACATCCTGCTTCAGCGCCACTTATTGATGCATTGAATTTTATGAGACCTCCAATGGCTGCTGCAGTCAAAAGAAAATCTTCAATTTTATTTTCTGATGCATTGGGAACATGTGTTAGATAATATTTTAAAACCGCTGGAATTACTCCAGCTGCACCATTTGTCGGAGCTGTAACAATTTGACCGCCGAATGCATTTTCCTCATTAACGGCCATTGCATAAACGCTCATCCAATCGTTGATAGTGTGAGGTGGTGTTAAATTTAGTCCACGTTCGGCTAGTAAGGCGTCATATATACCTTTAGCTCTTCGTTTTACGTTAAGGCCTCCTGGGAGGAAACCAGACTTATTGAGACCATGCTCAATACACTTGTCCATCGACTCCCAAACTTTTTTTATACCATTTTCTAGCTCAGTTTTGTTAATTCTTGAAAGTTCATTTTCTTTTTTCATCTGAGCAATGGATTTATCAAATTCTTTTGACATGCTAAGCATTTCTTCTGCAGAGCTGAAAGGAAATGGTACCTCAGATCCTTGATCTCGATCTTTCCCATGGGAGAGCTCATCTGCGGTTAAAACAAAGCCTCCCCCAATAGAGTAGTAAGTTTCTTGGAATAAAATATCGCCTCTATCATCTAGGCCCATAAAAATTAATCCATTAGGGTGCCCATCTAGAGGTGGACCATAATCAAATTTTAAGTCTTTTTGTGGGCTGAAAGATAATTTTCCTAAATCATCGGATTTGATAAAATTTTTGGTTGAAATTTCGTGTAGAGTTTTTTCACAAGCGTTGTGGTCATAATTTTCTGGTGAATAACCTGCCAACCCTAGAATGACTGCACGATCTGTAGCATGACCTTTTCCGGTAAATGCCAGCGAACCATATAATGTCACACGAATTCCTGAAAAATTAAATGGAGAATTTTTCAGATTTTGTAAAAAGCGTTTTGCGGCAAGCATTGGTCCCATCGTGTGGCTTGAGGATGGGCCTATGCCAATTTTAAACATATCGAAGACTGATAAAAACATCGCATACACCGTAAAACTGTCGTGTCAGGTTTGTAAATGGAACTAATTACTATATTTGATCACGTTTGTGCGTTTGCCAATCTTATTTTGATAGCAGAACCAAATGCTTTTAAACAGTTCAATGATGGAAATAATCCTTTTATTGCACCGATAATTCAGACTGCGTTTGATATTTTATTCTTCTATCTTTTACTATTGCCTAAATTCAGGTCGATCTTTTTCGACTTGAAAGTGATAAAGTAAAAATTAAGTGCAAATCACTCTCGTAACTTTGGCTTGGGTTGCCTATAACATCTCAAAGTTTTGGAGTCGTAACAATGATTGCTGACCTACCCCCATCAGATCGCAGTAAATATGCCTGTGCTTTGCATGCCTCAAAACTCGTGGAGAGTGGGATGAAAGTGGGTTTGGGAACCGGTAGCACGGCATATTGGCTGGTCCACCACTTAGCTGAACGTGTTAGAAATGAAGATCTAAAATTCGTTGGGATCCCAACCTCCACAAGAACGAGAGATCAAGCACATGCTGAGGGAATAAGGCTTATTTCAATGGATGATGCTGGCAGGCTCGATATAACAATTGATGGAGCGGATGAGTTTGATCAATCAATGAATTTAATTAAGGGAGGTGGGGGAGCACACCTTCAAGAAAAGATCGTAGCTTTTGGATCTGACCTAATGGTTGTAATTGCTGATGAGAGTAAAAAGGTAAAGAAACTTGGAAGGTTTCCACTTCCAGTTGAAGTTCTGAAATTTGGGAGCACTTCATCACAAATGAAAATAGAGGAGCTGCTTATTGCCAGAAAATACAAAGATTTTGATGTAAAAATGCGCATGGAGAGCGAAAAACCTTTTATCACGGATCAGGGGAATTATATTTTTGATTTAAAATTGAATGAGATTGAGGACCCGAGAGGGCTTTGCGGCGACCTCAATATTATTCCTGGTGTTGTTGAAAACGGTTTATTTGTCGACGTCTGTAGTGCAGTTATTATTGGATATTCTGATGGAACAGCTGAAATTTCTTGGAAAAAAGACATTGCGTAACAAGCTGCAAATAAAATTCGATCACTTGATGATTTAATGGGTGAACTCTATGAACTTTGATTATGATCTTTTTGTAATTGGCGGTGGATCAGGTGGGGTACGAGCAGCGCGTATAGCAGCATCTGAAGCTGGAGCCAAGGTTGGTTTGGCAGAAGAGGATCGATATGGTGGAACCTGCGTCATACGTGGTTGTGTACCAAAAAAGCTCATGGTTTATGCAAGTGAATTTAGCAGACATTTAGAGGATGCTTTTGCATTTGGATGGAGCTCAGAAAATAGTGGCTTTGATTGGAAAAAATTTAGAAAAAAGCTTCATTTAGAGCTTGATCGTTTGGAAACTGTATATCGAAACTTACTACGAAATGCTGGTGTAGACACCTACGATCAAAGAGCAAAACTACTTGACCAAAATACAGTAGTAATCGGAAAGGAAAAATTAACAGCAAGGACAATCCTAATAGCGACTGGCGGTCGACCTTTCAGACCAGATATTCCTGGAATTGAAAATGCTTTAGTCTCCGATGATATTTTTAATCTCGAGAAACTTCCCAATTCAATAGCTATAATTGGGGGTGGTTACATCGCTTGTGAAATGGCAAGTATCATGAATGGCTTTGGTGTTAACACAAAACTCATTTACCGAGGTGATCAGATTTTGCGTGGTTTTGATAAAGAAATTAGAGACCATGTTGCTGAAGAAATGGCTAAAAATGGAATTTCGATTTCTCTGAATGAAGATGTCACAAAAATAAATGTGACAGCAGAAGGTTTAGAACTCATAAATTCCGAGGGTAAAAAAGAAAATTTTGATAAAATTTTGACTGCGACTGGACGAATACCTAACTCAGATGACTTAGGTTTGGATAACTCAGGTGTTCAAATTGGTGAGAAAGGTGAAATATTAGTCGATAATTATTCTAAGAGTTCTAGGGAGTCTGTCTATGCAATTGGGGATGTTACAAACCGTAGTAATCTAACGCCGATAGCTATTAGAGAAGCTATGTCTTTTATTGAAACTGTGTTTAGAGACACACCTGAAAAACTTGATTATCGATTTATCCCTACTGCTGTTTTTACTACACCAGAAGTTGGAACAGTCGGGTTGACTGAGGAAGAAGCATCTCAATTTGGTCCTCTTGCGATTTACACCACAAAGTTCAAATCTATGCGTGAGGGTTTTGCCGGAAGGGAGGATAGAGTTTTCATGAAATTGATTGTAGAAGAAAAAAATCAAAAGGTTTTGGGTTGTCATTTTGTCTCACCTTTTGCAGGAGAATTAGTGCAATTAGCTGCAGTAGCTGTTACGATGGGCGCAACAAAACTTGATTTTGATAAAACAATTGCGGTTCATCCAACAATTTCGGAAGAATTGGTGACAATGCGAAAACCGACTCGCAGAGCTTGAAAAATTTATTTAAATCCCCAGTTATTAGGAAACATCAAAAAGTCATATTACCGGTAAAGGAATAAAAATGGCAGGAAATTCTGGCGGCCCTTGGGGCGGCGGTGGCGGCAATGGCCGTGATAGTGGTAAAGAAGGTGGACGAAAGCAGCCCACTGGTGGGAAAAATAAGCCTGAAGGTAACAATCCTGTACCTCCTGAAATCGACGATATGTTAAGGAAAGGTCAGGAACAACTTCGAGTTCTGATGGGCGGCAGAGGCTCTGGCGGTGCAAACGGGTCGGGCCGTGGAAGCGGTGGCGGCGGACTTGGACGTAGTGGTTATTTTTTAATCATTGCGGGTTTGGTTGTATTTTGGCTTTTCAATAGTTTGTATCAAGTTCAAAACTATGAAAAATCGGTTGAATTATTTTTTGGTAGATATGTTGAAACTGGGGAAGAGGGTTTAAACTTCGCGCCTTGGCCAGTTGTCCGAGCAGAAGTTGTTCCTGTTGATAGGGAGCAAACTGAAGATATTGGTGTTGGTATTAGAGGCGGGGACGCTGGGTTGATGCTCACCGGTGATGAAAATATCGTTGATATTGATTTTCAGGTGGTTTGGAATGTAAACGATCCTGCCCGCTTTCTTTTTAATCTGCGGGAGCCACAGGCAACGATCAGGGCTGTGTCTGAATCAGCTATGCGAGAAATTATCGCACAATCAGATCTTGCTCCCATTCTTAACCGAGATCGTGCTGCGATTTCTGACAGTCTAGAGCTCTTAATCCAAAATACGTTAGATAGTTATGACAGCGGTGTGAATGTTGTTCGAGTAAACTTTGATAAGGCTGATCCGCCTGAACAAGTAATTGATAGTTTCAGAGAAGTTCAGGCTGCTGAGCAACAACGTGATAGATTGGAAAAAGAAGCGGATGCTTATGCCAATCGTATTTTAGCGCAAGCTCGAGGTGAAGCAGCTCAGGTTAGAGAGCAGGCTGAAGCCTACCGAGCTCAAGTGGTAAATGAAGCGACAGGTGAAGCTAGTCGCTTTGGTGCAGTTTTAACTGAATATAAAAAAGCACCAGATGTGACCAGAAAGCGTCTCTATTTGGAGACTATGGAGAAGGTTCTTGGAGATGTTGAAAAAGTTATAATCGATGAATCAGCAGGTGGAAGTGGTGTCGTTCCTTATCTTCCCTTGAACCAATTACGGCAGGAGACAAAATAATGAATAGAATGGTAATATTATTAGCTGCAGTTTTTCTGATTTTCATTGGCGCTATGTCTTCAATCTTCGTAGTTGATGAACGCGAAAAAGTTTTGGTGTTGCAGTTTGGTAGAGTTGTCGCAACGAAGGAAGACCCTGGTCTATCTTTTAAGATTCCGGTTATTCAAAATGTAGTAAGGTATGACGATCGCATTTTAAGCCGCGATATCGATCCTTTAGAAGTTACTCCATTAGATGACCGCCGGCTCGTTGTTGATGCTTTTGCTCGATACAGGATAACTGACGTAAACAAGTTTCGAGAGGTGACCGGTGCATCTGGCGACACAGCAATCTCAATCGCTGGGACCAGGCTAGATCGTATCCTGAGTTCTCAAACTCGTGAGATATTGGGTTCCGTCTCATCTAATAATATATTGAGCCAGGATCGTTTTGCTTTGATGTTGAGAATACGAAATGGAGCAATTTTAGAAGCGGAAAAAATGGGTATCGAAGTTGTTGATGTGCGTTTAAAGCGTACCGACTTACCCAGACAAAACTTAGAGGCTACATTCGCCAGGATGCGTGCAGAAAGAGACAGAGAAGCTGCTGACGAAATCGCGAGAGGTAATGAAGCTGCACAACGTGTGAGGGCGCAGGCAGATAGAGAACAAGTTGTCATTGTGTCTGAAGCTAAGCGTGAGTCTGAAATAATTCGAGGTGAAGCAGATGCAGAGCGAAACGCGATTTTTGCAACAGCCTTCGGAGAGGATCCAGAATTCTTTGAGTTTTATAGATCGCTTAATGCATATGAAAAATCAATTAAGGGGTCAAATTCGACAATGGTAATGTCGCCAAATTCAGAATTCTTTAATTATTTTAAGTCTGATTTTGGAGCTAAATAATTTCAACAATCTTATATGGATTAGGCTTAGTACTGGTAATTGAGGGGCTAATTTATGTTCTGGCCCCTCATTTCGTAGAAAAGATGTTAGTTTCGCTCAAAGAAATGCCTAATGAGCAACGTCGCTTGGTTGGGGCCTGTATTGCCCTACTTGGCGGTGTGATACTCCTTTTAATAAAAACATTTTAATTAAAAAAATTGAACTTTAAATTTCGAAGCTGTTGCAAACTTTGAATGTCATCCTAAATACAAATGACCGAAGACAATAAAACTTTTTGAGGACTAAATGAGACAATTTTATATTTTTAAAACTGCACAAATTTTGACTGCAGGAGATATAATAAAATTAAGACAATTTATCTTAACCGCGTTTTTTGTAGCTATAAGCATCTTTCTACAAACTTTAGTTTTAAACGCTCGCGGTGTGCCGGAAAGTTTTGCAGATTTAGTTGAAACCGTGGGTTCTTCTGTGGTCAATATAACCACAACGACAAAAGTTGAATCTCCAGTAGTTCCAAGGGGTGTGGTGCCTGAAGGTAGCCCGTTCGAAGAACTGTTTCGCGATTTTCAAAATCCGAATAGCCCTCGTCAGAGGCCACGAAATGCAAATGCTTTGGGTTCTGGTTTTGTAATCAGTAGCGATGGTTTTATCGTGACGAACCATCATGTCATAAATGGAGCCGATCAGATAACAATAGAATTCAATGATGGCTCTTTTCGTGATGCGGTTGTTATCGGTAGTGACGAAAATATAGATATAGCACTGTTGAAAGTTGATGCAGAAACAACGCTAGAATTTGTAGAATTTGGTGATAGCGATATTTCAAGAGTTGGGGATTGGGTTATGGCAATGGGTAACCCACTCGGCCAAGGTTTCTCTGTTTCAGTTGGGATAATATCTGCACGTAATCGTGAGTTGTCAGGAAACTATGATGATTACATTCAAACAGACGCAGCTATTAATAGAGGTAATTCAGGTGGACCACTGTTTAACATGGATGGAGAAGTAGTGGGCGTGAACACAGCTATTTTATCCCCGAACGGTGGGTCTATAGGTATTGGATTTTCAATGGCATCAAATGTTGTCGAACCAGTTGTTAAGCAACTGAAAGAATTTGGCGAGGTGCGACGTGGTTGGTTAGGGGTAAGTATAGGTGATCTTAATCAAGACATGGCTGATGCTTTGGGTATGAAAGAGCCGAGCGGCTCCATCGTTCTAGAGGTCTATGACGGACCATCCAAAGATGCTGGTCTCTTAGCTTCAGACGTCATTGTTATGTTTGATAATAAAAAGGTTAGTAATTCAGGCGAGTTGGTTCGCATTGTTGGTGACACGACAGTTGGAAGAACCGTAGATGTTATCGTACTCAGGCAAGGCGAGCGGATAAAGGTAAGCGTAAAACTTGGGCAGCGGCCAACAAATAAAGAGCTTAACGCGCAAGTTACACAGCCTGAACCGGCCAAGCCAAATGAAGATGCAGTTGATGGAGTTGGTTTGTCTGAACTGACTGATAGTTTGAGAGAAGAATATGGAATAGATCCTGCAATCTCGGGTGTAATAATAATGTCTGTAGATGAAACTTCTTCTGCATACGAAAACGGTTTGCGGAAAGGCGATGTAATTACTGACGTTGCCCAGAAACCAATTGGTTCGGTAGAAGAAGTAGAAGAGCTTGTTTCGAGTGCTAAAAGTGAAGGACGTCAGTCAGTGCTTCTCTTAGTGCGAAGAGAGGGACAACCGAGGTTTATAGTACTGAAATTTAACTAATTAACCCTAAGAGATCGGGAGCAGAGCTCCTGGTCTTAATTAGTACGTAATTACATATTTATTTTTGGTAAATCATCGAGCATGTATGAAATATCTTCAACATGCTCAGCTATTACATGAATAACTGAGTTTTCGTTCTGAACCCGCCCTTTTATTTTTAAAAGGCGCCCAGAAATTATAGCACGGCGAAATTTTTCATATAAAGTTCGCCAAATTACTATATTTACTGTTCCTGTTTCATCTTCCAATGTGAGAAAAATAACACCTTTTGCTGTTCCCGGACGTTGCCTAAGTATTACTAATCCTGCGACGCAAACAATTGTACCAGGTGAAGGACGATTTAGAAAAGATGCGGGACAAGCACTTGGTGGCTTTGGCCATTTTAAGAGAGTATTTTGCATTTTTTTATTATATTTGATTTTTGGCCATATTTAAGAACAAAAGTAGAACAGATGGAATAATATGACAAGATTCTTTTAATAATTTCTAAAAAGGTATGGCCGAATTAAATTTAGCTGATTAGAAGAGTTTCACGAATTATGATGGATGAGCAGAATGGCCAAAATTACTTATATTGAGCATAACGGGACACAACACGTTGTTGAGGTTTCAAACGGGTTGACTGTGATGGAAGGTGCTCGAGACAATAATATTCCAGGAATTGATGCAGACTGCGGCGGCGCCTGTGCATGTTCCACCTGCCATGTTTACGTTCATCCAGAATGGGTGTCCAAGGTTCCGCCAAGTGAAGATATGGAACAGGACATGCTTGACTTTGCTTATGAACCTGACCCGGAGAGATCTCGGTTAACTTGCCAGATGCACGTCACTGATGATTTTGATGGTTTGATCGTTCAACTGCCTGAAAAGCAGATCTAGTTAAGCATAATTTAAATTAAATTAACTTTTTCAATAAGTCCCCATTTCGAATTTTTCCCGCTGACACAACAGAGCACAACAATCCTCGTAATCGAAGTGATTTGTTTTCCTCTAAGGTTATCCAGTTTTTTGCATCCACACCGTAGCGCACCTTCCATTTAACACAGCCTTCATTAAAAATACCCGATACTTTCAGTTTAGCAGTTCCCGCTGAAAGAATAGTACCTGCTGGGCAATTTTCCTCTGATGTATCAAAATCAGACATGAATGTATCACCTGGGTGAATTGCTTCGGGTCCAAATTTTACCGCATTCCAAACTCTAGTAGATAAAATAGAAACTTGAATACCGGGATCTGGTGCCCCATTTGCAAGTTTCAACCAAGGACTTTCCAGCCATCGGTCTCCTTTAATTCCCTCATCTGGTGTTAAGTCCATAAATTCTGGAAAACTTCTTTCGTTTCTTTCTGGTCGAAAGCATAGATTTTCAATTATGGCCTCTTTTTTTGGTGCATCTTTTATATTGGGTATTGCAGCTAATAATTCCAATTTTGATCTAAAGGTCATAGCGCTCTCCAACCAATGTCTTTCCTGTAAAAACCTTCTGGCCAATCAATAGTTTCTATCATTTCATAGGCATTTTTTTGAGCTTTGATTAAAGTTTCTGCCCTTGTTGTGATGTTTAAGACACGTCCACCGTTTGCTACTATTTTTCCATTCTTTTCCATTGTTCCAGCGTGGAAACATATAGAATTACTGTCTGAAGGAAGATCAGCTAGCCCATTTATTTGGGTACCTTTATTATAAGAGCCTGGATAACCATTACTCGCCATAACAACTGTTATAGAATGGTCTTCAGCCCAATTAATTTTTACATCACTTAACTCGCCGTTGGCAGTAGAAAGTAAAGCATCCAAAATTTGCCCACCCAACCGCATCATTAGAACCTGACACTCGGGATCACCAAATCTTACATTATATTCGACCAGACGAGGATCCGAATCTTTTATCATAAGGCCTGCGTAAAGAACGCCTGTAAACGGCATACCTCGCCTAACCATTTCACGCACAGTCGGGCGAATTATCCTTTCAACAGTCTTTTTCAATACTTCTTCATTTAAAATTGGAGCTGGCGAGTAAGCTCCCATACCTCCAGTATTTAATCCGGTGTCGCCATCTCCTACCCGCTTATGATCTTGCGCGGTACCAATAGGTAGGATTGTTTCTCCATCAACTAAAACAAAAAGGGATGCTTCCTCGCCTTCCATAAACTCTTCAATAACAACACTTGTACCAGCGTTTCCAAAAGATCCTCTAAAAATTTCATGCACTGCCGATATAGCCATCTCAATATCTGTAGCTACGATCACACCTTTACCCGCAGCTAGCCCGTCAGCTTTAACAACCAAAGGCGCCTCTTTAGTTTCTACATAAGTTAAAGCTGGTTCTAGTGAGTCAAAGCTTCTATATTCGGCAGTGGGCGCTCCGGAGGCATCGCAGATTTCTTTTGTAAACTTTTTACTTGTTTCCAATTGAGACGACGCTTTAGAAGGTCCGAACGTCAAAATTCCTTCTTTTTTTAAAATATCACTAACACCCTCCGCTAGAGGTGCCTCGGGGCCAATTAGAACAAAGTCGATATTGTATTCTTTTACTGTGTTTAAGATCTGAGTAGCGTTAAGAATATCGACGCTTATACACTTCGCAATTTGAGCAATTCCTGCATTTCCTGGTGCTACGAATATATTATCACACTTGGGGTTTTGTTTGATAGCCCAGGCTAGAGAATGTTCACGGCCTCCACTCCCTAATATCAATATATTCATAATTGAATCACCTTAATATCTCTAATTTTTAATAATCAACAACATTTGATTGGGCAAGGCTCACCAAAACTAATTGCTCTTGTGCTCATCAAGGTTTAAATTTTTTTTAGGAGTTACTAATGTCAGATCTTTTCGAAAATCCAATAGCGGGAATCAATGAGCCTGAGTTTTCAGTAAGTGATATTTCCAATGCTATTAAAAGACTTATTGAAGATGAATTTTCTTATGTTCGAATTAGAGGTGAAATTGGTCGTGTAAGTTTGCCTAGGTCTGGTCACGTTTATTTGGATTTGAAAGATGAAAAATCAGTAATCGCTGGTGTTATTTGGAAAGGCGTTGCTGATAAATTAATCACAAGACCTGAAGAAGGGATGGAGGTAATTGCCAGAGGAAGAGTGACTACTTTTGGGGGTCAATCTAAATACCAAATAATTATTGATGATTTAAGACCTGCTGGTGTTGGCGCTCTAATGGCCATG
>JBJLGF010000020.1:0-12152 GCA_045564975.1 Paracoccaceae bacterium
GAACAAAAATTAAAGTTTCAAAATGCCTGGTCGTCGAATTATTGCAATCTGGTTTCCATACATGGGGGCTGAACGTATTTTGCGCAAAACCAAACACAGCCTAGGAAAACCAGTTGTTATTGTAGCCAAAAAATCTCAAAGTGAAATTATCTCCTCTATCTCCGCTGCTGCTCAATATAAAGGCCTTTTTGTTGGGCAATCTTTACGTGACGCTAGTGCTATTTGCCCACATTTATTCGTACAAACTCAAAATTCGTATGCAGAAACTCAATTCCTTAAGGGTATTTGTCGGTGGTCTAGCAAGTTTAGTCCATGGGTAGCACCAGAAGGGAATACGGGATTAATCATGGATATAACAGGATGTTCACATTTATTTGGTGGTGAAGGTAAAATGTTAAATCATATTTTGCTCGCATATGATGAACTTGGTTTGACGACTAAAATAGGATGTGCAGATACAGTAGGAGCAGCATGGGCTTTATCTCGATATTCTGAAAAAACATTACAAAATTATCGAAATGGCGATACTATTGAGCAAGAAGCGCGAGCAACACGTTCTCGTTCCGCAAAGCGATCTTTTAAGGACAGACAAAATAATTTAAAAATTACTAAAAGTAGTAAATATTTTATTTCACCACCTGGTAAAATACGACAGTCAATCTCCAATTTTCCAGTTGCAGCTCTTAGACTAGAAATTCAAACTCAAAATACATTGGTCCAACTAGGACTACGCCAAATTGAAAATATTATAAACCAACCAAGGGCAAGCCTTAATCGCAGATTTGGCCTTAGTTTGCTAAAAAGAGTAGACCAAGCACTGGGCAATCTACCAGAGCCTATTTCGCCATTACAGCCAGAGCTAAATTTTGGTGTAAAAATTAGTTTTCCTGATCCAATTGGATTAAAGTCTGACATTATTGCTGGTCTTGATCGTATATTAGATCGTCTTTGTTGTAATTTAAAAAAGAAAACTCTAGGCGCACAGAAAGTTCTATTACAAATTTTCCGAACGGATAATACAATAGGAAGTATTGAAGTGGGATTAGCCCAACCTTCTAATTCTTTTAAGTATATTCGTGATCTAATGGTAATTAAACTTGAGGATTTGGATGTTAAATTTGGGATTGATATTTTACGAATAGAAGCCACCAAGACTGAGGTGCTCACAAAATATAATCATATTGGACATGTGTTAGTGGGTGAGCGCAATGCGTCACGCACTGAAAAAAAAATAAATCCAGAAAACTTAATCTCCAAGTTAGGTGTTAGAATTGGATTGGAGAATATTATACGATTACACCCAGCGAAAAGTAATATACCCGAAAAAACTTATACTATTTTGTCGGCAGCATGGTCGGAACAAGCAAAAGAGTGGCCAAAACCAAAATCCTATCGACCAGTTCAGTTATGGGTTCCCGAAATTATCAATGCTCCAGACAAACCAAACCCTTTATCAGAGTTCAAATGGCGTGGGAAAATATGGCATATTACCGAAAGCTACGGGCCAGAACGAATTTCGCCGGAATGGTGGCTAGATGAACCAAAGTGGCGTAGTGGCGTACGGGACTACTGGTTTGTTCAGTGCGATAAAGGCGATCGTTTATGGATTTATTATGCACATGGCGGATTAATGTCGTCTGGCTGGTTTTGCCAAGGTAAATTTGCATAATCCAATCAAACAATTAACTAGCAATTCTCAATGATTCTGGCAATCTAGTTATTGGGCAAGTCACGTTTCAGCCATTAGGCGTGGGTTCTGGCAAAACATCTAAATTTTGTGGGATCTTAAGTTCGCTAGATGGAACAACGACTATTTTCTCACCCACATCTATATCATAAAGGTCAACGACTTTACCATTATCCGAACTACATCCGGAACAAAAAATCAAAAATATAAGTAGAAAAGTAGATGATCGCATAAACTATTTAATTCTCCATACGATTTACATAAAATAAAATCATAATTTATCAAAATTATTTTATTCTGTTTTATTTTCTGTGGAAAAAGCCAAGCCAATTGCTCCAACAAAAATAAAAACGTCTGCAAGGTTAAATACAAAAGGATTATAAATACCACAACAAGACATATTCAGAAAGTCAGCAACTGCCCCATTATAAATAAAACGATCAAAGGCGTTAGCTAGCGCACCACCACATAATAAAGCTCCAAAAGTGATTTGAAAGTTGCTGGCTTTTATTCTGTAAATCCAAAAAATAATTAAGCCACTAATAGTAATTGATAGCAATATGAGAAAATATGATTTTAGCTCACCTTGCTCTCCGAAAAGGCCAAAATTAACACCATAATTCCAGCCCATTCGAAAGTTCACAAATGGGGGAAATACATCAATTGAATTTAGTGAGATCAAATTTAGCCAAAAGACTACAAACCACTTCGAAATTTGATCAACGCAAAAAGAAGCTATTAATATGCAATAGAACTTTCTCATATCAGTGTCTAAAATGCCTTATACCAGTGAAAGCCATTGTAAGATTGGCATCATCTGCAGCTTTTATAACCTCTTCGTCTCGCATAGAACCTCCTGGCTGGATAATCGCTGTAGCTCCTGCCTCGGCGGCAACCATTAGACCGTCTGAAAATGGAAAAAAAGCATCCGAGGCGACAGCAGAACCCTTTGTTAATGGAAAATCCAGAGATAGATTTTCAGCCATATCAATCGATTTTTGCGCTGCTATTCTACAGCTATCAACTCTACTCATTTGCCCAGCTCCAATACCAACAGTCACATTATTTTTTGCATATACTATAGCATTAGATTTTACATGCTTCGCAACTTTCCAAGCAAAGAGCATGTCTTCTAATTCCTCATGAGTGGGTTTTCGTTTCGTGACAATATTAAGATTTTTTTCCAAAACAGTTTCGGTATCTCTATCTTGAACTAAAAACCCTCCAGAAATATGCCTAATGGTTTTTCTACCATCCCTTGAGTTTTTCAGATCACCAGTGGTCAGGAGACGGAGGTTTTTCTTTTTTGCAAATATTTCCAAAGCCTCTCCTGTTACGCCAGGCGCAATAACAACCTCAGTAAAAATACGGCAAATTTCTTCTGCAGTTGATTTATCCAAAGTTTGATTGAGAGCCACGACGCCTCCAAAAGCGCTCGTTTGGTCACAGCTAACGGCAGACTTGTAAGCTTCTTTCAAATTTACACCAGTTGCAACTCCACAAGGATTAGCATGCTTTATTATCGCACAAGCTGATTTTGAAGTTTGATCAAACTCGCAAACTAACTCAAATGCAGCATCTGTATCGTTGATATTATTGTACGATAACTCTTTACCTTGATGCTGAAAGGCTGAGCCCACACCAAAACTATTGCTATTATCTTTATAAAATGCAGCTCTTTGGTGAGGGTTTTCACCATATCTCAAATTTTGTACTAATGACCCAACTTCAATCATTTTCTTAGGATTATCATCTTTTTCTTGCTCATTCATCCAGGAAGAAATCGATGCGTCATAGCCTGCAGTATGTGAATAGGCTCGATAGGCCATTTTTTTTCGAAAATTTAGACTTGTGCACCCCTTATTTGTTTCAAATTCATCCCAAAATAGACCGTAGTCTGAGGTTTCAGTTATTACGGTTACAAACTGATGATTTTTTGCTGCTGCACGGATCATCGCTGGACCACCGATATCAATATTTTCAATGCATGTTGCATAATCAGCTCCACGAGCCACAGTATTTTCAAAGGGATACAAATTAACAATCAATAAATCTATTTCACTTATACCATGTTGTTTCATTGCTGAGAGGTGGTCTTTTTCATTTCGTAAGGCAAGAAGGCCACCATGTACTCTCGGATGTAATGTCTTTACTCGGCCATTCATCATTTCTGGAAACTCTGTCAATTCTGAAACGTCTTTAACAGGTATATTGGAGGCTCTTAACGTCTCAGCACTTCCTCCAGTTGATATAATTTCAATCCCATGCTGAAATAAGGCGTTCGCGAGCTTAGCGATGTCAGTTTTGTCAGATACTGAAATCAACGCACGTTTAATTGGATAAAGATCACTCATCAACTTTCCTGTTTGTAAATTAATTTAACTCAATTTTAAAAAAGATCACCAACCGAAAGATCCTTATCGATAGCTCTAGCTAGAGACCATTTAATTCTTGTTCCATAATTCAGGAGATCTGCAGATAAAATCAACTTTTTCGACTCCAGCGGTTCGAACAAACCATTCTCAAAAAAAATAGTGGGCGCCAACTGCAGATGTAAATCCATACTATAATTGAAAATCCACACCTCACCGTTCTTCAGAGCCAAACTTGTAAGATTATTTTCCTGGTCTAATCGCACCGCAACATCTGGATGCAAATGAAATGCAGCTTTTAATGAAATTTGGTCACTGCTATTTTTTTTAGAAATTTTATCAAACTGCCTTTTGTGAGAGTCCTCAATTGCAATCATTAAGTCCTCTCCCTCCAAGGACTGACCATCTTGAGAAAGCTTTAATTTTCTAACATGAGTAAGACCATGACTTTTAACATAACCATCATGTGCGCCCTCAAAAATAGCTGTGCCTTCTTCATTTGAAATCTCTTTCGGCACATTGCGCGGTCCATTAAAAATGACCTTTTTTGGGGGTTGAAGCCAACCTTCTATATCACGGAATTCGCTACTATTTTGGTTGTCTACATAAACTGTGCAATGAGAATTTGTTTGGCGACCTTCGGAACTCAAATCTGGGCCAAAAAGATAACCAGGGCCACAACTCGTGAAAATCCTTCTTTGGCCTGAAACCATCTCGAAAGCTAAAGTGGAAGCATCAGCTTTCAAAGCCTTTTTACCCATGGGAGGTGGTGCAGCGTCAATAATTACAGAAGTTCGAGAATTTGATAACTTTACAAAACCAACACTTGTTTCATGTGACGAAATCTCTCGACTTTCCGCATTACTTAACGCCTTATCTAATTGGCCATCTACGTCGCCACAACTACCATGAAATCTTGGTAAGCCCGCATCAGAATGCCTTAGATTACGAAGAATCGGCGCAAGTTTTTCTATTGTCTCTAAATGGGTAACAGATGGATTCCAGTTTGAATCCTTAAGTGCAAGTTTTGCCCAGATTAAAATTGTGAATATGTTTAAAATCTCTTGGGGATTTCGAGAGGAAACAATCTCTTCACCATTTATTAAATAGTGGCATTCATTAGCAAGAGCCACAGTAGCCGGCTCTATAACTTTCTCCATGTTCTTTAGATAGCAGCCTGCGTATATCAACCCTAATAAAGCCTCAAATCTAGGTAATCCTGCGGATGCTTTCACCGCTCTTTTGGATAAAAATTTCGCTTGCCTTGCCAATAAGATATTAAATTTTTTCAATTTTTTTTCAGAACAACCTTGCGTAAGAAACAGATAATGATGCATCCAACGAACTAAACGTCTTCCTGTTAACTCTGGTGTCCAACCTGGCCCAAAACCAGAACTATACTTGTTTATCCAGAAATGTAACCAGGTTTGTGCAAACCGCCGGGCTTCTACGCTAGCGAGGGCGGCCAAGTCATCCACCCAATCAAAACTATGCAGTTTATTATGAAAATCTTTTCTTTTCGTTTTAAGGTTCCAGGCTTCATCGGTTTGCTGAATAACTTGGCCCGCCAAATTAATTTTCCCATCTACCATCTGGCGGCCAGTAGATATTTTACCAATTGAACGAGGCTCTGTTTCAAGAATAAATTCTGTATCAGATTTGGACTTACAAATCAGAAAAGCATATAATTTGTCTGTAAAAGCGGCAGCAAAACTCAAAATTGGCTCATTTTCTAAAATAAATTATCTTGGTTCTTACGAAATATTTATATTAACAAATCTAACTATCTTTAGGGTTTATTTGGTTTTTTTTGTAAATAACATATATAAAAACCATCTAAACCGCCCTTTTCATCCGAACTAGCCGGCGTAATTCTAATATCACCAGAATTCAAAACCCAAGCCTCAGGGATGTTTTTACTTATTTCGTTTGACTTTTTTATTTCAAATTGGTCATTGCGTTCTAGAAATTCCTCAATTTGACACTCACCCTCATCTGGCAAAAGAGAACATGTCACATAGATAATAAGTCCGTTATCCTTTACCATTGAAGAAGCATGATCAAGTAACTTAGCCTGAATTTCAAATAACTCAGAAAAATCAGATCCATCTTTACAATAGACTAGGTCAGGATGACGCCTAATCGTTCCAGTTGCACTGCATGGAGCATCCAATAATACAATATCGAATTTATCAAAAATATCGAAAGCATCGCTTTCTATTATATCCGCATGGAGTCCACACCTTTCTAAATTCTCCCTCAATAGTTCTAAACGACTAGCTGAAATATCTACCGAGGTAACATTCGCTCCAAGAGAAGCGAGTTGAAGTGTCTTTGCACCCGGCGCGGCGCATAAATCGAGTACTTTTTTACCATTTAAATTTCCTAGTAGCCGAATTGGAATAGATGCAGCTATATCTTGAACCCACCAATCACCTTCCTTAAAACCGGGTAAAGCAGATATTTGTTTACCGCTTTCCAAACGAATACTTTCGTTAAAGACAATTCTTCCATCCAACTCTTTTGCCCAATCATGGATTTTAGATGGATCTTTTAAAGTAATATCTATGGGCGGTGTAATACTTTGTATTTTTTCTATTTCAATTACAGTACTTTTCCCATAGGCGTTGACTAGAGGATCTCTTAACCAAACGGGCAACCTGGAAATACTTTCATCTTTATTCAATTCATCGATTTCGTAAGATGAAAACTTCCGCAATATTGCATTAACCAAGCCTTTCATTGGCCTGGTTGTTTTGTTTGAAGCTGCATAATTCACTGCCTCATTTACAATTGCATGAGATGCACCACCAGTTACTAGTTCGGTCAATCCTAGCCGTAGTATATTTTTAACCCTTAATTTGGGTTCTTTTTTAAGGTATTTTTTTAAAAGTCTGTCGTACCGATCTAAGTTACGCAAAGTATCCATGACTAAACGTTGGACAAAAGCTTTTTCATTGGGTTTTAAATTTTTAAGGACCCCAAGCGACCTTAGCTCATGGAAGCTTTTTTTGTTTCCTAAAATCTCATTTAGAATATCTATCGCAACAAAACGAGGTTTACTCCTGGAGGGATTCATACAGAAACTTTCTTGAAAGAATTTTGAAGCCGCTATATCAGTCTATTATGATCAAGGAAAGTTTATATGCCTGATAAAGAAAAAGAACTTCCCCCAGAAGCTTTAAGAGCACTAGCAGAGGCTGAGAAGCGCCGGTTGGAAAAAAAAGAAGTAAATCTTCCGAAAGAACTTGGAGGCCGCGAAGGTGTAGAACCTGTCAGGTTTGGAGATTGGGAGAAGAAAGGGATCGCAATTGATTTCTAAAAATCAGTCCAATCTATTACCTTGCTGCAATTTGAACCCGCGTAAAAAAACATCTGAGTTTTGAGCAGATTTACCTGGTCTTTGTGCTTGGGTTATTTCGACTGCTTTTTGGCCACAAGCAATTGCAAAACCTTTATCTAGAATGAGCCCAGGCTCATTTTCTTTATCTATAACCTTGGAAGCTAATAATTTGACCCTTTCTCCATTTATCTCAGTCCAGGCGCCTGGAAAGGGAGACAGAGCCCTGATTTTTCGATCAATAGTTTGCGCAGGAAATGACCAGTCAATTTTCGCTTCAGACTTATGTATCTTACGCGCATATGTAACGCCGACAGAAGACTGGCTCTGAGCTTTATAATCAGATAGCTTATCCAACACCTCAACTATAAGCTTTGAGCCCACAAAACTTAATCTTTCTGATAAAATTTTAGCGGTATCATTTCCTGTAATTTGGATTTTCCTCGAAGATAGAACTGGACCAGTATCCAACCCTTCATCCATTTTCATGATGCAAATTCCGGTTTCATCATCTCCTTCCATAATTGCTCTTTGAATTGGTGCAGCGCCTCGCCAACGTGGCAAAAGAGACGCGTGGATATTCACGCACCCGAGCTTCGGAGATGATAGTATCTGATTAGGAAGAACTAGGCCATAAGCAACAACAACGGCTATATCCGCCTTTAACTCCCTAAAGATAGCTTGATCTTTTTCAGATTTAAAATTCCTAGGATTATGTACAGTCAGTCCCAAATCAAGGGCTTCTTTATGGACATCACTGAGTTTTAATTTTTTGCCGCGACCGGAGGGCCTGGGCGGTTGAGAATAAACTGCACATATTTGATGGTGACTCTGATCCAAGGCCTTAAGAGCAGGAACAGAAAACTGCGGTGTCCCCATAAAAACCAACTTCATTTTTTCTTCTTGACCTTTCTAAGCAAGATATCCCTTCTGACCTTGGATAAGTTGTCAAAAAACATTTTGCCATTTAAATGATCAATTTGATGTTGAATAGATGTAGCCCAAAGCCCTGAAAAATCCTTGCGATCTATAAAACCTTCTTTGTTTAAAAATCGCACTGTAACTTTTTTAGGTCTTTTAATTTTTGCCGATATGCCGATCAAATTTGGACTAGCCTCTTGTGTCTCACTGTACTCCAACGATGATTGTAGAATCTCAGGATTGGCTAGTTTTACCGGCTTATTCCGAGTTTCTGATGCATCAATTACCGCTAAACTTAAGTTAATACCAATTTGTGGAGCAGCTAAACCAATGCCAGGCATAGCATTCATCGTATCTATCATATCATCCCAAATCGAAATTATATCCTCTGTGATTTCCGTTATCTCATGCGCTCTTGAGCGAAGTCTTTTATCAGGCCATTTCAGAAATTTCCTGACCACCATTATTCATCACCGCGCAATTTTTCACGTTTAAATTTTTGCATTTTACGCGTTATCAATTGTCGCTTCATGGGCCCTAAATAATCAATAAATAATTTACCATTCAAGTGATCAATTTCATGCTGGATACAAGTTGACTTAAGACCAACAAACTCCCCAGAATGTTGCTTGCCATCTAAATCAATCCACTCAACCTGTACCAGCTCCGGTCGAGTGACCTCTGCAAAATGCTCAGGAATAGAAAGACATCCCTCTTCATACACACTTATTTCTTCTGAAGAGGCCGTAATTAACGGGTTCACCATAATAACTGGATCCGGTTCTTCATCCTCTTTTTTGGCACAATCCATTACAATTAACCGTTCTAATACACCGATTTGAGGGGCAGCCAAGCCGATCCCAGGAGCATCATACATCGTCTCCATCATATCTTCGGCCAATTTAATTAGGGCGTCATTTATGTTCTCAACTTGCACAGATCTTTTTTTCAACCGTGCATCTGGATGTAAAACAATAGGTCTAATCATAATATTCATCTAGGATAATATAAGCCACAACGCAACGGGTCTGTGCAATTGGCCAAAACAATGTTAATGACCAATTTTGACTAAGAGTATTTCAAAGCATTTATTATGAATTTTGACGAAAAAATAGAACGTCGTGGCACTCACTCTGACAAATGGGACATGATGGAAAGCAAGTACGGAGTGTCAGCCAAAGATGGGATACCCATGTGGGTAGCTGATATGGATTTTCGACCCCCTGAATGTGTTCAAAAAGCAGTTGAAAATCTGTCTAGCCATGGAATTTATGGATACTACGGCGATGACACTTCCTATAGAGAAGCAATACAATGGTGGATGAAAAACCGCCATGGTTGGGATTTGAATACCAAATGGATTTTTAGCACACATGGGCTAGTCAATGGAGCTGCAGTCTGCATTGAAGCATTCAGTAATCCAGGTGATGATATTGTTCTATTCACACCTGTCTATCACTCTTTTTTTAGGGCAATAAAAGCCGCTAACCGTGAAATTTTGGAGTGTCCTTTGGTGAATAATAAAGGTAGGTATGAATTCGATTTTGTTTCTTATGATAATTTGATGACGGGCAAGGAAAAAATTGTAATTTTATGCTCACCTCATAACCCTGGGGGACGCGTTTGGTCGAAAGAGGAATTAAAAAACGTTGCAAATTTTGCGAAACGTCACAATCTCGTTTTGATATCAGACGAAATACACCATGATATCGTCTACTCTGGATCCAATCATATACCAATGGCAACTATTGATGAAGATATTTGTGACCGACTAATTATGATGACAGCAACGACAAAGACCTTCAACATTGCCGGAGCACATACTGGTAATGTGATTATACCTGACGAAAACTTAAGACAAAAATTTACAACAAAAATGTCTGCACTGGGTCTAAGTCCAAATAGCTTTGGTTTATTTATGGCAAAGGCCGCTTACAGCCCAGAGGGCGCTGTTTGGGTTGATGAATTAATGAAATATCTAGATAGAAATCGACAAATATTTGATGATGCAGTGTCAAACATACACGGCTTGGACACAATGAAATTGGAGGGGACGTATTTAGCTTGGGTCGATTTTTCAAGAACTGGAATGGCGCAAAAAGAATTTGTAAATAAAGTACAAAATGAAGCAAAAATTGCTGCAAATTTAGGGCCAACATTTGGTAAAAATGGTCATAGTTTTCTAAGATTTAATTTCGCCACAACAACTGAAAATGTAACAATCGCATCAGAACGTTTAAGCGCAGCTTTTTCTGATCTATAATAAGCGCGGGATCAACGCTGCTACCGTACTTTCTTTATAAAAATCCTTTGACGCAGAAGTTTGAGTGGCCGCCTCTCGCTTGAAATCAAAATGAACAAGCCCATTTTCTTTCTTAGAGGCTACGATCAAGCACTGTTTTAGGTGTCTATCGCCATCATATAAATCCACTAGTCCTCTGATCATTGGAGCCATTTCTGCTTCGATAGAAAATCCATTTTTTGTAAGTCGCATTACAGGAAAATAATTTTTGTTAAACTCTACACGAAGACGGTTTTTCTTCTTTAAACTCGTTTTTTGAGCAGCTTCTATTCCAGCAAGTACATCTTTTGATAAAAAGGTACTCATAAAAACTCTACCTATTAACACTCCAAAATTTACTTGATCGGCACCTTAAATCTATCAAACAATTTCTACTTTTTGCAAATCAAACCTTTTATAGTTCTAGTTAACCTAATCACTTTAAACTATGTTTAATCCAAGAGTCTAATACCAGCTATTCAAAAGAATGTTATAAATGCCATTTGTGTTTAAAGTGATTTTCTTAATATTTGCCCTTAACACTTCAGTTTCTGGAGAGTGTGGAGGTGAATTTAATCAATTCATTGAAAATATTAAAAAAGAAGCCCAAGAGATTGGTTATACAGAAAAAATTTTAAATACATTTTTTGAAAACGTATCACTAAATCCTCAGGTATTAGAAGCTGACCGAGCACAGGGCATTTTTCTAAAGCCATTTAACGAATTCGCCCCACGCTTAATAAACGATTATCGGATGAAGCACGGTAAGATCAATTTGAAGAAATATTCTTCTACCTTCGACGAAATTGAAAAAGTTTTTGGTGTTTCTCGGGGTATTCTTACATCTTTCTGGGCCTTAGAAACGGATTTCGGAGCAGTACAAGGCAACTTTAATACACGTGATGCCTTGGTAACCCTGGCCTTTGACTGTAGGAGGCCATTTCTATTTCGACCCCAAATTTTTGCTGCTTTAGAATTATTTAGTCGAAATGAGTTCAATCCAAGTACCACCAAAGGAGCATGGGCAGGTGAAATTGGGATGGTTCAAATGTTACCAAAAGATATTTTAGAAAATGGAGTGGATGCTGACGGAGACGGAACAATCAATCTTCAAAGCTCTACAAGTGATGCACTGTTTAGTGCTGCCAAAATGCTTAAAAGTTTAGGTTGGCAGGCAAATGAACCTTGGTTGCAGGAGGTAACTTTAACAAACGACATAGATTGGCTTGATACGGGTACGGATAAAATAAAAACCGTTAAAGAATGGAAGAGCCTGGGAATAACCGGTAAATATACTGATCTGCCAGACGGATCGCACAACGCCTCTTTAATTATACCGCAAGGTAGAAAAGGACCAAAATTTCTGGCTTACTCAAATTTCAATGTGTTTTTTGAATGGAACAAAAGCTTCATTTACGTGCTGACTGCTGCCCATTTTGCAAATCGACTTGAAGGTTCTCCAGCTTTCTCCCCAGGCAACCCGGATAAAGGCTTAAATAAGAACCAAATGAAGCTTCTACAAACTAAGTTAAAGAACCTTGGGTATGAGGT
>JBJLGF010000021.1:0-11212 GCA_045564975.1 Paracoccaceae bacterium
GTTTTAAACCTACCCTTTCGAGAAGCACATCACGTGACAGGTGAGCTAGTAAGCCTTGCTGAACGATCAGGACGCGATTTGTCTGAACTAGAACTTAAAGACATGCAAAGTATCCATTCCGATATTAACGAAGATGTATTTAGTGTTTTGTCTATTGAAAATTCTGTTAACTCGCGATCTTCATACGGAGGGACATCGCCTAAAGAGGTTCAATTTCAGATAGATAGATGGAAAAAGGTATTAGGATGAAAAACTTTGCCTTAGTTCTGTTACTGTGTTTTGCAGTAGTTGGCTGCGGCGTAGATGGCCCACCCAAAGCGCCTGTAAATAAAGAAACAAAATAGATCACAATTAACTTTTGGACAATTAAATGACTGACCTTAAATTCGCCGACAGTATTTCCAGACTGGGAACTGAATCCGCTTTTACAGTGCTCGCTAAAGCAAATGAATTAGCTGCAAACGGGAAAGACATAATTAACCTTGGAATTGGACAACCTGACTTTAGAACACCGGAACACATAGTTAAAGCGGGAATAAAAGCGCTTGAAGATGGTCATCATGGATACACTCCAGCAAACGGAATTCCTGAATTGAGGGAAGCTGTTGCAAACGATTTAGAAAAACGCCATCAAACTTCAGTTAATCCCAATAATATTATCGTCGTTCCAGGCGGAAAACCAACAATGTTTTTTGCGGTACTTTTATTTGGAGAAAAAGGCGCAGAAATAATGTACCCTAATCCAGGTTTTCCTATTTATGAGTCAGTCATAAATTACACTGGTGCTACCCCTGTTCCAATTGCTTTAAAAGAGGAGAATGGTTTTGCATTCGATGCAGAGTCAGTTCTCTCCCAGATCACAAAGAGAACTAGGCTTATAATTATTAATAGCCCAGCTAATCCAACCGGTGGGGTCACTCCCAAATCAGAAGTTGATAAATTGGTTGCAGGACTAAAAGATTATCCAAATGTAGCTATATTGTCAGATGAGATTTATAGCCAGATGTTGTATAATGGACGGAAGCATGTCAGCCTTTTACAGTATACAGAAATTCGTGATAGATTAATTGTTTTGGATGGTTGGTCAAAAACTTATGCCATGACAGGCTGGCGTATGGGGTATGCTGTTTGGCCTGATCAAATGGTCGATCAAGTCACCCGTTTATGTATAAATGATCACTCTTGTGTAAACGCGGCTGCGCAATATGCAGGCTTGGCGGCACTAACGGGGCCAAAGGAGCCAGTCCTAAAAATGGTTTCTGAGTTTGATAAGAGAAGGAAGGTTATTGTTTCTGCCCTTAACGAGCTTAAAGGCGTTTCCTGTATAGATTCAGCTGGTGCCTTTTATGCTTTTCCCAATATATCAGGTACAGGGCTCTCCTCGTCGCAAGCTCAAGATCTATTTCTAGATCAAGCAGGGGTAGCCACTATTGCCGGAACAAGTTTTGGCACATTTGGAGAAGGATATTTAAGGTTTTCATATGCAAATAGCAAAGAAAACATATTACGTGCTATTGAGCGAATAGACAAAATTCTTACCTGAGACGTACTATCGTTATTAAGAAGGACAAATAAACAAATGGACCATTTCAATTATAGAGACGGGCAACTTTACGCTGAAGATGTTTCTGTGGCTGAAATAGCAGCATCTGTTGGAACGCCTTTTTATGTTTACTCCACGGCCACTTTGGTAAGACATTTTCAGCTTTTTGATGATGCTCTTGATGGTATGGATCACTGTATTTGTTACGCAATGAAAGCCGCTTCTAATCAGGCGATACTTAAAACTCTCGGAACCCTGGGAGCTGGAATGGACGTGGTATCTGGAGGGGAATACAGACGGGCAATATCTGCAGGTATACCGCCTGAAAAAGTCGTTTTTTCAGGTGTAGGAAAAACATTAGAAGAAATAACGTTGGCTCTTCAAAATGGTATTCGACAGTTTAACGTGGAAAGCGATTCAGAGCTTGAGCAAATATCTGCAACAGCATCATCCATGAATAAAATAGCCCCTATAGCTATCAGAATAAACCCAGATGTAGATGCTCAAACCCATGAGAAAATTGCGACCGGTAAAGCTGAAAATAAATTCGGAATTCCTATATCTAGGGCGAGAGACGTTTATTCTAAAGCCTCCAAAATGCCAGGTATCAGTATTGTGGGAATAGACCTACACATTGGCAGTCAATTAACTGACCTCGAACCTTTCCAAAAAGCTTACCAAAAGCTTGCAGATTTAACTCAGATTTTAAGACAAGATGGGCACAAAATTAAAAGACTAGATCTTGGTGGAGGACTTGGGATTCCCTATGAGAAAAATAAATCCGCTCCCCCTCTTCCAGTAGAATACGGAAAAATGGTCAGAAAAGTTCTAGGCCACCTAGATTGTGAAATAGAAATTGAACCAGGCCGACTAATTGTTGGGAATGCCGGCATTTTAGTTTCATCTGTTCTAGGCTTAAAAAATGGGGATAATCGTAATTTTTTGATACTCGACGCAGCTATGAACGACTTAATCCGCCCAGCAATGTATGATGCATATCACGATATAATACCCGTCAAACAACTAAGTTCACCTGAAGCTGTTTATGATGTGGTTGGGCCGGTATGTGAAACTGGGGATACCTTTGCAAAAAAGCGGACAATGCCTGAACTCAGTAAAAACGACTTGGTAGCATTTAGGTCCGCTGGGGCCTACGGAGCGGTGATGTCTAGTGAATATAATACTAGACCTTTAATTCCAGAAGTGATGGTCAATAAAAATGAATTTTCCATAATTCGCAAACGACCTAGCTACGAAGAAATTATAGAACGAGACATTATTCCTGATTGGCTAGAGTAACTTCCAGTATAGAAGAACAAAACTCTATCTGTGTTTCAATTTAATATTTTTCTCTACAAGCAGCTTAAACAAGTCTAAAAGTGCAGAAAACATGAGCGGAGATTTTTTATGTCACTTTCAATAGGTCAAAAAGCAGGCTGGGGTTTAGCCGATATGGGAATTGTTGTTTTTGTTATCGTAAAACAACTGTTAATTTTGGCCTTTATGAATAGTTTTCTTGGGATCCCAATAGCTCTGGCCGGTGCAGTAACAACCGCCGTTCTAATTTTTGATATAATTACGGATCCAATAATCGGCTATTTTAGTGACAAGACAGTTTCTCGTTTTGGAAGAAGAGCCCCTTGGATGCTCGTAGGAGCCGTCGTTTTGGCACTTGCAATGATTGGACTATTTGCTGTGCCAGAAAATTTCACTACAAGTGCAAGCCTTATCTGGGTTATCGTTTTTTTCTTGATATCAACTTTAGGTTTTACAATGGTTTCAATACCTTACGGTGCTATGGCGGGCGAAATGACATTGGATAAAAAGGAAAGATCTTCAATGACCGCGTGGCGCATGGCATTTGCCTCTTTGGGTATTTTGGTTGGTGGCGCACTAATACCAATCTTGGCAGGAGATACAAAATCTGGCTATACTTTTGCGGCAATCTGCGTAGCTCCACTGATAATTTTATCTATATGGTTTTCAGTATTTTTTACACGAAATGCGCCCCGCACTTTGGTTCCTTCCCAACAAAATTTTTCGTACATTTTAAAACTGGTTTTAGCTAATCGCGCATTTGTCACTTTGGTAATTTTATATGGCATTATGACACTAGCCATAGCCTTGATCACTGCCGGGCTACCTTTTGCGGCAATGTATTTGATAATGGATGATGGGAATTCGTTACTTTCTGGCGTTGCGAAAGGTCTTGGAACTCTTTCGCTCATGTTCGCAGCATTTGTAATAGGCTCAATTATAAGTCAGGCCTTGTGGGTTAAATTGTCAAATTTATATGGCAAAGTTGCGGCGCAACTCATTGGTATTTTGTGCTATATTGCTCTGTTGATTTTTATATTTTTCAGTTTGCCTAATTATAACGTCACACTAATTGCAGGTCTTTTTATTTTAGCTGGAATGACCAATGGTTCTTACCAACAAATTCCCTGGGCACTTTATCCAGATCTGATGGATGTAACTCGTGAAAAATCTGGTGAGTCCATTGAAGGCGCTTTCTCTGCAGTTTGGCTTTTTGGTCAGAAGGTAGCAAATGCTTTTTCCCCGCTAATTTTAGGTTTTATCCTAAGCCTGTATGGATGGAAAGAAACAACTGAAGGAATTACTAAGCAGACCGATGCTGCGCTTAATACTTTGCAAACTTCCATTACATTAATTCCAGCTGCAATATTGGGATTAGCTGGAATTTTGCTTTTCAGCATTTATTTACCTCAGCATAAAAGGCTGATGAGCGGACAATCTTAAGACGACGCTACTATAATAAAGACGAAGATACCTAATCCAAGCAAAACATAAGTTGCCACTTCACCAGCTATCCTTGCGTCTGATTTTGGCTTTTTTTTGTTTTTTTTGGTCATTTATTTAATTTCTAACCTTCCATATCAACTTTATTTGTAAGACCCAACTGTTCCACTATCAAAAAGTGCCCCAATCTCACCTGATCCCAACTTCATTATGTCACCCAAAATTTCCTCAGTGTGCTGACCAAGCTTTGGGGGTTTTTGGGCAGGCAAAGGATCATAATTTGAAAATTCTAATGGGGATCTAGGGACCATGTATTCGCCAATCCCTTCAAAATTTAGTGTTTTAAACATTGGATTATCAGTGAATGTATCTTTGTCCTCAGTAATTGCCTCTTTTGTTGTTCGAAATCGCGACCACGTGAGACCAAAATCATTAAAACTTTTCTCAAAATCAGAAATTTTTCGCTTTGCAAACCAAGGCCGAAAAACATCATTTATTTCATGCCTATGCTCCCAACGCTGCCCTTCGTCATCAAGGGAAAGGTTTAATTTTTGTTCAAGGTTTTTGATTTCCTGTACTTTATCTGTGGCTTTTAATAAGCCACGCCATTGCCTTAAGGTGAGACCAATTACAACAACTCGACCACCGCAAGCACACTCAAAATCCTGGCCATAGGCTCCATATACTGCATTGCCCGATTTTCCTCTTTGTTGATCGTAAATGGTCGCCTCTCCTATCATTCCAAGGTGACCAATTACTGCAGCCGCGGCATCTTTTAAAGCAAACTCCACATCCTGACCCCTCCCGGTTCGCAAACGATCTCGCTCGGCTGCAAGTAGTGAAGAAACGACCATGTTACCTGCTACGCAATCCCAGGCGGGAAGAGCATTTGCAACAGGTTCTGTGCTGCCCTCAGCACCAGTAATGTGGGGTATTCCAAGGGATGGGTTAACGGTATAGTCAACTTCTGGCCCCCCGTGTCGATCGCCTTTCAGAGTAACCATTATTAAATCAGCGCGCTTTTTTTTGAGGCTTTCATAATCTGTCCAACCAGGCACCCTCAAATTGGTTATGAACAATCCTGCATCATCACCGTCTGAAGTGATTAGATCGCTGACCAGTTCACGCCCTTTTTCAGATTTTAAATCTACAGCAAAAGATTTTTTTCCCTTATTTAGACCATGCCAGAATAAACTTTCGCCGTTGGGAGCGAGCGGCCTTCTGAAGTGATCAAGGCCTCCCCCTAAATTATCAAACCGGATAACTTCTGCACCCATTTGGGCTAATTGCATGCCTGCAAGAGGTAAAGCAACAAAAGCTGAGCTTTCAAAAACCCGCATACCATGCAAAATACTCATGTATACTCTTTCCCTTTTGATTTTGCCAAAAGCCGTTAGATGCTTTTTAAGCCAAAATTAAAACACCTCAATGTTTATCCCGTAATAGCAATTGATGCAAAGACCCCAAAAATCAAACTCAAGTTAAAATTGATATTAACAGGTATGATTTTAGATATTTAATTACTAGCGAGCTGATACTAAGACTTTTTCAATTAATTCAGGTAGTTCCTTAAAGGACGAAAATTGAAAGGTATGTGGAATCTTTTCTACAGGTGTTTTACGGTATCCCTCAGAAAAGAGTAAAAATGGAACCTCAGCTCTTTTAGCCGTCTCAGCATCAACTTCACTGTCGCCAACATAAATACATAGACCATCCCCTACGCTTGCAGATGTTTCAAACAGAGGCCTTGGATCTGGTTTTCTTGCAAATGGGTTGTCCCCTCCTGTTACACATTTAAAAAAATGATCTAGTTTTAAATGCTTCAAAATCTTTAACGCAGGCCTCAGCGGTTTATTTGTGCATATTCCTAGATCATGGTTTGCCTTCAGCATTTCCAAAACGGTGATGACATTGTCATAAGGCTCACTAAATTGCACAGCTTCCTCATAAAATTTTAAAAATTGCTCTAGCAGGAAATCATGTTGAGCGGTTTCAACTGACCGAGCTGCAATCATTTTCTTAACAAAGAGCGGAGCACCTTCACCAATAAAGCTGACAGCTTCCTCGTAGCTGATCGGAGCAACTCCAATTTTAGATAAAGCAGTATTCGCAACCCATTGAATGTCTTTCGCACTATCAATTAATGTACCATCCAAATCGAAAATTATACTTGCTTTATGAGCAACCGTTTTTCCCAAATCACACTCCAGACTGTTTGCTAAATTTAAATACTATCTTTTTCCACTAAGGATTTTTTACTGATGTGTAAAATTTAATCTACTCTGAAAGTCTCATTTTTTTACTAAAAATTGATAACTGTATAATTGTGTTGTTTGAAAATTACTTGGCGCTTAACCTGTTTCTGAGAATCGATAAATACTGGAGAGGTCGCGTATTGGACTATTAAAAATAAAATCGAAGATGGAAACTTTATAAAGCCAAAAATATATTTAATTTCAAGGGACGCAGATACATCGCCGATCGATGGTCTTTCTTGTGAAATAGCCAAATATACAGACGAAGCTGATTATTTAATAATTGCAGGGTCTGAATCTGACAGGAAAGCTCTTAGTTACTACACATCTCTTCTTGAGCCATTGGCCACCAGAGGCGTACCTGCCTTTTGCACAAACCCAGATTTGATAATGCTGACCCCAAATGGAACTTCTTTTGGAGCAGGCTTAATTGCGAAGGAATATGAGAAAATGGGAGGACCTGTCACGTGGTTTGGAAAACCCCATCCATCAATTTACAAGTTTGCTCTTAATAAAATCCCAGAAATAGAATCAAAGAAAGTTCTATGTATTGGTGACAGCGTAGAACATGATATCAGAGGAGGCTTTAATGCTAATTGCTCAAGTGCTCTTGTTAAAACTGGTATTGGCGCAACTAAAAAAAATACAGATTTAATGAATTCTAATAACCTTTCTGAAATACCAAATTTTATTATTCCTGCTTTTTCATTTTAAAGCACGGTTTATTGAATTATTCCAATTTTAGTCAATTTACCTTATTGCTCGGCTAAGAAAATTGATGCTAAAAAGTTATTAATGTCAGGATTTTTACACTTATCAGACTTCCATCTCGTCGAAGATGAAACAACCTTAACACGAGCATTCAACGCAAAGTATATTCTAAAAAACACAGTTGATAAAATTTTAGGTAAAAAGGAAGATTTTGGTAATCTTGATGGCGTAATTATTACTGGTGATATTAGTGATGATGGGAGTACAGCAAGTTACTCCGATGCGTATGATATTTTAAAAAAGCTACATTTACCCTTATTAGCTATCCCAGGAAATCACGACCTTCGTCAACCAATGATGCATTATTTTGCGAAAGACATAGATATTCAAAGCTCAGGATTTTTTGATTGGGTGTACGAGACAAGTGATACTTTAATTATTGGCTTAGATACATTAGTTGAAGGTCAAAACCATGGCATGCTACGGTCAGAAAGTTTAAACTTACTATTTGAGAATTTAAATCGACCTACTGAAAAAAATATTATTCTCGCGATCCACCACCCTCCAATAAATACGGGTATTCCTTTCATGGATGAGATAGGGCTTAAGAACTCAGATGAACTTTCAGAGTGTCTTGATGCAGCTAGCCAACCAATCAGAATTCTCTGCGGGCATGTGCATGGAATTTATCAGGGATCATTAGGTATTCATTCAGTCGTGACAGCACCTTCGATCTGCACAAGATTTTCGTTCACCAGAAGAGTAAATGCGCCAAAAGGATTTAAATTGTTTCCGACTGGTTTTGCATATTTAGACAGTTCGAGTAATGGTTTTTGGACGCCATTAATAACTTCAAACTGAAAATAGTTTGATTTGAGAAAACGGCTAAAATTTTGGCTCATTGAATAAAATTTAGACAGAAAATTTCTCTAAATAACTTTTTTTCCATAAACAGCTCCAAAAATTTTCAACTCAATTCGATGTCAGCAAGACTAGAGTACCTAATCCAAAGGTTGGCAACGGGATGTTGAAAATTTTACAAAATATGAACGAAAATATTTCTTCGTTTTTCGATGAAAGTACACGTTATTTTGATTTGCAACTGCAGCTTTCGGAAAAAGCTAAAAACTTGATTGATAAACATTGTCGTTTTGAAGTTTATAAAGCTAGAGATACTATTTTTCATCAAAACCAAATAGCGGAAAATCTATACTTTTTGGTTGACGGAAAAGTTGAATTTACAAGAGAAGCTGAAGACCAAAATATTACTTTTGCGACTGTTACTGAACGTATTGTGCCACTCGGTGTATCAGGATTAAATTCACCGGGCAGGTACATGTCAAATCTTACAGCCAAAGACGAAAGCAAGGTTTTAGTTTTTCCGCTCTCTGTTCTATATGATCTTTTAATGATCGACCAAATTGGGGGCTCTTTTCTGATGAGCTTTATTCTTAGCCGATCAACTGAGCTTTTATGGGCTACACGCCATTTCAAACCAAAGAAACCAAAGCAGATACAAAGAAAATTTAATGGTGTTTCATTTAATAGCGACAGAGATATTGTCAAAAGGCTAATTAACAGTGCTTTTTTTGCTCAACTTGACCACGACAGATTACCCGACCTTTTAAAGTTTAGTGAATTAATATTATTCCCAGCCAACGAAGTCATCATTAATGAAGGGGAACCATGTGAAGATCTAATAGTTTTATTCACAGGTAGTTTAGAGACTAACTTTTCATTTAAACTAAATAATAAAATAATTCAAAAGACCCGAACAATTGTAACGCCAGGTGTTACCCTTTCTTGGGCAAACGGAAATTCTAAGTTAATAGCTCCCTACTCCCTAAAATCGAACCGCGACACGGCAATCCTTAAGTTTTCTCGCAAAAATTTGCAATTGATGATGGAAAATGAACCCCTACTCGCTTCTTTTCTATTTCAAAGGCAAATTTGGCAAATTGGTCGTTATCAACAATCAGCTAATAGCCACTTTAATTTTTCGGACAATCCAGGATCTAATTTTCTAAAGACCTTGATTACCTTTAATGGATCAAAAATTCCCGTACAATCCTCATTACATTCTGCAGTCCATATGATTGACAACAGGTTTACAAGAAAGTTTGGTTTCGACTGCATTTATGAGGCAGCTCTTAAGGGAAACGAGGCTGAAAAAACAGTAGGGTCACTGGCGCTAGATGCGCTTAAGCCAGTTGAACGGGAGCATCGTTTTTTTGAGCAATTGAACAAAATTTATACCCGCGTTACGAGTGCAAAAAAGGGTACAAACGCATTAAGTTTAAAAGAGCCTATTCAATTGGATTTCGCCAGGGCATTTGATCAAGTACCTTACGTCATAAAAGGTATGGAAAATCTGCCTAAAGAGCCCCAGACCATTTTCATATATAATCACTTGGCGTCATGTCCGGAAAACGTTCTGGCAAATGGTCACGCTTTTTCGATAGATAGCCATTTTGTAAGTACCAAAATTCTGTATCCGAAATACGGCGATGGAGGACAAAGAATTGTTCGTGCAAGTAGAAATACCGAATTTTGGCGTAACGGTTACTACTCACGGCTTGATAATATTGTAGTCCACACACCAGAGTCAGACAGACTAGAGGAAACTCAAGTTGAAAAGGAAACCAGAAAGGAGAGTTTGTTTATAGAAGCTCAAAAAGCATTTGACGAAGGGCGTCCACTCGTTATTGCTCCAGAAGGAACATCAGAAACTCCAGATAATTTAACAGAGACATCTCCAGGGCCTTTGAAAATTGGAGCTTTTAAACTTGCTGCACGTTTGAAGCCCTCTCCCGTAATCGTCCCAATAGCTCTTGCAAATTTTGACTTTCCTGTTTCCAGAGCGAATTACGCGGCTGTAATAAAACCAGGTTTCAGATTGTCTGATATGGTAGAGGACACTTCAAGCGATGCTGAGATAGAAAACTTCCTTATAGAATATAGAAAAACATTCAGATCATATGTTGAGGAAACAATAGAACTTGCTGTAGAATTAAATGTTATGCCTCTGGCAAAACGTCAAACATTGTCAACAAACGTTGGTTTGCTCAGCCCTGTAGAGGAAGAATTTGGGACTGACATCCGTGAAGTTGAAATCCAAAACCATATTAACAAAACAAAAGAACAAGATTTCATTTTGTATGGGAGTTCGACTCTAAGACTTTGGAAAGATGCAAAGACTGATTTAGGCGTCTCATATCTATCTAATTTAGCGTTTGGCGGTGCAACTCTTGCTGCTTGCCAGGCATTTGCAGAAAAGCTTTTAACCACCAGCATAACCAATGGAAAAATTATTATTTATGCAGGGGATAATGACCTAGGTAGCGGTCTATCTGTTCCTGAAGTTGTGAGGGACTATAAAAATTTTCTTACAACGGTAAAAGAACTTCTGCCAAAATTTGAAGTTTTTGTTATTTCGATCAAACCTTGTCCATTCAGACGCCACCTGAGACAAGAGATTGAAAAGGTCAATTTTTACTTAGAAGAACATGTTAAAAATAAAGAAAATTGGAATTTTATAGATATACACTCCTCCATGCTCGAGGCTTATGGAGAGGATAAAAATACTTTTTACAGTGACGACCCACTTCATATGAATGATGTTGGTTATGCTCTTCTAAGTAAAAAAATACGGACGGCTATAAACAAGTAAGCATCAAATTGTAGGCCCTATTAATTTTAAAAAAAATCTTTTCAGCTTTCAAAATAAAAAAATACTCCTCTAAAAATAAGTGGCCATCTTTAGCCCCTTTACAAAGACAGTGGACTCATCAACTACTTTAGAAATTGAATGAATAAGAATTGCCTGTATTATTTATGGCTAAGGAAACTCAGAACCGATATGAAAATGCGCTGGCATATTGGCCTTATGACTGGGACAGTTTTAGATGGAAACATCGATGTTGCGTTTTTGCGTACTGATGGG
>JBJLGF010000022.1:0-10801 GCA_045564975.1 Paracoccaceae bacterium
GAAAGCTCTTGGACCAAAGAGGCAATTAATATTACTATTTCTGATGATGGTTATGGTTACCCTCCAAATCTTTTAGGAAGACTGGGGGATCCGTTCCTAGGAGCCAAAATAGGAAAAGAAAACAGACAAGGATATAAAGGTATGGGGCTGGGCTTGTTTATTGCCAAAACACTGCTTGAGAGAACAGGCGCAAAAATAAGTTTCTCCAACGGACATAAAAATCAAAAACCTAGCCAATCGCAAAGTGCGCCGTCTGGGGCTATCGTTGACATTTATTGGCCAAGAAAAAAAGTCGAAACAACTTCAAACCTTTTTGGTGAAAATCAAAATTTTTCTATATAAGTTTTTTAAACCTTTTTGCCTATTGCTTTGTTGGCAATATCACCAAAGCAATTATCTTATTTTGTAGTATAGTTTTATGAAAAAAACACTTATATCAAATGGACCCCTCGAAACCAAGGCGTTTGCTTTAAGAATAAGGGAAAATTTGCAAGATGGTGATATAGTATTATTGAAGGGGGAGATTGGAGCAGGTAAAAGCCACTTTGCAAGGTCCCTAATACAAGCCACAATGGATAAAGTAGAAGACGTTCCATCTCCAACATTTACCTTAGTACAAACTTATGACACTTTGGCTGGCTCTATTTGGCATGCTGATCTGTACCGATTAAGTGATCAGAGCGAGATTTTTGAATTAGGCTTAATTGATGCGTTTGGTAATGATATTGTTCTTATAGAATGGCCAGATCGACTTGGTTATCTTGAACCACAAGATGCACTTACGATTGAATTAGTTATTCTTGAAAATGATAAACGAGAAGTGATTTTTTCAACTAGCTCTTGCGTATGGGAGGCGCGTCTTGAGAAGACCCTACAGAAATAAATTCTGTATTACTTTTTTTTCAGAAAACCTTTACGTAAAAAGGCTTACAGATGATTTTTCCTGATATTTCTGGGATATTTGGCATCAGCCCTGGAGCAAACTTTCCACGCGAGCTTGCAAATGGAATATTGAACCGTTTTGCAACATCAAAGCCTGAGGTTCTAGCAAATTTACAAGTGATAGTTAATTCGACAAGAATGCGTCACAGGTTAACAGAAGAATTAGTTGAGTTGGGCGCCATGCTCCATCCCCGTATTTTAACTTTGCCTGAAGTAACCGAACTTATTCCCGATAGTTATAAACCAAATCCTCCTTATTCTTTAGTTCATAAATTTGAACTTATGGCATTAGTTCAAAAACTGATTGAAGCACAACCAGATATTGCTGCTCAATCGTCTATCTACGCACTTACAAAAAGTCTTTCTGATTTAATTGACGAAATTCAGGGGGAAGCTGTACCAGTTGAGAAAATTTTAAACCTCGATATTTCAGATCTATCTGGCCATTGGAAAAGAAGCCAACTTTTTTTGAATATCATAAAAAAATATCTTGAAAATCGGAAAACTGACCCAGATGAAGAGGCTTGGTTAAGACTAGTTATAGGTGCTCTTACTAATTATTGGTCAAAGAACCCGCCCCAAAACCCTATACTTATTGCTGGCTCATCCGGCTCACGAGCAACGACAAGAAAACTTATACAGGGAATTATTAAATTGCCTAATGGGGCAGTAGTTTTGCCGGGTTTTGATTTTACTTTACCTAAAGAATTGTGGGGTGAAAAAGAACAAGTGGGCGTGCCGGAAGACCATCCACAGTATAGAAATTTGAAAACATTTTTCACCTTAGGGCTGCGGCAAGAAAAACTACAAAAATGGTACCTAAAAGAAAAATCTAATATACCATTACAAAATTTAATTGGTCTATCTTTAAGACCAGCACCTGTTACTGACTGCTGGTTAGAAGAAGGCCCAAAATTGGGCAATGTTTCAGATATCACAGAAAAAATAAGCCTGGTTGAGGCTGATAGCATTAGGGATGAGGCTCTGGCTATATCATTCAGAATAATTTCTGCCGTTCAAGAAGAGCAAAGTCTGATTTTGATATCACCAAACCGAAAGTTGACAAGAATGGTTTCTGCCTACCTGTCTAATTGGAATATTGTTCCTGATGACAGTGCTGGAGTTCCTTTACAGCTAACACCATCGGGTAGATTTCTACGCTTAGTGGTTTCTCTTTTTGCAGGACCTGTGACAACAACAAAAATTTTCGCTTTATTGAAGCATCCTTTAACTCACAGTGGCGGGGAATTTAGAAACGATCATTTAGTATTTGTTCAAAGCCTCGAACTGTTCTTCAGAACCGCCGATGTCAGTATATTTTCTGCAGAAAGCATTTCTATTTGGTTACGAGAAGTAAAGAATCCTTATGCCTCAAAGTGGGCGTCTTGGGTCTGCAATATTTTAGAAATTTTTAAGTTGAAGGATTCTCATATTTTTGAAGAAATTCTTGATAAACACATTGAGATTGCCAACAACTTAGCTTCTGGTCCAAACCAAAATGAGACAAACAGTTCTGGTGGATTATGGAAACAAAATAATGGCCACCATTGTTTTAAAATTATTGAAAAAATAAAGGAGGCCTCTCCAACTGCTAGTTCCATATCAGCATCAAGATATGCAGACGTCTTTAATTCAATACTGGCCGAGGAACATGTACCAGAAATAAACCCTACTCATCCCTATATTATGATTTGGGGAACTTTAGAGGCTCGAGCACATAATGCCGAGGTTTTGATTTTAGCTGGTATGAATGAAGGCTCTTGGCCAGCTCCTGCTTCAATAGATCCATGGTTGAATAGAAAAATGCGAAAAGAGGCTGGATTGCTCTCTCCAGAGAGACGAATAGGCCTATCGGCACACGATTATCAACAGTCAGTCTGTAGCTCTAATGTGTTAATAACTAGAAGTACCAAGGATAACGAAGCAGAAACGATACCATCCAGATGGTTAAATAGACTTTTGAACCTATTAAGTGGGCTTTCCGAAAATAATGGCCCCGAGGCAATTGAAAAAATGAAAGGTCGTGGAACAAAGTGGCTAGACTGGGCCAATGAAACAAAAATCTTTACTCCAAGGAAACCAGCAAAAAGACCCTCTCCCAAACCACCAAAAAACACACGGCCCAAAAAACTATCCGTAACAGAGATAAAAACTCTTATTCGAGATCCTTACGCTATCTACGCAAAACATATCTTAAAATTAAAACCTCTTAAGCCATTACATCGAACGGCTGATCCTTTATTAAGGGGAGTTATAATACACAAAATTTTTGAGCAGTTTGTTAGGAATTGGCAGCAAGACGCTTCATTTCTTGATCAAAAAAACCTTTTGTTAAATCTAACAAAGGAGCAATTAATAAAAAAAGTTGCTTCGCCTACTGCACAGATTTTTTGGTTTTCTAGAGTTGAAAAAATAGCAGACTGGTTTGTTTCGGAAGAAGCAAACAGGAAGACTTTGAGTAAGCCCATAGCGTTAGAAAAGAAAGGGCAAATTATTATCCCAAGCCTGGGCTTTAAACTCACTGCGCAGGTTGACCGAGTTGATATTAATCAGGACGGTAAAGCTATAATTTATGACTATAAAACAGGCGCCGTGCCAAATAAAAATGTACAATTGCATTTTGATAAGCAACTTTTCTTACTTGCTTTAATTATTGAAGATGGTGGTTTTTCAGATATTGCGCCTTTGAGTGTTTCTAATGCTTCCTTTATTGATCTTACCAATAAAAAAGAAATTTTTGCTCCATTTGATCAAGAATCTTTAGCAACACACCGCGACAAATTCCACTTACTAATTGAGAGATATCTCAATCCAGACCAGGGCTTTACCGCAAGGCGAGCTATGTTTCAGGTTGAAGATATTTCTGATTATGATGGAATATCTCGTTTTGGGGAGTGGTCTACTCAGGATAAGGCCCAATGAAAAACCATAACATGGCAACTCTCGCTCAAATCCGTGCATCTAATCCAGATGGCTCTACTTGGCTTTCTGCTAACGCAGGTTCTGGCAAAACGCGTGTTTTAACCGATAGGGTTGCTAGATTGCTACTAGAAGGCGTGTCACCTGAAAATATTTTATGCTTAACTTATACAAAAGCCGCTGCGTCAGAAATGCAAAATCGCTTATTTGAGCGCTTGGGTAAGTGGGCTATGCTCGATGACAGAAACCTCAGAAATAGCCTTACTGAACTAGGCCTAGAACAGAGATTAAACAAACAAACATTTAAGCAAGCAAGAACTCTGTTCGCTCGAGCAATTGAGGTGCCAGGAAGCTTAAAGATACAAACAATTCACTCTTTTTGCTCTTCGTTACTCAGACTTTTTCCGCTTGAGGCAGGTGTTTCTCCAAATTTTACAGAAATTGATGAATGGACAGCCCAAGCACTTTGTACAGAAATTTTAGAAAAAATATCAACTGATGAGATAAACTCAAACTCTTTGGCTAATGTTTCAAAATTTCTAAGTGATGTTAATTTGACAGACCTGCTGGCAGATATTTTAAAGAATCGTACTGTTTTGTCCAAATTTAAAAACCATTCTGAAATCTGTTCAGAGTTTGGATTAAATGGCAACGTATCTTTTGAAGAATGCTTAAATAAACACTTCGACAGTAAAGACCTTAAGGTTATAAAAATTCTTCGAGAGAACATGAAAAATGGTGGTGTCCGAGATAAAGCAGCTGCCAAAAAACTTCTGAATATCAAATCTATCAATTTAGAATTTATAAAAACGTTAGAAGATATTTTATTGTACAAAGGCAGTACGGAAAAGAGACCCGAATATAGTGCAAAGACTAATAGTTTTGCCTCTAAAGCTGTCCTAAACGAATTTTTAAATTCATCGATAGAGCAAATAAACAAGTTAGCAGCGAGAATAGAAGTTTTTCGGCAAACAAGAATTTCATATGAAACGACGGAGAAAATCTGTGCTCTCTACGATTTCTCACAAATTTTTCTTAATCATTATACAAATGAAAAATTACTTCGTGGTTGGTTAGATTTTGATGACCTCATTTTAAAAACCCAAAAACTTTTGATAGATCCTTCAATAGCAGCTTGGATATTATATCGTTTAGATGGAGGTATCGATCATATACTCATTGATGAGGCACAAGATACTAGCCCTACACAATGGCGAATTATAGAAAAAATATCGCAAGAGTTTTATGCCGGAGAAGGTTCTCGAGATAAAACAAACCGGACCCTATTCGTTGTTGGTGATAAAAAACAATCAATTTATTCTTTCCAAGGCGCCGACACTTTTGAGCTCAATCGAATCCAAAAAAAATTAAAAAAACGATTTGACGAGGCGGCCAAACCCCTAAAAGAATTAAGTTTGCAATATTCTTTTAGATCATCTCCTACAATTCTAAGGTTTGTTGATAGCATTCTAGAAAAACCTGACAGTAAGAATGAAAGTGAACTAGAAAACACGGAAAATCATATATCATTTTATTCTAAATTACCGGGCCGGGTTGATCTTTGGCCCTCTATCGAAAAGGCCGAGCAGCCAAAAGATACAGAGTGGCAAAACCCTGTAGATATGCCAGGAAAAGAAGGTGAAAGGGTAAGGTTGGCATGCCTAATAGCTGACCAAATTAACACTTTAATATCTTCTGACAGTTTAATTCCAGAAAGAACTGGCAATGATTATGTTATGCGTGAAATTAGCGCTGGCGATTTTTTAATACTTGTCCAGCGCCGATCAGTTTTATTTCATGAGATAATCAAAGCATGCAAAAAAAGAGGTCTGCCTATTTCAGGAGCTGATCGCTTAAAGCTAATGGATGAGATTGCGGTTAAAGACCTTATTGCTTTGCTGTCATTTTTATCGTCTCCACAGGATGACTTGTCGTTAGCCACTGTATTAAAATCACCTCTATTTAGCTGGAGTGAGAGGGAGCTTTTTGACTTAGCACATGGTCGAGAAGATAGATTTTTATGGGAAGCGCTTAAAAAAAGGTCGGATATATTTACACATGAGTATTTGGTTTTGAATAATCTCCTAGCCAGTATTGATTATCTAAGGCCTTATGAGCTTCTTGAAAAAATACTCAACCAATATAACGGACGGGCTAATCTGATATCACGCTTAGGAGCAGAAGCAGAAGACGCTATAGATGCTTTGCTTTCTTTATCAATTGATTACGAAAAGCAAGAAACGCCCAGCCTTACAGGCTTTTTATCATGGGTTTCAACCTCTGGTTTTGAAATAAAAAGACAGCTGACAAAACAAGAAAACCAAATACGAGTAATGACTATACACGGCGCAAAAGGTCTCGAGTCTCCAATTGTTATACTACCAGAGACCCAAAAAAGGAAAGTTGAGCTGCGTGACAAAATCCTAGTAGGAGAAAAAATCGCGGTGTGGAATAATAAAAAGAGCGAAGCTTCTCGTAACGAAGAAGAAATTAAATCAAAAAAAATACAGGCGCTAGAAGCCGAAAGGAGCCGGCTTCTCTATGTTGCAATCACCAGAGCTGAAACTTGGTTCATTGCAATGTCTGCAGGTCAATTAAACGACGAGTGTTGGTATGAGAAAATAAAAAATAGTTTGCAATCGTGTAAAGCAAAAAAGCAAATTTTCCCTACTGGGGAAGGACTACGGCTTGAAGAAGGAAATTGGTCGTTTGAAATAGAAGAAAAAGAGCACCGGTCAAAAAAATCAAAAAATAAATTACCCGATTGGATCAAAAAGGTAAGTTTTGAAAACAAAGTGCAACCAAAGTATCTTATCCCATCGGACTTAGGCGGCTCCAAAACATTATCAAAAGGAAACGGGCTAAGCGAGGAAGAGGCTGCGCTTCATGGATCGCGTGTGCATAAATTACTTGAGTTACTTCCAAAGTATTCTTCTCAAGATTGGCCCGAATATTCTTTAAAAATGCTCAAAGCCAATAGGCTATTTGATGGATCTCCAAACTTCGAAAACGCTATCAAAGAAGCATTATCAGTTTTGACCGACCCAAAGTTTTCATATATTTTTGCTAAAGACGTCCTCAGCGAAGTACCTTTCTCAGCCAAGTTGCCCAATTTAAAAAATCAGAAAATCTATGGTATTATCGATCGCCTTATAGTTGGAAGCAACAATGTTCAAATTATAGATTTCAAAACCAATTCGACCGTTCCAAAAACAGTAAATAAAATTCCACTTGGAATTTTAAGGCAAATGGGGGCCTACAAATTAGCGATAGAGGAAATATATCCAGGTAAAGAAGTCAGCTGCTACATTTTATGGACTGCAATCAAAAAAATAGACCGTCTGGAAGAAGATTTGTTGGATTATGATAATCTAGATGGTTCCACATCTTGACGTTTTGCTTTGCACTTCTTACTTTGAAAATAAGAAAAATCAGGAGTAAATAAATGGGTACAGTAGCAGTAACAGACGATACATTTGAAACAGAGGTCCGCAATTCAACAATACCAGTTGTTGTAGATTTTTGGGCTGAGTGGTGCGGTCCATGTAAGCAAATCGGACCTGCTTTGGAAGAATTGTCCGCCGAATACGAAGGTAAAGTAAAAATTGCAAAGGTTGATGTAGATACAAACCCTAATGCTGCAGCTTCCATGGGTGTAAGAGGAATTCCCGCATTGTTTATTTTTAAAGATGGTGAAGTTGTATCTAATAGAGCAGGCGCCGCCCCTAAAGCAGCGCTTCAAAGCTGGATAGACGATAGCATTTAGCAATATAATTGTAATTTTGAGGACATATTATGTCATCAAGTGATTTCCCAAACTGGCATGGAACGACAATCATTGGCGTCAAAAAAGACGGTAAGGTTGTTATCGCTGGAGATGGACAAGTTAGCCTAGGTCAAACCGTTATAAAGGGCAGCGCTAAAAAAGTTCGCAAAATATCACCTGGTGGTTTTGATGTTGTTTGTGGATTTGCAGGATCAACTGCAGACGCCTTTACTCTTTTAGAACGCTTAGAGGCCAAACTAGAAGCTATGCCAGGCCAGCTTGCCAGAGCATCTGTTGAACTTGCAAAAGATTGGAGGACCGACAAGTATCTCCAAAAATTAGAAGCAATGCTTATTGTCACCGACGGTGACAGTCTATTAGTAATAACCGGTGCCGGCGACGTTTTAGAGCCTGAACACAATGTTGCAGCCATAGGATCAGGTGGAAATTATGCTCTGGCAGCGGCTAGAGGAATGATGAATACTAAAAAGTCTGCAGAGGCTATTGCACGCGAAGCGATGGCTATAGCAGCTGATATTTGTGTATACACTAATGGGAATCTAACTATAGAAACTCTTTAAAGATAGTTTATTAAAAAACATATTAACCGCCTAAAATTACCAGAAAAATTAATCTAGAGGAATAAATGACAGACCTTACACCACGTGAAATCGTCTCGGAGCTAGACCGTTTTATTATTGGGCAAAATGATGCAAAGCGCGCTGTGGCTGTAGCATTAAGATCGCGTTGGAGAAGAAAACAATTATCCACCGACTTGCGCGATGAAGTTTATCCAAAAAATATTCTAATGATCGGGCCTACTGGTGTAGGAAAAACAGAAATTAGCAGACGTTTAGCAAAGTTAGCACGTGCCCCATTTATAAAAGTTGAGGCAACAAAGTTTACTGAAGTTGGATATGTAGGCCGCGATGTAGAACAAATAGTACGGGATTTAGTAGATGCGGCTATTAATGATACCAGAGAATATATGAGGGAAGACGTAAAAGCTAAGGCTCAAAAAGCTGCCGAAGATCGTGTTTTAGACGCTATAGCGGGCACTGATGCTCGTGACTCGACACGCGAAATGTTTCGAAAAAAACTTCTTAGTGGTGAACTGGACGAGACCGAGATCGAATTAGACGTGAACGATACTTCCAACCCGATGTCAATGTTTGATATACCAGGACAGCCGGGGTCGCAGATGGGAATGATGAATATAGGGGATATATTCGGTAAAGCTATGAGTGGAAGAAAAACCCGCCGCAGAATGACCGTTTCGGAAAGCCATGATATTTTATTAAGCGAAGAGGCTGACAAAATATTAGATGATGAAGTTGTCACTCGCACTGCCTTGGAAGCTGTTCAAGAAAATGGCATCGTATTTCTAGATGAAATCGATAAGGTGTGTGCCCGAAGCGATGCAAGGGGTGCTGACGTGAGCCGCGAAGGTGTCCAACGCGACCTTCTGCCACTTATTGAAGGAACAACTGTCAGCACAAAGCATGGCCCAATTAAAACAGATCACATTCTTTTCATAGCGTCGGGAGCGTTCCACGTGGCCAAACCTTCCGACTTATTGCCAGAGTTACAGGGGCGCCTTCCAATCCGTGTAGAATTAAGAGCTCTGACAGAAGATGATTTTGTCCGAATTCTAACTGAAACAGATAACGCTTTGACTCGACAATATTCAGCACTTATGGGAACTGAAGGTGTAGAGGTTTCTTTTTCAGATGATGGAATCCAAGCGTTAGCAAAAATTGCGGCTGAGGTTAATCATTCAGTGGAAAATATTGGTGCCCGACGATTATATACTGTTCTGGAGCGTGTCTTCGAGGAGCTTTCGTTTACTGCACCCGATAAGTCGGGTTCAAAAGTAAAAGTTGACGTTGCTTTTGTTGAACAGCATGTTGGGGAGCTAAGTAAAAGTACAGATCTGAGCAGATATGTTCTTTGACTCTTACAAGTAACCTTTCAATGGCCCATCTTCATGTAACGCTTCTGATGTTTCAAATGGGCCCAGTACATTTTGATCTTTAACCACTATGCAATGGCCTGCAATTTGTCGGACATCTTTCGGGTCGTGGGTAATCAGCAGTACCGAAATATCTTGCTCTTTTGATAAGCTATCAACCAAGTCAATTAACTCTGATTTCTGATTGGGACCAAGCGCAGAGAATGGTTCGTCAAGGAGCAAAATGGGGTTTCGCTGTAAAAGCACTCGAGCTAGTGCGGCACGACTTTGTTGTCCGCCAGACATTTCAGAGGGCAGGCGATCAATTAATTCAACTATATCAACTTTTTCTAAAACTTTTTTTATTTTTTCTCTGGAAGATTCTGAAACAAAAAATTTATTTCCACAAACTAAATTTAAATTTTGGACTATGGACAGGTGAGGGAATAAATTGAATTCCTGAAATATAATTGAACATGGACGTTTATTTGAAGGCAGTAAATCTATGCGAGTTTCATCTACAAAAATTTTTCCAGAAGTTAAGGCTCTATGTCCGCTCAAGGACGATAAAAAAGTTGACTTTCCAGCGCCTGATTGCCCAATCACTGACGTAAAACCTTTTGGCACAGTCACATTCGCCGCCAATTGAAAATCACCTATCTTTATGATGACATCTTCAAATCTGATCATAGAATGCGACCCAACTTATCAAAAAATGCAAAGCTTCCAAACGCCAACAAAGACAACAGAAGAGCAGAAGCTAGAGCTTCATCTACTCTATAGGATCCCATGAATTGGTAAATTTTCAAAGGTAAAGTAGCTATTTCACCTGAACCAAATAGTACTATCACTCCCAAATCGCCCATAGAAAGCGCTGAGGCCACGCCAAGTGAAAAACCTATTTGTCTTTTAAGCCTCCGAAGATAGACCCACCAAACCCAAAAAATACCCGTCAGACCAATGGAACGAGATAAATTTTCGAACTCCGTTCTTATCTCTAAAGCTGATGGTTTTAATATGCGAATTACAAAGGGTAGCGATACTAGTGCATTCACAATAGCGGTAACTGGTACTGCCAATAAGTAAGGATTTCCAAAGTTTTTTAGCATCAAAAAAGTACCTGCTCCCATAACTATCGGAGAGATTGCTATACCAAGAGAGCCAAACATTTCTCCCATATTTGTCGTTAAGCACAAACCGAGAAAAACAGACAAAAAAGATGA
>JBJLGF010000023.1:0-10768 GCA_045564975.1 Paracoccaceae bacterium
AAATCTAAATGGGTTTTCAAGACTTTATACCATTAATTTTGATCTTCGCGATCATGTATTTTTTACTAATTCGTCCTCAACAAAAGAAAGTCAAAGAGCATCAAAACATGGTAGCCGCTCTAAGACGCGGAGACCAGGTGGTTACTCAAGGTGGTCTTATCGGTAAAGTCACCAAAGTTAAGGAAGACAATGAAATTGAAGTTGAGGTGGCTACAGGAGTAAAAGTTCGCGTGGTGCAAAATACAATTGCTCAGGTTTTATCAAAAACAGAACCTGCTAAAGACAAGTAGCAAAGACTGTAAGGTAGAATAAAATGTTGCAAATCGCCCTTTGGAAGCGTTTCACTATATGGGTTTTATGCATAGGCGGGCTACTGTTGGCCATGCCCAACGCTTTTTATTCTAGGGTCGAAACTTTTAATGACGCAAAGCTTTCGAATGAGACCTCTGACATATGGCCATCTTTTTTGCCCTCTTCATTAGTAAATTTAGGCTTAGATTTAAGGGGTGGAGCTCATCTTTTAGCTGAGGTGCAAGTATCTGACGTATATGAGCAACGCATGGCAGCATTATGGCCTGATGTAAGAGACATACTGCGAGCTGAGAGAGATAAAGTTGGTACTATTAGACTACAAAAAGGAAAGTTTGACGAGCTGAGAATAAAACTTTCTAAACCTACAGAAATTGGGACGGGTATCAAACTTTTGGAAGCTTTGGCGAAACCAGTTTCTAGCGTTGGAAATATCGGAAAATTTGATTTAGATATTGTCAGCGAAGATGACGAAATTATAGTGCGGCTGAGTGATGCCGAACGTCGTGCTACAGACGATCGGACCATGCAGCAAGCTCTTGAAATCATTCGCCGCCGTATTGATGAAGTAGGAACACGTGAACCAACTATTCAAAGACAAAGTTCCAACCGAATTTTGATACAAGTACCAGGAATAGGTTCAGCTTCAGAGTTAAAGCAGTTAATTGGCACTACAGCACAACTCACATTTCAGCCGGTCATAGCTGCGCGGGTTAGCGCAGAGTCATTGGCTGGCTCAGGACAAGAACTTCTTCCAGCGTTAGACGACCCGTCTGAGTTCTACCTGCTTGATGCAGGGGCGGTTGTTACTGGGGAAGAATTGGTTGATGCACAACCTAGTTTTGATCAGAATGGTAGGCCCGCAGTAAACTTTAGGTTTAACCCTTCTGGAGCTAGAAAATTTGGAGATTATACGGCAGAAAATATAGGTAACCCTTTCGCAATCGTTTTGGACAATGAAGTTATAAGTGCGCCGACAATTCAAAGCCATATACCTGGTGGTTCTGGTATAATAACTGGAAGTTTTACAATAGAAGAAAGCACAGAGTTGGCTATATTGCTTCGTGCCGGAGCGTTACCGGCAGGTTTAACGTTTCTGGAAGAAAGAACTATTGGACCTGAGTTGGGCGCTGATAGCATACAAGCGGGCAAGATTGCTTGTATTGTTGCATTTGGAGCTGTGTTGATATTTATGGCGGCTAGCTATGGATTGTTTGGCATTTTTGCGAATGTTGCTCTTCTGATTAACGTTGGCTTAATCTTTGGGTTATTATCTGGCATTGGCGCAACATTAACTTTGCCGGGCATTGCTGGAATTGTTCTAACCATAGGTATGGCTGTTGACGCCAACGTTTTAATTTTTGAGCGAATCCGGGAAGAATTAGTTTCGGCAAAAGGGCCTGCTAGGGCAATTGAATTAGGCTACGAAAAAGCGATGTCGGCAATTTTAGATGCGAATATAACAACCTTTATTGCCGCTGTTATATTATTTGTCATGGGGTCTGGTCCGGTAAGAGGTTTCTCGATTACACTGGGTCTTGGGATAATAACATCCGTCTTTACAGCAATTTTTGTAACGCGTCTTTTGATTGTAATGTGGTTTGAGCGGCGGCGACCAAAAACAATAGAGGTTTAATGATGCGTTTAAAACTAGTGCCAAAAAATACATCATGGAATTTCTTTTCGCGGTCAAAATTATGGATTGGTATATCTATTATTTTGGTCGTTTTATCCCTTATTTCCTTTTTTATTCAAAGTTTAAATTTTGGGATAGATTTTCGTGGTGGCACAAGTATTAGGACAGAAAGCTCTGAACCCATTAATGTTGCTGCTTACCGAAATGCATTATCTAGTTTGGACTTAGGTGATATTACAATCTCTGAAGTTTTTGATCCGAGCTTTGAAGATGACCAAAACGTAGCAATGATAAGAATACAAGCTCAACCTGGTCAAGAAGCAGCAACATCCAAACTAGTTGAAAATAGTTTACAAAAACTCAAAGCAGTTAGTGAAGACATTAAATTTGTTTCCGTTGAAAGCGTTGGGCCAAAAGTGTCCGGAGAACTTATTAGAACCGCTATAATAGCGGTGATTTTAGCTATTTCTGCTGTACTATTTTATATATGGATAAGGTTTGAATGGCAGTTTGCAGTTGGAGCAATTTCAGCGCTAATACACGATGTGATACTTACGATAGGTATCTTTTCCCTACTTCAAATTAAATTTGATTTGGCGATTATTGCAGCAATATTAACCATTGTTGGTTATTCATTAAACGACACGGTGGTGGTTTTTGATAGAGTCAGAGAAAATCTCCGCAAATTCAAAAAGCGTTCATTAATCGAAGTAATGAACCTTTCTATCAACGAGACTATGAGCCGCACTGTGATGACATCAGTTACAACCCTACTTGCTCTTATCTCGCTGTTTGTGCTTGGTGGTGACGTTATCCGTGGTTTTGTCTTTGCGATGATTTGGGGTGTTGTTGTGGGTACTTACAGTTCAATTTTCATTGCTTCGGCCATTCTTCTTTGGACTGGAGTGAAGCGAGACTGGACCAAGCCTAACGCCGAGGCGGGCACGCAGGTTCCACAATAGTAGCCGAACATCTTATAATAGGTCTGCTGCCTGAAAATGGTATGGTGTGGATTATATTTTCTGCTTTGTTAGCTGGTCTTGTTCGTGGGTTTTCTGGGTTTGGAACAGCAATGGTATTTCTTCCAATTGCTAGCCAATATTTGACACCTTTTGAGGCAATAGCATCGCTTGCACTAATGGAATTTTTTGGAACTTTTGCAGTTATGCGAAAATCATGGAGCGATGCCGACAGAGTGGACTTGGCGAGGTTAGTTGGGGGAATGATAATAGTAACGCCTTTTGCACTATTACTTTTAGCTCAGGTCGGTGCTGACCTCTACAGATATAGCGTGTCAATTTTATCCTTATTTCTTTTAGTAATGATTGGTTTAGGTGTTAGGTATAAGGGAAAATTAAACCCATTTGTTATATTTTCTGTAGGTGGTTTAGGCGGTTTGACTGGAGGTTTAACAGGCATCCCTGGTCCTCCAGTTATATTGATGTATGTCGCCAGTTCGCATCCAATTTCAGTGATAAGAGCCAACAACCTTCTATTTTTGTATTGCTTTGACGTCTGTGTGGTTCTAGTTTTTGCTTTAAGCGGTGTGCTAACGCTAAAAATATTGTTACTAGGATCAATTTTGGCTATTCCTAACTTTTTTGGAAATTTTGTGGGGGCGAAGTTATTTGATCCAGAAAAAACTAATCAGTATCGAATGTTCGCTTATATTATCATTGCTATAGCTGCCATAAGTGGTCTTCCATTTTGGAACTAATCAATTAATGTGAATGGCTGGTAAAATTAATATGCATGTTAATGAAGTAAAATATTTTGATGTAATCCCGATCGATAGTTATGGACCTGGTTTTTTTCGTGTTGGAGGTAAAATTTTTAAAAGTGGCATAGTATGTTCAAGCTACGCCGTAAGTTCTTGGGGTGGGTATAAAGACTTTAGTAGTCTAAAAAAATTAGAAAATAAGATCGATGTTCTCTTTGTCGGTACCGGCCATGAAATTTGTCAGATATCTGAAGATTTTAGTAAAACAGTTGAAAAAATGGGATTAAACTTGGAGATTATGAGTACTCCTTCAGCATGCCGAACCTATAACGTGCTGCTATCTGAGGGTAGGAGAATTGCTATTGCTGCGCTTGCTATTGAAGGGAGGTAAGAAAGTTGGCTATTTCAATTGAATCCTTGTCGGTATCTCGTGGCGGTATTAACCTCCTTAAGGGCGTTGATATTGAATTGGAAAATGGACAAGCAGGCATTTTGCGAGGTCCAAACGGTGTTGGTAAAACAACTTTGCTCCGTGCATTAGCTGGCTTACAGCCGGTAGAGTCTGGGTCAATAAGATGTTCATTAGAAAATATTTGCTATTCTGGTCATTCTGATGGTGTAAAGCCTACTTTAACCGTTCAAGAAAATTTAGAATTTTGGGCGAATATTTTTGGCTCTCATTCGATAAGTGAGGTCGCCGAGAAATTTATGATAATTGATTTGCTAAATACAAAAGTCGGCAACTTATCAGCTGGTCAAAAAAGAAGAGTGGGACTTGCAAGGCTTGGATTGACGGGGCGCCAAGTGTGGTTACTCGATGAGCCTACTGTTTCGTTGGATGAAACCTCCGTAAAAATTTTTGGAGCTATTATTAAAGATCATCTTTCTGGAGATGGTTGTGCGTTAATCGCAACTCATATTGACTTGGATTTGGAAAATAGAGCCCAAATAATTGATCTTTCGAAATACAGGGCAACTTCAGGTGAATTAAGCAGTTCAAATGAGGCTTTTATATGATTGCTTTAATTTTCCGTGACTTAAGAATTGCTGTTCGGGCAGGGGGGGGATTTGGTCTGAGCCTAGCGTTTTTTTTCATAATAGTTATTTTTTTTCCATTTGCGATCGGCCCTGATTTAGATCTGTTGTCAAAAGTAGCTCCTGGAACGTTGTGGGTAGGAGCTCTTTTAGCCTGCCTTTTGTCTCTTGAGCGCATATTCGCGTTAGACTTTGAAGATGGGACTTTGGATTTACTGATAACTTCACCATTACCATTAGAGGGTGTTGTAATTTCTAAAGCTTTTGTCCATTGGCTAACCACTGGTCTACCTTTAGTTATTCTAACACCTTTTCTTGGTATTTTGCTTGGGCTGCAAAACAGTAGTCTTATTTTTTTATCTACATCTCTGATGTTTGGGACCCCGGCATTAAGTGTAATAGGAACATTTGGTGCCGCTTTAACAGCCGGAATGAAGCGAGGTGGGCTTTTATTATCAATTTTGGTTTTGCCTCTTTATATTCCCACTTTAATTTTTGGCGCAGAAGCGGCTAGGAGGGGTATTCAAGGTTTTGAAACAGAGACCTCTATACTGTTGCTATTGGCTGTTACCTTGTTAAGTTGGGCTATATTACCTTTTGCGGCTGCTAGCGTCCTCAGAATTAATTTACGATAAAGGATGAAAATGTCTTTTTGGGAATATGCTAATCCAGTAAAGTTTCTAAAGTTGTCAGGTGCTCTTCTTCCTTATTTCAGCATTATGGCCGCTATTACAGTCATTGCTGGAATAAGCTGGGGATTTTTCTTTACGCCAGATGACTATAAGCAAGGCGCGACTGTCAAAATATTATATGTGCATGTTCCGTCTGCTTTTGTGGCTATAAATGCTTGGTTTATGATGCTTGTTGCTTCTATTATTTGGTTAGTAAGAAGACATCATGTCAGCGCTCTTGCAGCAAAAGCGGCAGCGCCAATAGGTATCGCCATGACAATAATAGGCTTAGTAACAGGTGCGCTTTGGGGGCAGCCTATGTGGGGTACTTGGTGGGAGTGGGACCCCAAGTTAACTTCCTTTTTAATTCTATTTTTGTTTTACTTAGGCTATATTGCCCTTTGGGCAGCTATTGAAGATCAGGATACTGCTGCAGATCTAACATCCATATTATGTATTGTGGGATCTGTCTTTGCGGTTTTATCACGGTACGCAACTATTTTTTGGAACCAAGGTTTGCACCAAGATGCATCTCTATCAATTGATAAAGAAGAACATGTGGCCGATGTTTTTTATTATCCTTTAATAGTGGTTATGGCTGGGTTTGTTCTGCTTTTTATTGCACTGGTTTTACTTAATACAAGATCGGAAATAATGAAAAGGAGAGCGGGTGCTATAATGGCCCGTAGTAGGATTTAAAATGCCAGATTTAGGTAACTATTCTTTTCATGTGTTAGCCTCTTATGGGGCGACAGGTTTAGTTATTTTGGTATTAATTATCTGGTCTTTTATGAAACATCAGCGAGCTCGAAAAACTTTATTAAGTGTAGAGGGAAATGTTGATGAAAAATAAGCGTTTTCAACCGCTTATTATTTTACCTCCCCTCATTTTTTTGGGTTTAGCATTTTTGTTCATTTTAGGCGTAAAAAGAGAAAATCCAAATAATCTGCCATCAGTATTTATAAACAAACCTGCTCCGGCCATTACAGAAACTCCCTTAAAGAGTTTTAATTCTGTGTCACTTGATCAAATAAAAAGTCCAAATATTAAACTTGTTAATTTTTGGGCGAGCTGGTGTCCACCTTGCAGAGCAGAACACCCTAAACTGTTAGAACTTTCTGATCAGGGAGTTCAGATAATTGGTGTAAATTTTAATGACAAGGAAGATAACGCCAGTTTGTACTTACAGGAAAGCAGGAATCCTTTCATAAGCGTAGCATTTGATCCATCAGGTAAAACTGCAATTGATTGGGGTGTTACTGCTCCGCCAGAAACGTTCATTCTAAACAGGGATGGGTTGGTTATTTTTCGCTTTGCAGGTCCATTAATTGGGAGTGATTATGAAAACAGGTTTGTGCCGGTGCTGAAAGACGCCTTACAAGATTAGCTATTGAGCTCTGATTTAGCTCTTCTAATAAAACTAGTAGTGGGCAGATAAAGCGTCTAAAGATTTATTTTTAGGTGGTTGAAACTTAGTCAAATCAATTCCCACGACAGCCTGCTTATATTCTTCAATATCTGGAGTTCTGCCTAAAATGGCAGATAAGACCACTACAGGCGTTGATGCAAGCAATGACTCACCAGCTTTACTATCGGTGTCTTCAACAACGCGACCCTTAAAAAGTCTGGTAGATGTTGCAAGTACAGTATCACCCTTCGCAGCTTTTTCTTGGTTGCCCATACAAAGGTTACAACCTGGTCTTTCTAGATAAAGAATATTTTCGTATTCAGTTCTGGCCTTAGTTTTTGGATTTTCATCACTAAATTCATAGCCTGAATACCTTTGTAAAATATCCCAATCGCCTTCATCCTTAAGTTCCTCAACAATGTTATATGTTGGCGCGGCAACTACGAGCGGTGCTTTAAAGTCAACTTTGCCGTTATTTTTTTCCAAATTCCGTAACATTTGAGCTACAATTTTAATATCGCCTTTATGCACCATACATGAACCAACAAAACCCAGATCAACTTTCTTTTCTGCATTATAAAATGAAACAGGTCGGATCGTATCGTGAGTATATCTTCTCGAAATATCAATATTATTTACGTCAGGGTCAGCAATCATTGGCTCGTTAACTAAATCTAAATCTACTACCACCTCTGCAAAATACTTTGCATTATTGTCTGGTTTTAGTGCAGGTTTCTCGCCGCTCCGAATTTCGTTAATGCGGTTTTGGGCAATATTTATCAGGCCACTTAACATACTCGCATTATTTTCCATTCCCTTTTCGATCATAATTTTTATTCTATCACGCGCTATCTCCAAAGATTTGATTAGTGTCTCATCTTCCGAGATACAGATTGATGCTTTTGCTTTCATCTCGGCAGTCCAGTCGGTAAATGTGAATGCTTGATCTGCAAGAAGAGTTCCAATATGTACTTCTATTACTCTTCCTTGAAATACATTATCACCAAATTGCTTGAGCATCTGAGCTTGCGTTGCATGGACAACATCCCTGAAGTCCATATGTTCTGCCATTGAACCTTTAAAAGTGACTTTTACTGTTTCAGGAATTGGCATTGTGGCTTCACCAGTAGCCAAAGCCAGCGCGACAGTCCCTGAGTCCGCGCCAAAAGCTACTCCTTTTGACATTCTGGTGTGTGAATCGCCGCCTATAATAATAGCCCAGTCATCCACAGTGAGGTCGTTTAAAACTTTATGGATTACGTCTGTCATTGGGTGATATATGCCTTTTGGGTCTCGACCAGTTACTAGGCCAAACTCATGCATAAAATTCATAAGTTTTGGCGTATTTTCTTGTGCTTTAATATCCCATACAGACGCTGTGTGGCATCCTGATTGATAAGCACCATCAACGCTTGGCGCCAGTACAGTTGCAGCCATAGCTTCTAGTTCTTGGGCGGTCATAAGTCCGGTGGTATCTTGTGATCCTACTATATTTACCTTAACTCGAACATCGGAGCCTGCGTGTAAGAACTTATCTCCTTTAACGCCCTGTGCATTTGCATTGAAAATCTTTTCAACGGCGGTCATTCCTTGATTAGGGTGAGTTACTTCGCGAGCTTGTGCATAAGATGATTTAAGCTCTAAGCCTAGTGCCTCACAGGCAAGACTTTGGAGCTTTTTCCCAAATACAATTGAATAAGAGCTGCCGGCTTTCATAAATTCCATTTTCTGTGGCGTAAACGAAGATGATAGATCGACAAGCTCTTCATTTCCCGATGCACTGAGCAACTTTTTCCTTTTCACATCTATTTTTAGAAGCGTTCCGGAATCCACAGAATACTTTTGTTCTAGAATTGGTGTATCGTCATTATTGAGTATAGGTTGTCCATTTTGGTCAATTTTTTTAACCCAATTCTTTAAATCAACTCCAATTCCACCCGTAACGCCAACAGTCGTTAGAAAAATTGGTGAAACACCATTCGTTCCAGCTACTATCGGAGCTGAGTTCACAAACGGCACAAAAGGACTTGACTGCCTACCTGTCCAAAGGGCAACGTTGTTGATTCCAGACATTCTAGATGATCCAACGCCCATTGTACCTTTCTCTGCAACAAGCATAATACGCCTATCTGGGTGCTTTAGCTTAAGTTCTTCAATTTCCTTTTGAGCGCGTTCGGAAATGAAACATTTTCCATGAAGCTCGCGATCAGCTCTGGAATGGGCTTGGTTGCCTGGTGACAGTAAATCTGTGGATATATCTCCTTCACCAGCTACATAAGTCACTATTTCAATTTCATCTTCTATTTCCGGAAGTTCTGTAAAAAACTCAGCTTTTGAATAACTTTTTAAAATATCTTCCGCGATGGAGTTATTATCTCTGTAAGCGGATATTAATCTAGCAGTGTCAGCTTCATAAAGAAATACTTGGGTCTTAAGTACTTCCGCTGCTTTTTTTGAATTTATACTGTCTGTGCTCAGAGCCAGATCAATTAAAACCTTTATCGAGGGGCCGCCTTTCATATGCGATAATAATTCAAAAGCTCTATCTGTAGGTATTTCTTCAATTTGATAAATATCATTTATGATTTGTTTCAGAAACTCAGCTTTTTCACTGGCTGCTTTTGTTGTACCCGGCAGCATATTGAAAATGAGAAAGTCGACGCATTGGTTATGATGTTTGCTGTCTATGGATTTAACATGAGTAATTATCTCGCGTGCTAAATTGTCATTATCGATAGGCTTTGCACCTAATCCTTGCTGTTTCCTTATTGTTATCTCTTCGAGGTATTCTTCGAATAAACTCATTGTAATTAAAGCCTGATAATTGGTAATTTACTTAATTGTATACAATAGTACACCATTTAACCGATGCATGCAAGTAGTGATGGGTAGAGATTATGAAAACCTTTAGTCCGAAAAGACCCTTTGGAAAATAGTATCTACATGTTTTGTGTGATAGCCAAGATCAAATTTTTCATCAATTTCATCTTTCGTGAGTACCTTTGAGACTTCCGGATCATTTATGAGCTCTGTTTTGAAGTCTTTTCCTTCTTCCCAAACTTTCATCGCATTTCGCTGTACCAACTTATATGCATCCTCGCGACTAAGACCAGCTTGCGTTAAAGCAAGAAGAACACGTTGAGACATAATCAACCCTCTAAATTTATTCATGTTTTTTGTCATATTATCTGGGTACACTACTAATTTCTTAATAACAGATGTTAAGCGGGCTAAGGCAAAATCTAAAGTTACAGTAGCATCTGGGCCTATATTTCTTTCTACAGAGCTGTGACTGATATCCCGTTCATGCCATAGGGTAACATTTTCCATTGCCGGTATTACTGCCATTCTCACAAGACGTGAAAGACCTGTGAGGTTTTCAGTCAATACTGGGTTTCTTTTGTGTGGCATTGCCGAAGAGCCTTTTTGACCCTTTGAAAAATATTCCTCCGCTTCTAAAACCTCTGTCCTTTGCATATGCCTAATTTCTGTTGCAATGTTTTCGATAGAGCTGGCAATAACTCCCAAAGTGGCAAAGAATGCTGCGTGCCTATCTCGTGGTATAACTTGCGTGGATATCGGTTCAGGATTGAGTTCCAACTTTTCACACACGTATTCTTCAATGAAAGGGTCAATATTTGCAAATGTACCGACTGCACCAGAAATGGCGCCAGTTGATATTTCATTTTTTGCTGTTTCTAAACGACCCTTGTTTCTTTTCATTTCTGCGTAAAATCTGGCGAAAGTGAGCCCCATAGTTGTCGGCTCGGCGTGTATGCCGTGGCTTCTTCCTATTCTAACGGTCATCTTGTGCTCTTCAGCTCGCATTTTTAGTGCACCAAGAAGAACGTCAAGGTTTTGCAATAGGAGGTCGCTTGCCCGAACTAATTGAATATTTAAACAAGTATCTAGCACGTCAGAACTTGTCATTCCTTGATGCACAAAACGAGCTTCCTCATTTCCGATGTGTTCAGCTAAGTGAGTTAAG
>JBJLGF010000024.1:0-48254 GCA_045564975.1 Paracoccaceae bacterium
GTTCAGGTTCTAACTTTGCTGGTACAGAAATCCAGGGAGACTTATCTAAGCGCTCTGCGGTAAAATCATGATTTAGCCGTCCTTTTTGTACTCTGCTACCTAATTCAGGAAGTTGTGCGTTGATCAGAGCTGCTGATAAATTATTCATTCGCAAATTATAAAGGGGTAGCTTGTTTTGCCACTTTTTGAAGTAGACTTGGTCACCTTGGTGCTTCTTCCAATTATGTTCATATGCTCCGGACATTATTACAGCTTTAGCAAATAATTCTGGATTGTCGGTGATAAATATACCACCCTCACCTGCATTCAGCATTTTATAGGATTGAAACGAAAAGCATCCAATATCCCCAAGTGTTCCAATTTTTTCCCCATGCCAAGTTGTGCCAAGTGAGTGAGCGGCATCTTCAATCAAGGGGATATTGGCTTTTTTACAGGCGGAGAGTATAACATCCATGTCAGAGGTATGCCCCCTCATGTGACTGATTAAAACTGCATCTGCGCTTTTTATTTTTTTCTCAAAATCTTTCAAATTAATTCTGTAATCTTCTCCGCATTCGCAAAGAACTGGCGTAAAGTTAGCGTGAACGACTGAAGAAGGAACTGCAGCAAAAGTAAAAGCTGGCATAAGTATCTGTGCATTTTGGGGAAGACTTAAAGATTTAAGCGCAAGAAACAGTGCAGCTGAACAGGAAGATACTGCTAGCGCATATTGAGAGCCCATTAGTTTTGAAAAATTAATTTCTAATTTTTCAGCGGCTGAACCTTCCGAATTGTATCTGAAAAGGTCTCCATTACTCATAAGCCTTAAGACTTCTGACATAACTTTTTCAGGTATAGGCTCAGCATCTTTAACATTAGGAATATCAACCATATTTTAGCCTTCGCCAACCTTAAATTAGTTTTGTTACACCATACATTATTTTATAATTTGTTCTAAAAACTTTTTTTTCAAAAAAACTCTAGAATATTTGATTACTTATTAGATCAAGTTTTTTAGATTGAAAATCAAAATTTATTTTCCCTTGGGAAACCGCGAGGGGCCATTTTCCCTGCACTTGCTCTTCTCGATTTCCATTCATCTAATTCTGTTTCAGTTCTTGTCCGGCCGGCTGGATCTAACCAACTTAGGCCCTCCTTATATGAAAATGTCGTAACATCAGAAAGTCCGCCATCTTTATATTTTTGTAATCGGACCCCTTTACCCCGTTGCATTATGGGAAGTTCCTCTAGATCAAAAATTAAAACTTTTCTATTTTCACCTACAGTTGCCACATGATTTCCTGTAACTATTTTGCTAGCCGCGGCCTTAACAGTTCCCTTTAAGTTTAAAACCTGTTTACCATTTCTAGTTTGTGCCAGTACTTCATCCATAGGCACCACAAATCCATCGCCAGCAGTTGATGCGACAATTAATTTGCTTTCTTGATTGAATCTGTGAATGTTTATTATTGAACTATCATTTGGAAGGTCGACCATTAGCCGTAATGGCTCTCCTGTTCCTCGACCACCAGGCAAATTCGATGCCGAAATAGTATAAAAACGGCCGTTGCCACCAAATACAAGTAAGCGATCTGTTGTTTCTGCGTGGAAAATTATATTTGGTCCGTCACCGTCTTTAAATTTCAGTTCTTTTTCTAGATCGATATGCCCGGTCATAGCTCTGACCCAGCCCATTTTACTGCACACCACAGTAATAGGTTCCTTTTCAATTAGAGCTTCAATCGGAACGTCTTCTATTTCAATGTATTCATCAATTTTCGACTTTCGTCTGCCACCTGAATACTCTTTCCCAAACTTTTTTTTCGTTTCTTTAATTTGTTCAGCCACGCGGCTCCACTGTTGATCCTGATCGGCTAAGAGGTCTTCTAGCTCAACCCTTTCTTGCATAAGATCATCCCGTTCTCGCCTAAGCACCATTTCCTCAAGTCGTCGTAATGAACGGAGGCGCATATTTAAGATCGCTTCAACTTGGACCTCAGTCAGTTCCCCCTCCATATTTGTGGGTGGAATATAGTCATTCTCATTGGTTGCACGATGATGCTCTATGCTCCAGTTTTCAGACATAAGAGCTTTTTTGGGGTCCTCGTCGTATCGTATAATATCTATCACCCTATCCAGGTTAAGAAATGCGATTATTAAACCTTCAAGGACCTCTAAGCGGTTGTCAATTTTTTCAAGTCTATGCTTGGCTCGTCTGATCAAGACTTCACGACGATGATCTAAAAACGCTTTGAGAACCTCTTTTAAACTGCAAACTTTAGGGGTAACCCCGTCAATCAAAACATTCATATTTAGAGAAAAACGTATCTCCAAGTCTGAATTTTTAAATAATAGACCCATCAAAATTTCAGGATCTATATTTTTTGATTTTGGCTCTAAGACTAATCTTATATCGTCAGCGCTTTCGTCCCTTACATCTGACAAAAGAGGGACCTTTTTAGTTTGTATCAATTCTGCCAACTTTTCGATTAGTTTGGACTTTTGAACTTGATATGGAATCTCTTTCACGATGATTTGCCATTGTCTTCTATCGAGATATTCAACCTCCCAATTTGCTCTCAATCTAAAAGAACCTCGGCCCGTTTTATAAGTTTCTGCTATTGCCTCCACGTTTTCAACAATAACGCCGCCTGTTGGAAAATCGGGTCCAGGGACAAAGTTGAGTAAAGTTTCGTTACGTGCATCTGGTTTTTTAATCAGGTGCAAACAAGCGTCGCATAGTTCTGCTATATTGTGAGGTGGTATATTGGTTGCCATTCCAACAGCTATCCCACTCGCCCCATTGGCAAGCAGGTTTGGAAAGGATGCCGGAAGCACTATTGGTTCACTTAACGTCCCGTCGTAATTTTCTCTAAAATCAACAGCATTTTCGTCTAAACCCTCTAACAGTGCCTCAGCTATAACTGTCATACGCGCCTCAGTATATCGGCTAGCTGCGGGATTATCCCCATCTATATTTCCAAAGTTACCTTGGCCATCGACTAGTGGGTATCTGACATTGAAGTCTTGTGCTAACCTAGCCATGGCATCATAGATCGCAGCATCACCATGTGGGTGATAATTTCCCATAACATCGCCTGAAATCTTTGCAGATTTACGAAATCCACCATTTGAGGCTAGTTTCAGTTCACGCATCGCATAGAGAATTCTTCGATGAACAGGTTTAAGTCCATCGCGAGCATCAGGCAGCGCTCGATGCATGATTGTTGATAGAGCGTAGGTTAAATAGCGATCCCCAATCGCCCGCCTCAAGGGTTCGGTCAGAATTTGGCCTATCTTGTAGTCGTTATCTATTTCACTCATAGATGTTGTGATATATTGTGAAGTTGGTGAGGTAAAGGATACTATTTAAAAATTTGATTTTTACTGGTTATATTTTTGGTCTTCGAACACTACTTAGATGAACGTGTAAGTTTTGAATTAAAATTTATTTTTTAATGTAATGAATTTGGTCAATTGGGGAGAATAATAATTTGAAAAGTATTTTAATAACGGGTTGTTCTTCTGGAATTGGCTATGATGCAGCCTTTGGATTAAAGGAAGCTGGGTGGAGGGTATTTGCTAGTTGTCGATCTGAAAAAGATTGTAATCGTCTTTCAAAAATGGGCCTTGAGACAGTTCAGCTAGATTATGCAAATGAGGGTTCAATCAGTGCGGCGCTTCAAGAAGTTTTGGAAAAGACTGACGGAACACTAGATGCGCTTTTTAATAATGGAGCATTTGCCTCTCCTGGAGCAGTTGAAGATCTTCCGACTGAAGCCTTGAAAAAGATTTTTGAAACAAATTTTTTTGGATATCACGAATTAACCAGAAAAGTTATTCCTGTAATGAGGCGACAAGGTCATGGACGCATTGTAAATTGTTCTTCAGTTCTGGGCTTTGTTACTTTGCCTTGGCGGGGTGCTTACAATGCCTCGAAATTTGCCTTGGAAGGATTAACGCACACTCTTAGGATAGAAATGCGCGATACACCAATCAAAATAATTCTGATAGAGCCAGGGCCAATTACCTCGGATATTCGTAAAAACGCAATACCGCACTTTGAAAAGTGGATTGATTGGAAAAGTTCACCTCTTTCTGAAAAATACAGAAAAATATTCATACCTAGGTTGTATAAAGATGGTAAAAAAGACAGGTTTGAATTGCCTGCCAGCGCGGTCACAAAAAAGCTTATGCATGCATTGGAAGCTAAAAATCCTAAGGCCTCTTACTACGTAACTACCTCCACTTATTTGGCTGCGTTTTTGAAAGTAGTCCTACCAATAGAATTTATGGATAGGATACTTGCAAAAGTGTAATTTAGATTAACTTTAATAAATTAATATGATTTAGAAACAAACACCAATATTTTTGGTGTGATTATATTAGGAATAAAAATGGCGTCTGATCCTTTATTTGTGCTGGTAATCCTTTCTATGGCTGTCGTAGCAATTGTCCTTTTAACAGGGATAGGTGGTTTTGGACGAGGCGGGGAATTCAATAAAAAATATGCAAATAAGATAATGCGATTAAGGATAGTCGCACAATTTATTGCAGTTGTATTGATATTGGCCTTTGTTTATTTTAGCGGAGCTGGAAATTGATATGGTAATTTTGAATAAGATTTACACAAAAACTGGAGATAGTGGTGAGACTGCGCTTGGAAACGGAGCCCGAGTGGCTAAGTTTTCTCTGCGAGTTGAAGCTTACGGGACAGTAGACGAACTTAATTCCCAGGTTGGAGTTTCGCGTCTTTATTCTGATGGAGAAATGGACGAAGGCCTTATGAGTATTCAAAATGATCTTTTTGATCTAGGAGCAGATTTGTGTCGGCCAAACTTTGAAAAAGATAAGGATGAAGAATATCCACCATTGCGAATTATTCCTGGCCAAGTAAGCAGATTAGAAAATGAAATTGACCAAATGAATGAGAAATTGGAACCACTCAAAAGTTTTATACTACCTGGCGGATCAACATTGGCAGCTCATCTTCACGTTTGCAGAACTGTAGCGAGGCGTGCAGAGAGATTAAGTTTTGAACTTGCGACTATGGAAGAAATAAATCCCAGCTCGATAAAATTTTTGAATCGACTTTCTGATTGGTTTTTTGTTGCAGCACGTCTGGCAAACAACAATGGACTAGATGATGTTCTTTGGGTTCCTGGCGCGAATAGGTAATTATTTTTTGAATTAAAATAAACTCCGCGGCGTTGAATTATCTTGGTGTGACGATTTTGACCTGTTTAATACTATTACAAAATTATAACTTTTATTAAACTTTAGAGTACGAGTCGCCGAAGCGGCTAGAAACACAGGAGTAACCGAATATGAAAGTCTTGGTACCCATTAAACGTGTCATTGACTATAATGTAAAAGTTCGCGTCAAAGCTGATGGAAGCGGCGTTGATCTCGCAAATGTAAAAATGTCTATGAACCCATTTGATGAGATTGCAGTTGAGGAAGCAATCAGACTTAAAGAAGCTGGTAAAGTTGAAGAAGTAATTGTCGTATCAATTGGGATCGAAAAGTGTCAGGAAACGCTTCGGACAGGCTTAGCTATGGGTGCAGATAGGGCTATTTTAGTCAAAGCTGCGGACGACGTACACAACGACGTAGAACCTCTTGCTGTGGCTAAAATACTTCAAGCAGTTGTTGAGCAAGAAAACCCGGGATTAGTTATATGTGGCAAACAAGCGATAGATAATGACTCAAATGCTACTGGTCAAATGCTGTCTGCATTGATGGGTTGGTCTCAGGCTACTTTCGCATCTGAGTTAACTGTTGAAGGCGACTCAGCAATTGTTACTCGAGAAGTAGATGGCGGCTTGCAAACAGTAAAAGTACAAATGCCTGCAGTGGTAACCGTTGATCTACGTTTAAACGAGCCAAGGTATGCCTCCCTGCCAAACATAATGAAAGCAAAAAAGAAACCTTTAGAAATTAAGTCGGCTGAGGATTTTGGTATTGACACGAGCCCGCGTCTATCCGTCGTAAAGACAGGTGAACCTGAGGCTAGAGCTGCAGGAATTAAGGTTGGGTCAATTGATGAATTAGTTGGTAAATTAAAAGAAGTAGGGGCGGTGTAATGGCTGTTTTATTATTAGCAGAAATGAATGGAACTGAGTTATCTTTGGATGCTACCGCAAAAGCTGTCACTGCGGCTAAATCATTAGGAGACGTTACAGTATTGTGTGCGTCGTTTGGCTGCGATGGAGCCGCATCTGCAGCTTCAAAAATTGAGGGTGTTTCGAAGGTTCTTTGTGCAGATGATGATGCCTATGGCAATGGTTTGGCCGAGCCCATAGCAGATCTTATCATCGCTCTATCAGCAGATTATCATCATATAGTGGCAGCCGCGACTAATTCCGCGAAAAATATACTTCCGCGTGTTGCTGCACTTCTAGATGTTATGGTTATCACGGACTCAACAAATGTTGTTGATGGTAGTACATTCGAGCGACCAATTTATGCAGGTAATGCTATTCAGACAGTAGCATCTTCAGATAGCATAAAAGTTGTTTCTTTCCGGACTGCAAATTTTGAAGCTGCTGGGACTGGAGGGTCTGCTCCAGTTGAAAAGGTCTCCTCTGTTGCGAACCCTGGGCTATCTACTTGGATAGAAGATAAAGTCCAGGCCTCTGATCGTCCTGAACTAACATCTGCTGGTATTGTTGTTTCAGGAGGACGTGGTGTAGGCTCTGAAGATGATTTTGCTATGATTGAAAAATTAGCTGACAAACTTGGAGCAGCTGTTGGCGCTTCTCGTGCAGCTGTTGATAGCGGATATGCTCCAAATGATTGGCAGGTCGGACAAACTGGAAAAGTTGTTGCCCCAGACCTCTATTTGGCTGTTGGTATATCTGGTGCAATTCAACATTTGGCAGGGATGAAAGATTCTAAAATAATTGTTGCAATCAACAAAGACGAAGAGGCCCCAATTTTTCAAGTTGCTGATTTCGGATTAGTAGCTGATTTATTTGAGGCTGTTCCAGAACTTACGGAGAAATTATCAGATTAGAACAACGAGTTGCTCTCTAAAGTAAAAAAATAGTTTTACCTTTGACTGGTATAAAAATTGGAAATAAAAATTCCACTTAATGGTCCACTGATAATGCACGCCACCTGCGTGGATGTTAATGGTTCTGGGGTTTTAATAGTTGGACATTCAGGGTCAGGAAAGTCGAGTTTAGCTATTAATTTGCTGGCTTTGGGATCAAAATTGGTTGCTGATGACCAGTGTGTATTAGTAAAAAAAAATAAGAAATTTCGTGTCTTTAAACCAGCTTCTTTACCAAACAGTATTGAAATAAGAGGCGTTGGATTAGTGTCTGTTCCTATGGTTGTTGAAACAAGTCTTGATTGGGTCGTCAATATGGACGAAGCTGAAAAGGAGCGTATGCCAGATTTGCGATTCACCGAAATTGATGGGTACAAAATTCCGACAATTTTTGGTAAGAACATGGACGATCTAGCTTCGCGAATATATGTTTTAGTGAGTAACACATTATCTTGAATTAAATATGTGGTTAAATTGGCACTATTTAAAGAAAAGAAGAAAATACGATTAATACTGGTTTCAGGTCCAGCTGGAGCTGGTAGAACGACTGCTATTCGATCATTAGAAGACTTAGGGTTTGAGGCTATTGATAACCTCCCGCTTGATTTAGTTAAATCCGTACTGAAGCCCAAAAAAGCGAGTGAGAAAATTGCAATAGGGCTCGATACAAGAGGCCGTGATTTTTCAGTACAAGGATTGTTGGGTTTGTTGAAGTCTCTTTCATGCCTAGAGCACGTTAATTTTGAGCTATTGTATCTGTCGTGTACAATGGAAGTTTTATTGCGACGGTATTCTGAAACTCGTCGTCGGCATCCACTCGCTGATGGAAAATCTCCTCATGAGGGAATTGAACAAGAATTAATTTTGTTGGAGCCTATTCGTCACAAAGCAGACATTTTAATTGAGACTTCCGAGCTTACGCCACACGATTTAAAAGCCAGTATTAAAAAACTCTTTTTAAATAAAGGAGTAAATTTACTTTCAATATCATTGAAGTCCTTTTCATATAAAAGAGGTCTACCACGAGGTACTGATATGACTTTAGATTGTAGATTTTTAAAAAACCCTCATTGGCAAGATGAATTAAGAGATAAAACTGGCTTAGATCCTTCTGTGAGTGAATTTGTGGCAAGTGATCCAAAATTCTCAGAATTTATTGAACAGGTCACGAAATTGCTTTTATTTCTGTTACCTTCATTTAACGAAGAAGGTAAAAGTTCGGTTGAGATTGGGTTTGGTTGTACTGGTGGGATCCATCGATCCGTTGCTGTTACGGAAACAGTCGCAAAAAAGCTTGCAGATTCAGGTTGGAATGTGTCAATAAAACATAGAGAAATTGAACGGCTATACCTTTAATTACCGTTTGACTGGGGAAGAACTTTTGATTGGTATTGTAATTGTAGCTCACGGTGGCTTAGCGCAAGAATATCTTGCAGCGCTTGAGCACGTTGTTGGTAAGCAGGTAGGTATAACAGCAGTATCAATAAAAAATGAAGATGACAGACAATCTAAACAGGATGAAATTTGTCAGGCAGCGGATAGGGTAGATCGAGGATTTGGTGTCGTCGTAGTGACTGATATATTTGGTGGCAGCCCATCTAACTTAGCTATGCTGGCCTGCCGTCCTGATGACCGGCGCATAGTTTATGGAGCAAACCTGCCTATGCTGCTAAAATTGGCTAAATCCAGAAATCTGGTCATAGATGAGGCAGTGAATGCAGCGCTTTGCTCTGGTCGCCAATATCTAGATGCTAAAAATATTCCAAACAGCGGTTAATTAATGTCAATTTCTTCTCATGTATTTACGATAATAAATGAAAAGGGTCTTCATGCTCGTGCTTCTGCTAGATTTGTTGAAGTTGTGGAAAAATTTGAATCAGAAGCTACAGTGGCAAAAGATGGTTTGGAAGCATCTGGTAGTAGTATTATGGGGCTTCTCATGTTAGCTGCATCAAAGGGTACTACAATAAAAGTCACGTCGCACGGAAAAGATTCGGAAGAAATGATTTCGGCACTAGATAGTCTGATAAAGTCCAAATTTGGTGAAGATAACTAAGCGGAAAATAAGGTTGAAGAATATAGACCAAAAATTGAAGCAGTCTTTCGAAAATAATCAAGAGCCTGATACGCCTTATGATCGAAGAAAACTTTCTTATGCAAACACTTTCACAAATCCAGTGCAACGAAATACAATTAAAATTCTAGAGTTATTGACTGGAAAATTACGCCTTCTTAGAAAAGTACGGCAGTTCGAAAAAATGGGTATTCCAGTTGGTCAGCCTTTTTGGAAGCAAGCTTTGGACCTGCTTGGCATTAATTTACTTACTAAACAAAGCGAAATTGCAAAAATTCCTAAAAAAGGCTCTCTGGTGATTACAGCCAACCATCCGCACGGTTTGGTTGATGGAATGGTGCTGGCCGAATTAATTGGAAGAGTACGAATGGATTATAAAATACTCACAAGGTCACTTTTAACAGGCGTTAAGCAAATTGATCAATTTATGATCCCTGTTCCATTCGACCATGAAGAAAATTCTCTAAAAAAAAGTTTAGAGATGCGGAAAAGCGCGATGGAGCATTTGGAAAAAGGTGGGGTAATTATAATTTTTCCTTCGGGAAAAGTTGCATCATCAGAAACAATGTTTGGTAATGTTGTGGAAGGCGACTGGAACCCGTTTACTGCTAAGTTGATCCAAAAATCTGGTGCGAATGTTTTGCCAATATTTTTTCCAGGATCCAACTCGCGGCTATACCAAATCGCAAACCAAATATCAGCGACGTTAAGGCAAGGCCTACTAATCTATGAAGTTGTCCATGCAATGAATAAACCCCAAAGTCCACTCGTAGGAAATTTAATTAAGCAAAACGAAATCGAACCCTGGCAAAGTGACCCTCGTGGTTTTATGCGCTGGTTACGAGAACAAACTTTGGCGATGGGTTATAAAACCTAAATCTATCTAGATGGTATCGGTTGTTTGCCTGTATAATCATAAAATCCCCGCTTAGTTTTTCTTCCAAGCCATCCAGCTTCGACATATTTAGTCATGAGTGGGCAGGGTCGATATTTTGTGTCTGCGAGCCCATCATGCAAAACATTCATTATTGCTAGACATGTATCTAATCCAATGAAGTCGGCGAGCTCCAAGGGGCCCATAGGGTGATTTGCTCCAAGTTTCATAGATGTATCAATTGCCTCTACGGAACCCACTCCTTCGTATAGTGCATAAACGGCTTCGTTAATCATCGGCATAAGAACTCTATTTACGATGAACGCTGGGAAGTCTTCAGCGCTAGCAGCTGTTTTTCCTAACTTCTCAACAACCTGCAGACAACTGTCATAGGTTTCTTGGTCGGTAGCTATACCTTTAATTAGTTCAACTAATTGCATTACGGGAACGGGGTTCATAAAATGAAAGCCCATGAACTTTTCTGGTCGATCAGTACAGCTTGCTAAACGTGTGATCGAAATGGAAGAGGTATTACTCGTTAATATCGTGTGTGGTTGAATATGCGGTAATAGTGAAGTCAAAATTTTCTGTTTTATCGGTTCATTCTCGGTAGCTGCTTCAATAACTAAGTCGACATCATTGAATTCCTCAAATGACAACGTATAGCTGATCGCTTTTAAAGCAGTGATGCTTTCTTTGGTGGAGATTTTCTTACTATTTACCTGCCTTTCCAAATTATTTTTTATATTATGTGAAGCTTTTTCGAGGGTATTCTTGTCAATATCGTTAAGAATGACTTGGTACCCGCCGAGAGACAGCACGTGCGCTATACCATTTCCCATTTGCCCTGCGCCAATGACGCCAATTTTTTTAATCTGCATATATGCCTCGTACTTAATTGTGAGGATGGTATTATATAGTTGCTACTTGTTACAAGGCATCTCTTAGTTACAAAATTATTTTTGTAAGTACTTGATCAAAACATCAAAAAAGCATACCCATTCCTTCTAATAGGGGTATAGCTCAGTTGGTAGAGCGACGGTCTCCAAAACCGTAGGTCCCGGGTTCGAGTCCCTGTGCCCCTGCCAAAATAGCTCAATAAGATGAGTGTTTTATAGGAGCTCCAACGCGGAGCTTTTTTCTTTTCTGGGCTATAAAGCAAATTTCTTTGAAAATTGACTGTGTTATTTTGATTTGTATGGTTATGAAATTATAGCAGAAAAGACAAACTAGGGAGAATTAAATCCATGACTGTATTGTGGAAAGATTTTGTTGAGGCATTCCGTATTGGTTCAGAAACCGGCAACATCGAAAATTTAGATAACATGATTGCAGAGGATTTCGAATGGGTGACTTCTAGTATGAACCGAGCGGCCACGTTATCATGGACGTCAACAACATCTTTCAGAATAAATGGTGAGCCAGAGACATTCTACGAGAATATGGAAGTCATTTCGGGCACCCATCCAGTTTTAGATGATCAAGGTAAACAAAATTTGGTTATGGGGGTTGCAAGACTAAGGGATGGTAAAATTTATCGCTACGATCATATGAGAAAATTATCAGATTAGATATATTTTAATCATGCGATACATTTTTGTTTTAATTGCAATTGGGAGTTTTTTTTCTTTTTTTATTGATGAATTTTGGAAGAGGAATGCCAAAGCTTCAGAAACGACCATTGTTAGTCCTGCTGTTTCTATTTTACGGGGCCCTATAACTCATATTCGAGATGGTGATACTTTTGAAGTTCAAGGAACACCTGTTCGCATCTCAGCCTTAGATTGCCCTGAAAACAGCACAAGCTCGGGACAAAAAGCTACTCGATTTACTCAGCAATTTACAGGTAAGCAGGCTGTTTGCGAGCTAACTGGCGCAAAAACCTATGATAGAGTTGTTGGTTATTGCTCAATTGAGGGCAAAGACTTTGCCCAAATAATGGTAGATAATAAGTTTTGTAAATTTTGGCCTAAGTATGATGTTTGGAACAGGTATTAAAATGAAGGGAAGTTAATATGGCGGGTATGATTAATTGTATGAGATTTAGACCCAAAGCAGGACAAGCAGAAATTTTATTTAAAGCGTATGCTTAATATGTCAGAGATTACCCTTTTGACGATATATTGCACAAAATTATCGATCTAGGTGACGGAGAATTCGCCCTAATAGGTGTTCATCATAGTGTTGATAGCTTTATTGATATTATGAACAGAGATAATCGTGTGAGCCAAACGTTGCGGGAATACGTTGAACCTTATGAAGACGGAGAGAGTTTTCATTCTTTTTCAGGTCCAGTAGTTAATTGTGATGATTACCTCTGACGTTTTATTTACGCCGCGACAATTTGTTTATCGCATCTGATAAATAGTCAACTAGCTTTAGGTTCATGGTTAATAGGAGTGAAAAATGCTACTACCAATAAAATTTATTGCGGCCAACATTTTTATTTCCGGAATGACTGCTGGGGCACTATGTGGAGCAATAGCTGTATATACACTCTCTGATCCGGGGCGGTTAAATCGATTAAATAATTATGCTAAAGAAATGTGCAAAGGTTGCAAAAAATAGTTAGGATCAGGGTCGGAATGCTAGTTTTTAAGAGTAATTTTCTCTGGCTGTGATTTCGTTTAAAAGTGGGAAGTTTTATGTTTAGATTAATGAAAATAATTGTGCCTATGTTATTTGTCATAGGTTGCGGCATTAAGCCCTCGATTGAAGATGCAAAACTTTCTGATAAGACTTTTTCTTTAGAAGAGTTCTTTGAAGGTGACACAAGAGCATATGGCCAATTCCAGGATGTTTTAGGAAACGTATCTAGGCGCTTTTTAGTGGATATAAAAGGGTCATGGGACGGATCAAATCTAGTTTTAATTGAGGACTTCACATATGAAGACGGTTCAGAAGAACAAAGAGTTTGGACCTTGACAAAAGCTGGTGAAAATCGCTGGTTGGGTTCCGCTGATGGTGTCGTTGGGATTGCGGAAGGTAAGACGGCAGGCGATATGTTTTATTGGGCGTATACAATAGACTTGCCTACTCCCAGCGGAGACAGAAGAGTGTCATTTAAAGATTATATGTGGATGCTGTCTGACGATAGAGTTTTAAATAAGGCATACATGTCGAAGTGGGGTATTCCACTTGGGGAGGTTACAATTATGTTTGAGAAGCGTTTGTAAATTTTAATTTTCTAAAAAGTCTCTACCCAGGGACGTAACTCTACCTCCCAAGCCCATGCACTTTTACTCTGGTCGTGAAATTGAAGATAAGTTTTTGCAATTTCATCCGGGTCAAGCATGTCATAATCTCCTTTGCCTTTTCTGTCTAATCGCGCATTTGATTGTATTCCGCCATCAATAACAAAATGGCCAATATGGATATTTTTAGGGTGTAACTCACGAGCTAGGGCTTGGGCTAATCCACGTAATCCAAATTTTCCCATGGCAAAAACTGAAGAGTTCGCAAAACCTTTGACTCCTGCTGAAGCGCCCGTAAAAAAAATACTGCCGCTACCTCGCTTTAACATTCTCTTGGCCGCTTGTTGTGCAACTAAAAATGCCCCAAAACAGGTAACGTCCAAAGCCTCCTTTGTTTTTTCTGGATCAAGAGTCTCAATACCACCTCTTAACCTTGAAGAAGGATTGTAGACGACTAGCTCTGGAATTCCCAGTTTTTCATCAAGATCTTGGAATAGATGATGTACATCCCCAATTTTAGACGCATCGCACTTGTGAAGGCTGGCCCCAGTTTGAATTCCTAAATCTTCTAATTTATCAATATTTCGTGCTGCTAGAGCTACATCCATTCCCAAATTTGCACATTGTAAAGCAAGTGATGAACTTAAACCAGCGCCAGCGCCAACGATTAAAGCCGAACGATTCATTTAAAGCCTCCAAAATTATATTTTCGTCTCAATATGAACATATTCCGATAAAGCTGGCAATTTCTTTGCTAGCCATTAAATTGATCAACAAAGGCGATGCACTTCATAAATATTTTTTTGGAGGAGTGTAGAGTTATAAAGAGTGAAATTTTAATATTAGGTAAAGACAATGGCTCAATCTTCTGCTGTATGCAATTTTGGCTGGAAAGCCCCACAATTCAGCCTGCCATCAACTAAAGATGTTGATGTTAGTTTAAAGAGCGCTTCAGGTAACAACGGAACATTAATAATGTTTATTTGCAATCATTGCCCTTATGTTGTGGGCGCACTGGAAGATATGGTCCAGGAAGCTTCTGCTTTACAAAAAATAGGAGTAAATGTTTTAGCGATATGCTCAAATGATGCTGAAGAATATCCACAAGATAATTTTGAAAATATGAAGAAATTTGACTTGGATTATTCATTTACCTTTCCATATTTACATGACGCAGATCAAGCTATAGCTAAACTATTTAAAGCAGAGTGCACGCCTGATTTTTTCGGTTTCAATAGTAACTTAGAACTGCAGTATAGGGGTAGACTTAACAACAAGAGAGAAAATCCAGAGATTGTAAAGCGGGACTTGTTTGAGGCTATGAATATGATTGCTGAAACTGGTGAAGGTCCTCGAGAGCAATCTCCATCGATCGGGTGTTCAATAAAGTGGAAAAGTGAATGAAAAATTATTCTGAAAAAATATGTAAGGCATGTCAGCCAGATGCTGATCCCGCCACGAAAGAAGAAATAACTGAATTTCTATCGAATAACTCTGATTGGTCCCTCATCCAGAGTGATGGTGCTAAAAAAATAGAAAGAGTTTACAAATTCAAAAATTTTAAAGATGCCCTTGAATTCACTAATCTTGTTGGTGAGGTGGCAGAGATTGAGGGGCATCATCCTCAGATCACAACAGAGTGGGGCAGTGTTTTAGTTAGATGGTGGAGCCATAAAATTGGAAATATTCATTTAAATGATTTGATACTTGCCGCTCGATGTGATCAGCGATTTGAAAAATTACAAGTCTGATTTCATTTTTATGTATCTCTAAGCGGTGTCTGCATTTTTTATCATATCGTATCTCAAATAATTTTTAATGTTTGATTTTATTAAGATTAGAGAGGTGCCCAAGACCAGTTGGAGCTCTGAAGAAACCTATAATTTAAAACCAAGGCGGAAAACTCTTATGGCTTTAGTGGTGGGTCTAATACTTTTTGGCTTAGGAGAAGCTCTTTTAGTAACTTCTCAAATAGGAGTGAGCCCATGGACAGCTCTTGGTCAGGGCCTCGCTAATGTCTCTGAACTGAGCCTTGGTTTAACAACATTTCTAATAAGTGTATTCGTGCTTTTTTTATGGATACCATTAAAACAAAAGCCAGGCATAGGCACGGTTCTCAATGCAATCATTATTTCCTTAGTTTTACATTTTGCCATTCCTTTTTTGCCTATTTTCGAGGAAAATTTTCTAAGATTAATCCAAGCTATATTGGGAGTTTTTATTACTGGGATTGGCGGTGGGATCTATCTCATCGCAAATTTGGGTCCTGGTGCGCGTGACGGTTTAATGACTGGGCTGCAAAGGGTTACAAAGTTTCCGATTGCATGGGTGCGCAGTAGTATAGAACTTACAGTGCTTACAATAGGCTGGTGGTTAGGAGGAGTTATTGGCTTAGGAACCATTATTTTTGCATTAGGGATAGGGCCATGCTTAGCTATTAGCTTAAAAATTTTCGGTTCAAGTAAATCACACAGTGATCATTAAATTAGGTTGTTATCTTGGCTTTTTATTTTTTGCTAAAGGTAATTAATCTCCATACTTGTAATTTTTAAATAATAATCTTATGTCGTTCGGAGTAGATAAAGAGATCAATATGGCGACAACAAACCCTTTTCAATTTATTCAGCAAGTTAGATCTGAAGTATCAAAGATAACTTGGCCGACCCGAAGAGAAGTTCTTCTCACCACCATAATGGTATTCGTAATGTCAGCTATTGCCGCTTTAATATTCGCCCTAGTTGATCTTTTAATCCGTTCAGGAATTCAGTCCGTTCTAAATATTTTTGGCTAATTGTCGCGTATAAAATTATTTAGATAGAAACAAACGTTAAAGAATTGCTATATTAATTATACATCACGCTTGAAATCTCTTTGCGAGTAGAATACCCAACCCGTCAAACTATGGTTCCGTTTCTCTTGATTCGGATCGTATGGTAAATTTGTTTATTGGTCTCGGGAATGAACCTCAATTAAAGGAACCCACTTTATGGCAAAACGTTGGTATTCAGTCAGTGTTCTTTCTAATTTTGAAAAGAAAATAGCTGAACAAATAAAAACCGCCGTCTCCGAAGCTAGTTTGGAAGCAGAGATTGAAGAAGTGTTAGTTCCAACCGAGGAAGTAATCGAAGTAAGACGTGGAAAAAAAGTGACGACTGAGCGAAGGTTTATGCCTGGCTACGTTCTTGTGCGGATGGAAATGTCTGATCAAGGTTATCATCTCATTAATTCGATTAATAGAGTTACGGGGTTTTTGGGTCCACAGGGAAGACCCATGCCGATGAGGGATGCTGAAGTAAATGCTATATTGAACCGGGTCCAAGAGGGTGAGGACGCTCCTCGTACATTGATTAATTTTGAGGTTGGCGAAAAAGTCAAAGTAAATGATGGGCCATTTGAAGATTTTGACGGACTGGTAGAACTTGTAGACGAGGATAACCAACGATTGAAAGTTACTGTTTCTATATTTGGTCGTGAAACACCAGTCGAACTAGAATTCACGCAGGTCACAAAACAAACCTAGCGTCAGAGCCGTGGGAGGTTAGGACTGCGCGAGTCTGATCCGTACCACACAACATAACTAACTCGGTGACCGCGTTTATCGGGTGTTGAAAAAAGGAAGTGGTCAAATGGCCAAAAAATTAGTGGGAACTCTAAAATTACAGATACCCGCGGGAGGAGCTAACCCTTCACCGCCAGTCGGGCCTGCATTAGGGCAGCGGGGCATCAATATTATGGAGTTTTGTAAAGCTTTTAATGCAAGAACGGCGGATATGGAGCAGGGCGCTCCTTGTCCAACTATAATTGAATATTTTCAGGACAAATCTTTCTCGATGGAGATAAAAACACCTCCTGCCTCATATTACCTCAAAAAAGCAGCGGGTTTGAAGCCAGAGGGCAAACGGAACCGTCCTAGAGGTGCTGAAGCGCCAGGACGGGAGGTGGCTGGCTATGTGACAGCAGCCCAGGTTCGAGAAATTGCTGAAGCTAAAATGAAAGACTTGAGTGCAAATGATGTTGAAGCAGCTATGCAGATTGTTCTTGGATCTGCTAGATCGATGGGTATTGAGGTGAAGTAATGGGAAATCTTGGTAAAAGAATGACTGAAGCTCTTACTTCAGTGGATGGTAAAGAAAATTTATCGATCGAAGAAGCTGTTGCATTAGTCAAAGGTAATGCGAAGGCAAAATTTGACGAAACAATCGAGATTGCCATGAACTTAAGTGTAGATACAAGGCACGCAGATCAAATGGTTCGGGGTGTTGTTGGATTACCTAACGGAACTGGTAAATCCGTCCGCGTTGCAGTCTTTGCTAGAGATGCCAAGGCTGATGAGGCCAAAGCTGCGGGTGCTGATATTGTTGGTGCAGAAGATTTGATGCAAACTGTGCAGTCTGGAACGATTGAGTTTGATCGCTGCATTGCAACACCAGATATGATGCCAGTTGTGGGGCGCTTAGGTAAAGTTTTGGGGCCTAGAAATCTCATGCCAAACCCAAAAGTTGGCACGGTTACCGTTGATGTTAAGGCAGCAGTTCAGGCAGCAAAAGGCGGAGAAGTTCAATTCAAAGCTGAAAAAGGTGGTGTTGTTCACGCTGGGGTTGGCAAGGCGTCTTTTAAGGAAGATCAGCTGGTAGAAAACGTAAAGGCTTTTGTAGACGCAGTGGCGAAGGCTAAACCTTCTGGTTCAAAAGGTTCTTACATGAAGGGTATAACTTTAAGCTCTACCATGGGACCGGGGGTTACAATATCCATAGAAAAGGCAAACGCTCAATAGCGCAATAAAAGGGGCCTTCATTGGCGCCTTTTGCTAGCTGGTTAATTGTTAATTAATTCGGATAAATACTGTTTTGCTATTGGCAAATAAAAAAAAGTACCGTATACGCGCGTGAATCTTTGGTTTTACGCTAAAGGTTAATGTCCGAGATGGAGGGTTGGTACGACCTATAATTCCTTCCTGAGATGAAAACCGAGTAGATATGCCAAAGGTAATGATTTAGCCTTGGACATTTTGCCCTCGGGTCATCGTAAAGATTGGACCCTAATGGTCAGCGATAGCTGACAAACATGAGCCGGGGATTTATCCCCATAATTGGAGTAAAATTGTGGATAGAGCAAAGAAAGAGAAAGTGGTCGAAGAACTTGGCCAAATCTTTGAAGGCTCTGGCGTAGTGGTTGTATCTCATTATGCAGGTCTCACAGTTGCTGATATGCAAGACTTACGGGCAAGAGCCAGAGCGGCCAATGCATCCGTGCGTGTTGCAAAGAATAGGCTCGCCAAAATTGCACTCGAAGGAAAGCCGTGCGAAAGTATGATGGACCTGTTATCGGGTATGACTGTTTTGACATACTCTGAAGACCCTGTAGCAGCAGCTAAAGTTTCTGAAGAGTTTGCAAAGGAGTACGAGAGTTTTGAAATTCTCGGCGGTGCAATGGGTGAAATGTCACTAGACAGAGCCGGTGTCACGGCCGTTTCGAAAATGCCATCTCGTGAAGAGTTAATTTCTTCAATTGTTGGCTGTCTCGGAGCGCCTGCAGCAAATGTCGCTGGTGCGATTGGCGCACCTGCTAGCAACATCGCTAGTATTTTGTCTGCCGTTGAAGAACGGGCAAACGCGGCGTGATTGGTAATTGGAAGAACTGCGTGTGAAATATTTCATACGTTGGAACACGAAACTTAGAACGGAGAGCTTAAAATGGCTGATCTGAAAAAACTAGCAGATGAGATCGTTGGTCTAACACTGCTTGAAGCACAAGAACTTAAGACAATTCTTAAAGATGAATATGGCATTGAACCAGCAGCAGGTGGAGCAGTAATGATGGCTGGTCCAGCTGGAGACGCTGGCGGTGCCGCCGCTGAAGAAAAATCTGAATTTGATGTTGTTTTGAAAAACGCTGGAGCGTCAAAAATTAACGTCATTAAAGAGGTACGTGGCATAACAGGGCTAGGCTTAAAAGAAGCAAAAGACCTTGTTGAAGCTGGTGGTAAAATCAAAGAAGGCGTCGAAAAAGCTGAAGCTGAAGAAATAAAAGGCAAGTTAGAGGCTGCTGGAGCAGAAGTAGAACTAGCATAAATGAATTTACCCGGTATTTCCGGGTTATCTTAAAGGCTGGGAGCGAAAACTCGTTCCCAGCTTCAACTGTCTTAATAAGGGCCTTTTCAAAGGGGCGTTTCTTTAGATAAGTTGGACGGCCGGGAGACTTTCCTTGGGAAGAAAGTCAGGAATTGGCCGTATTTATCGTCTCAACTTTCCCCGCCGCTGGGTTCCCGACAGCGTGTGTGGATGATGAGAAAGAAAGGTTATATTGACCATGGCGCAATCTTTTATCGGTCGAAAACGTCTTCGCAAATATTACGGAAAAATTCGAGAAGTTTTGGATATGCCGAACTTGATAGAAGTTCAAAAATCCTCATACGATTTGTTTCTAAATTCTGGAGATCAAGGTTCACCTCTAGACGGCGAAGGAATTCAAGGAGTTTTTCAATCCGTCTTCCCAATAAAAGATTTTAACGAAACTTCGATTATGGAGTTCGTTGGATATGAGCTAGAGAAGCCAAAGTATGATGTTGAAGAGTGCCAGCAGCGCGATATGACTTACTCAGCACCGCTTAAAGTGACCCTTCGATTGATCGTATTTGATATTGACGAGGACACTGGAGCTAAATCGGTTAAAGATATCAAAGAACAGGATGTTTTTATGGGTGATATGCCTTTAATGACACCTAATGGTACTTTTGTAGTCAATGGAACAGAGCGAGTTATTGTTTCCCAAATGCATAGGTCTCCGGGCGTATTTTTTGATCATGATAAAGGTAAAACTCACAGTTCCGGTAAGCTTCTGTTTGCCTGCAGAATTATCCCATATCGGGGTTCTTGGTTAGATGTTGAGTTCGACGCGAAAGATATCGTTTACGCGCGAATTGATCGAAGAAGAAAATTACCTGTCACCACGCTGCTCTATTCACTTGGTATGGATCAAGAAGACATTATGGATGCATACTACAATACGGTGGATTATAAGGTATCGAAAGATAATGGTTGGGTAACTAAGTTTTTTCCTGATCGCGTCAGAGGAACTCGTCCTACTTTCGATCTGGTTGACGCTGCTACTGGAGAAGTTGTGGCGGAAGCTGGGAAAAAAGTAACACCACGTGCTGTTAAAAAATTAAAAGATGATGGCAAGGTAACCGAATTAGTAATGCCTTTCGAATCAATAGTTGGGAAGTTTGTCTCAAGAGATATGATCAATGAGGAAAACGGTGCTATATATGTCGAAGCTGGTGACGAGCTGACCCTGGAATATGATAAAGAAGGTGAAGTTACTGGTGGAACGGTAAAAGAATTAATCGATGCTGGTTTCAATAGTATACCAGTGTTAGATATCGATAATGTGAATATCGGGCCATATATTCGCAACACATTGGCGCAAGACAAAAATATGAATCGTGAAACGGCGCTTATGGATATTTATCGGGTAATGAGACCAGGTGAACCTCCGACTGTTGAGGCTGCCTCTGCACTGTTTGACACTCTATTCTTTGATAGTGAACGTTATGATTTGTCTGCAGTCGGTCGTGTAAAGATGAATATGCGTTTAGCGCTGGATGCTGAAGATACACAGCGTACCTTGCGATCTGAGGACATTGTTTCGTGCATCAGAGCATTAGTAGAATTGAGAGACGGTAAAGGTGAAGTTGATGATATTGACCATCTTGGTAATAGGCGGGTGCGTTCCGTAGGTGAATTGATGGAAAATCAATATCGTGTTGGTTTGCTAAGGATGGAGCGGGCAATAAAAGAGCGAATGTCCTCGGTCGAAATAGATACGGTAATGCCTCAAGATTTGATAAACGCTAAGCCTGCAGCAGCAGCAGTGCGCGAATTTTTTGGGTCGTCTCAACTATCTCAGTTTATGGACCAAACTAATCCTTTGTCTGAAGTTACTCATAAAAGACGTTTGTCGGCATTAGGCCCAGGCGGTTTGACCCGGGAGCGAGCAGGTTTCGAAGTGCGAGATGTTCACGCAACTCACTATGGTAGAATGTGCCCTATTGAAACTCCGGAAGGACCTAACATCGGTCTCATAAATTCATTAGCCACTTTTGCTCGAGTAAATAAATATGGGTTTATCGAAACACCTTACAGAAAGGTAGTTGAAGGTCAGGTAACTGACGACGTGCAATATATGTCAGCGACCGAAGAAATGCGACACACGGTGGCACAGGCGAATGCATCACTAGACGAAAAAGGGCGCTTTGTTAATGATCTTGTTTCAACGCGTCAAAATGGTGATTACACTCTTGCCCAAAATGAGAGTGTCGATTTTATTGATGTGAGCCCAAAACAACTTGTCTCCGTGGCCGCATCTTTAATACCATTTTTAGAAAATGATGATGCTAACAGAGCTCTTATGGGATCAAATATGCAACGTCAGGCTGTTCCTCTTTTGAGTGCTGAAGCTCCCTTAGTTGGGACAGGAATTGAAGGGGTCGTTGCTAGGGATTCTGGTGCATCGATTATGGCGAAGAGAGCTGGTATCATTGATCAGATAGACGCGCAAAGAATTGTGATCAGAGCAACTGATGATCTTGAGTTAGGCGATGCAGGTGTTGATATCTACAGGATGCGCAAGTTTCAGCGTTCAAATCAAAACACATGTATCAACCAAACCCCGCTCGTTGTGGTTGGACAAACGGTTTCAAAAGGGGAGGTCATTGCTGACGGTCCTTCGACGGATATGGGAGAATTGGCACTAGGCAAAAATGTTGTTGTCGCGTTCATGCCATGGAATGGATACAACTATGAGGATTCAATTTTAATATCTGAGAGAGTGGCTCGTGATGATGTGTTTACATCTGTTCACATTGAAGAGTTTGAAGTTGCTGCTCGTGACACGAAGCTGGGTCCTGAAGAAATAACACGGGATATTCCAAACGTGGGTGAAGAAGCTCTCCGCAATCTAGATGAGGCTGGTATTGTATATATTGGTGCCGACGTAGAGCCGGGAGATATTTTAGTTGGTAAAATTACGCCAAAAGGCGAAAGTCCAATGACCCCCGAAGAAAAACTACTTCGTGCTATCTTTGGTGAAAAAGCATCAGATGTAAGAGATACATCATTGCGTGTGAAACCTGGTGATTATGGAACGGTAGTTGAAGTTAGAGTTTTCAATAGACACGGTGTTGAAAAAGATGAGCGAGCTCTACAAATTGAGCGAGAAGAAGTTGAGCGTTTAGCGAGAGATCGCGATGACGAATTAGTTATTTTAGATAGAAACATCTATGCTCGCCTTCGATCAATCATTTCTGGAAAAGTCGCCGTTAAAGGTCCAAAGGGTGTATCCTCCAATTCTGAAATTACAAATGATCTTTTAAATAGTTTGAGTAAGGGACAATGGTGGCAATTAGCTTTAGCGGAAGAAGCGGATGCGAAAGTCGTCGAGGCTTTGAATGAGCAGTATGAAACTCAGAAAAGAACTTTGGATGCTCGCTTTGATGATAAGGTAGAAAAAGTTCGCCGAGGCGATGATTTGCCTCCAGGCGTAATGAAAATGGTCAAAGTTTTTATAGCTGTGAAGCGTAAATTACAGCCAGGAGATAAGATGGCCGGTCGTCACGGGAACAAAGGTGTTATTTCTAAAGTTGTCCCGATGGAAGACATGCCATTTTTGGCAGATGGAACACCTGTAGATTTTTGCCTCAATCCGCTTGGTGTGCCGTCTCGAATGAACGTTGGTCAAATCTTGGAAACCCATATGGGATGGGCTGCTCGCGGTTTGGGATTACAGGTCGACGAGGCTCTTAAAGGTTACAGACGTACCGGCGATCTTACTCCAGTTAAGGAAGCAATGCGTATCGTCTATGGTGATGATGTTTTTGAGGAAGGCATTAAGAACATGGATGAAGAAGCTCTCGTCGAAGCAGCAGGAAACGTGACCGAAGGTGTGCCGATAGCAACTCCGGTTTTTGACGGTGCTAAAGAAAGTGATGTTGATGATGCTCTTTCACGGGCGGGTTTTGATAAATCTGGCCAATCAATATTATTTGATGGACGAACAGGTGAGCAGTTTAGCAGGCCTGTAACCGTTGGAGTGAAATATTTACTGAAGCTTCACCACTTAGTGGATGATAAAATTCATGCTCGATCAACTGGGCCTTATTCGCTTGTCACTCAGCAACCTCTTGGAGGTAAAGCTCAGTTTGGTGGTCAGCGATTTGGTGAAATGGAAGTTTGGGCATTGGAGGCTTATGGAGCTGCTTATACTCTACAGGAAATGTTGACGGTAAAATCTGACGACGTCGCTGGTCGAACAAAGGTATATGAGTCAATCGTTAAAGGCGAAGATAATTTTGAAGCTGGAATACCTGAGAGCTTTAATGTTCTTGTAAAAGAGGTACGTGGCCTTGGCCTAAACATGGAACTCCTGGACGCGGAGGATGGTGATTAAACGATACGCTTAGTCACGCCCCCTTTTGTCCCTAAATTTGAGGAAATTAAAATGAACCAGGAAATTACAAACAACCCATTTAACCCGCTAACTTCGCCAAAAGTTTTTGATGAGATAAAAGTATCTTTGGCCTCACCAGAACGGATTTTATCTTGGTCTTATGGTGAAATAAAAAAGCCTGAAACAATTAATTATCGGACCTTTAAACCAGAACGCGATGGTCTTTTTTGCGCTCGTATTTTTGGCCCAACAAAAGATTACGAATGTTTGTGCGGTAAGTATAAAAGAATGAAGTATAGAGGCGTCGTATGTGAAAAATGTGGTGTTGAAGTTACCCTTCAGAAAGTTAGACGGGAGCGAATGGGGCATATTGAGCTGGCTTCACCGGTAGCGCATATATGGTTTTTGAAATCTTTACCCTCCCGTATTGGCCTGATGCTTGATATGACCCTTCGGGATTTGGAGAGAGTTCTCTACTTTGAAAACTATGTTGTTATTGAGCCAGGTTTGACAGACCTCACATACGGTCAAATGATGAGTGAAGAGGAGTTTATGGATGCTCAAGATACCTATGGAATGGATGCATTTACTGCAAACATTGGAGCAGAAGCTATTCGGGAAATGCTTGCTGCAATCGATCTTGAGGCAGAAGCTGAACAACTCAGAGCTGATTTAAAGGAAGCAACGGGAGAGCTAAAACCTAAGAAAATCATCAAACGCCTTAAGGTTGTTGAGAGTTTTCTTGAATCGGGTAACAGGCCCGAGTGGATGATCTTGACCGTTGTCCCCGTAATACCGCCTGAACTTAGACCTCTGGTACCTTTGGATGGTGGTCGGTTTGCAACTTCTGATCTGAATGATCTATACCGACGAGTAATTAACCGTAATAACCGCTTAAAAAGGTTAATTGAATTGCGGGCACCAGATATTATCGTTCGAAACGAAAAGAGAATGCTTCAGGAGTCTGTTGATGCACTATTTGATAATGGTCGTCGTGGTCGCGTTATCACAGGAGCAAATAAGCGCCCCTTAAAGTCTTTGTCTGATATGCTAAAGGGTAAACAAGGGCGTTTTCGTCAGAACCTTTTAGGTAAAAGAGTTGATTTTTCCGGACGTTCAGTAATTGTTACTGGTCCTGAATTGAAACTACATCAATGCGGCTTGCCTAAGAAGATGGCATTGGAGCTGTTCAAGCCATTTATCTATTCTCGGCTTGAAGCAAAAGGTCTTTCTAGCACAGTAAAGCAAGCTAAAAAGTTAGTCGAGAAAGAGAGGCCTGAAGTTTGGGATATCCTAGATGAAGTTATCAGAGAGCATCCTGTTATGCTCAATAGGGCGCCAACATTGCACAGACTGGGCATACAGGCTTTTGAACCAGTACTTATCGAAGGCAAAGCCATTCAGCTACACCCGTTGGTTTGTTCAGCTTTTAATGCTGACTTTGATGGTGACCAAATGGCAGTCCACGTACCATTAAGCCTTGAGGCACAATTAGAGGCCCGTGTATTGATGATGTCTACAAATAACGTGCTTTCGCCGGCTAACGGTGCGCCGATTATAGTTCCGTCGCAAGATATGATCTTAGGACTTTATTATACCACAATTATGCGAGATGGCATGAAAGGCGAAGGTATGATTTTTGGGTCTATCGAAGAGGTTCAATATGCTTTGGATAATAATGATGTCCATTTGCATGCAAAGATTACGGCGCGTATTCCCCAAATCGATGAGCATGGTATAGAAATTGAAAAGCGTTTTGAGACGACTCCAGGTAGAGTCCGTATCGGCGCTCTACTCCCAAAGAATGCCAAAGCTCCATTTGAATTGGTTAATAGTTTACTTAGGAAAAAAGATGTTCAAAATGTAATTGATACAGTCTATCGCTACTGTGGACAAAAAGAGTCAGTTATTTTCTGTGATCAAATTATGTCTATGGGTTTTCGTGAGGCTTTCAAGGCAGGTATATCGTTTGGTAAAGATGATATGGTGATCCCTGAAGCCAAATGGTCAATTGTGAATGAAACAAGGGGCCAAGTTACAGATTTTGAACAGCAATACATGGATGGTCTGATCACTCAAGGCGAAAAATATAATAAAGTCGTAGACGCTTGGTCTAAATGTAATGATAAAGTTACTGATGCAATGATGGACACAATTTCGGCATCCCACAAGGACGACGTGGGTGCTGAAGCAGAACCAAACTCGGTTTACATGATGGCACACTCGGGTGCTCGAGGTTCAGTTACACAGATGAAGCAGCTCGGCGGTATGCGTGGTCTGATGGCAAAACCAAATGGTGATATTATTGAAACTCCAATTATTTCTAATTTTAAAGAAGGTTTGAGTGTTCTAGAATATTTTAACTCTACGCACGGTGCAAGAAAGGGTCTTTCTGATACGGCCCTTAAAACTGCTAATTCCGGTTATCTAACCCGCCGTTTGGTAGATGTGGCTCAAGATTGTATCGTTCGTATGCATGATTGTGGAACTGATAATTCAATTACTGCCGAACCAGCGGTCAATGATGGTGAGGTTATTACTTCGCTTGCAGAACGAGTTTTAGGACGAGTGGCTGCTGAAGATATAAAAGTACCAGGTTCGGAAGAAATAATTGTTAGAGAGGGTCAGCTAATTGATGAGTTACTTGCCGACTCAATTGACGAAGCTGGGTTGGTTTCTGCTAGAATTAGAAGCCCACTAACATGTGATGCCGAAGAAGGCGTTTGTGCGATGTGCTATGGACGAGATTTGGCCAGGGGCACAATGGTTAATAAGGGCGAAGCGGTCGGAATTATTGCGGCACAATCTATCGGTGAACCAGGAACTCAGCTTACTATGCGTACTTTTCATATTGGTGGTGTTGCCCAAGGTGGACAGCAGTCCTTTTTGGAATCCAGTCAAGACGGTAAGATAGAGTTTGAAAATGCAACAACGCTTAAAAATGCATCTGGCGAGACTCTTGTGATGGGCCGTAACATGAAACTTCGTATCATGGATGAGCATGGAGTTGAGAGGGCTAATCACAAACTAGATTATGGAACCAAGCTATTTGTCAAAAAAGGGTCCAAAGTAAGTCGTGGAGATAAATTGTTTGAATGGGATCCATACACACTGCCAATTATTGCCGAAAAAGGAGGCACTGCAAAATATGTTGATCTTGTAAATGGTTTGGCTGTTCGAGAGGATACTGATGACGCAACAGGAATGACGCAAAAGATAGTCGTTGACTGGCGTACAGCGCCAAAAGGTAACGATCTTAAGCCTGAGATCATTTTAGTGGATAAAAATGGAGAGCCGGTCAGAAATGACGCTGGAAATCCAATAACATACCCCATGTCTGTGGATGCCATTTTGTCTATTGAAGACGGGTCAGAAGTGAAGGCTGGTGATGTTGTCGCGAGAATACCGCGAGAGGGTGCTAAGACAAAGGATATTACTGGCGGTCTTCCTCGGGTTGCAGAACTTTTTGAAGCTAGACGCCCTAAGGACCATGCTATTATTGCGGAGATTGATGGATATGTTCGGTTCGGACGCGATTATAAAAACAAACGTCGAATTTCTATTGAGCCTGCTGATGAAAATTTGGAAACTGTTGAATATATGGTCCCAAAAGGTAAGCATATCCCAGTAGTTGAAGGTGATTTCGTTCAAAAGGGCGATTACATCATGGATGGCAATCCAGCGCCACATGATATTTTATCCATCATGGGGGTTGAGGCATTAGCTAACTACATGATTGATGAAGTCCAAGATGTTTACCGACTTCAGGGTGTTAAAATTAACGACAAGCATGTTGAAGTGATTGTGAGACAGATGCTCCAAAAATGGGAGATAAGCGACAGTGGGGATACTACTCTACTCAGGGGTGAGCATGTTGATAAACTTGAGTTTGATACAGCAAATGAAAAGGCCGTTTCAAAAGGAGACAGACCCGCTCAAGGCGAGCCGATTTTGCTGGGCATAACAAAAGCATCTTTGCAAACCCGATCATTTATATCGGCTGCTTCATTCCAAGAAACAACCAGAGTGCTTACAGAGGCCTCCGTTCAAGGAAAAAGAGATAAGCTAGTTGGTCTTAAGGAGAATGTAATCGTAGGTCGTTTGATACCAGCTGGCACTGGTGGTGCTACCCAAAAAATTCGTCGAATTGCATCAGAGCGAGATAACGTGGTTATAGAAGCTCGTGAAGAAGAGGAGCGGCAAGCTGTTGCTCTAGCTGCTCCAACAGAAGATGTAGCTGAGGAATAATAAAAAGCGGTGTAAACGCCTCAAAATTTTTGAAGGTGTTTACACTACTCAACTTTCATACCTAATTGAAATATTTAATTCTGGTTTTTTTATCTATTGAGTGCAGGCTTTTATGTCGGAGAACTTTCGTGGCGCACTACTAATGATGGTATGTATGGGTGCCTTCGTTCTAAACGATGCATTCGTTCGCCTTGCAGGTAATTCACTGCCATTAGCTCAGATATTGTTTCTTAGAGGTGTGTTGACAACATTAGTATTACTAACATTCGCAATTTATTTAGGTACTTTTAAAGTTAGAGTGGTTAAAAAGGACAAGTTGAAAATTTTTTTCCGTTCTATTGCTGAAGCGCTTACGGCTTATTTTTTTCTTACTGCTGTTCTAAATATGCCATTTGCCAATGTAACGGCCCTCCTACAGATCCTGCCTATGACTGTTACTTTGGCTGCGGCTTTAGTATTCAAAGAAAAAGTTGGTTTGATCCGTATCATATTAATTATAGTCGGGTTTTTAGGGGTAATTCTCATTATTAATCCTTCCGCAGATGGATTTAATTTGTATTCGGGCTACGCACTAATAGCTGTTATATTGATAACAACACGCGATTTAATAACTAGAAAATTATCTGTCGAGGTGCCTACCCTCTTACCAACAGTATCTGCATCTTTTGGTGTGTTGTTATTCTCAGTAATTTTAATGGCTAAAACACCTATCCAACCGCTGAACATTCAAAATAGTTTTTTTATTATATTAGCTGCTTTTTTTATTATATTTGGATATTATACTGCCGTTCTCGTTATGCGTGTTGGGGATATTTCTTTTATATCTCCATTCAGGTATAGCGCAATAATTTTTGCACTTATACTGGGATTAATCTTCTTTAATGAGTGGCCTGATTTAACTGCTTTAATTGGAATATGTATCGTTACTGCAGCAGGAGGATTTTTATTATATAAAAATCACGCAACTTAAATACAAAGCATTGATTTGACTTTATTTTGGTATAGGTTTCTTAGCCTGGAGTTCGCGAATTTAAATTATCTAGGAAGATAAATAAAGAAAATTTATGTCTTAGGGCAGCAATAAACTGTAGTTTTTTATTTGATTTTGTCATCGTTCAAATTTTTTTTAACAAAAGCAGTAACCATGCCTGTCTTAATCAGACTACTTACGGAGGATGAGCCAGATTTTCCCAAGTAACCAGGGTTTTGGGAAAACCATTTTAGCATTTGTAGTTCGCTAGGAGACAAGCTGTAAGGGTTACTTTCAAACCTGTTCACCAGCTTTTCCAGAATGCTGTCAAAATTAGTTTCAATACCTATTTCCATAATCTTCAAAACGACCGCTAAAAATAAATTTTAGTTTTATAGCGTCAAATTTTTTATTTATAATTTTAATTAAAAGTTTCATTATGGTACTAAACTATTTTTTTTCAGGTCGTTTTGCACCTCAACTTGTGCAGAAAGCAGAGGGCTGACAATAAAAAGGGAGTTGAGCCGAATGGCTAATCTAGGCATTTCAAATGCTAGTTATTACACTGACAGGTTTATCCACAAGCTCAATAAAGAGCTGGATAATAGTATTGATCGATTATCTACAGCACAGGAAAATAGGGCTGCCAAAGATATAGCTTCTCTAAAATCTATGGATTATACATTCCGGTTAGACGTGGCGGCAACGAATGCAGCTGTTAAGAGCTTGTCAGTTACTCAAGCTTATTTAGCAAGACGCCAAATCCAGCACGATATTGCCACAGCTATGTTAGCTCAAGCTAATTTGGGTCAAACTCATTTAATTGCACTACTAACACTATAATAAAGCGATCCCAAAAAGTATTATGTTTGTATTTTTGAAACTGATTATTTTAACTGTTTTCAAGTTCCCAATAATCTTGAGCTCCAGTCTGATATTCGCCACACGACCAGTTAGGCAAAATTTTTGGGAACTTTGCTAAGCTTCCGCTATTGAAAAGAGTGGGTGGAAACTTTCGGCACTCGATTTGTAATTCGTTGTGCCTATCCTTTTCCATAAAAGCATGTTTGCAAGTTCCGCAAGCTGACGAGGTCATGACTAGTGCTCCATTCAAAACTTTAATAATGGTTTCAATAGTCTAAACTTAACAATTTTTCAAAAATTTTAAATAGAAAAATACCTAAAGTCAGTAGAGCTTAATCTTTATATTTTTCCTTAACTTCTTCATGGATTTTTTGGTTAAGGTTTAAAAGGTCAATTTGCTCTTTAGTGGCGGCATAAGGGTTGTTATCCACGTGTTGTTTTATAAACAACAGAGCTAATTCAAAATCAGTTAAATTCTCGTCTTCTTCCATAATTTGTTAAACGACCGGATCTAAATTAGTTTAGCGGTTGGTTAATTTTTTTATGGGTAATTTGGCATTGTAATTGCTCTTAAGAACATATGCTCAATCAAAATAAAATTTCGCGTCGTATCTTTGCACTTGGAATGGCTTCAGCAGGCATTTGTGATGCGGCTACTCCGTTAATAAACTTAAATAAAAAACATTCTTCATTAGTAGATTTATCAAGTAGAGGACAACTATTTGGAAACGATGATAGTAGACCTTTCCTAGAAAAGAATAGCTTGTACTTCGATCCAGAGCCAGAGTTGATCAAATATGATGCAATTGAAAAAAATTTCACTCCCAGGATAAAATATAAACCGAAGCGAGATTTTGAACTTACTCTTAAGAATGCTAATACTGGTGAGAAACTAATAAAGTCAGTTAGAGTAGATACCTTTAACCATGGGATAAACTACACGGAATTAGATTACTTTCTTAGAGATTGGCGAGAGAACAAGATCATCAGAATGAATAAGCAAGTAGTCGATATTTTCTTACAGATAAGTGAAAAAGCGCTTGGAGATAATAACGCTCTGGCAGCTCAGATTACATCTGGATACCGGACAAATAAAACAAATTCATACTTACGTAAGTTGAGTAGAAACGTCGCCAAAAACTCACTCCACATAAAAGGTCAGGCGATTGATTTCACCATTGATAATATTCCTTATGCTAAGTTAAAAAATATTGCTAAAGAGCATGCTTTTGGGGGGTTGGGCGTGTATGACAACTTTATTCATATAGATAGTGGCCCATTTAGACGCTGGCGCTCCTAAATAATTTGAAAAAAAACTAGTAAATTACCCAAAAATACCCGATCATTAACTATGAATTCTCAGTATCAGGTTTTACAGGCAAATGTATTAAGGATCTTAGAACCGGCAAGGCTCGGCGATAGAACATCAAAAATTTGGGACTTGAGCCTTTTTGGGTTGGTTGTCTTGAACCTTATTGCCGTTGCGTTGGAGTCAGTACCTACACTTCAATTAAATTATGGTTCTTGGTTTTATAGTTTTGAAATTTTTTCTGTAATAGTCTTTACAGTTGAGTATGTTGCCCGGGTATGGTCAGCTCCTGCGAAACGTGACCATAAAAATGGAGAAACAGGGCTAAAAGCCCGTATCCGTTATATTTTTAGCTTTTATGGTTTGATCGATTTGGTCGCCATTTTGCCGTTTTATATCCAAGCGTTTTTCCCAGGATTAGACCTAAGAGTTCTCAGAGCATTACGTTTGCTAAGAATTTTAAAACTTAATCACTATAATTCTGCACTAGATGACTTGTTCGGGGCGATTGTAGAGGAAAAAAAATCCTTTCTGACTACACTGTACATATTCTCAGTAGCATTCGTGCTGTCTTCTTCATTAATTTACTATGCTGAACACAAAGTTCAGCCGGAAGACTTTCGCTCTATTCCTGATGCTATGTACTGGTCTATAATAACGCTAACCACCGTAGGTTATGGTGACGTCAGTCCAATTACTGTGTTTGGTAAAAGTATTGCAGCTATCACGGCTATATTCGGGGTGGTAGTTGTAGCTCTTTTGACTGGTATCGTTGCAAATTCATTTAATGCTCAAATGGATCGACGGAAAGTAATTTTTGAAGATCAAGTTAGAAACGCCTTATTGGATGGTGTTTTGGATAGCGACGAAGAGGCATCCTTGGATGACCTTAGGAAAAAATTTGGAATGTCTAAATTACAAGCAGATGCTTTGATAAATCACGTCAAAAAAACAAGAGAAAATCCGGAATTGTAGGATCAAGGAGGTTTTCTTGACACTTATCGATATAAAAACGGTAACCAAGTATTTGTTAGCTTCTATTCTTGTTGGAGTAGTATTAGGCATAAGTGGTGCTTTTGCAGCCCAGGGTTTCAGATCGGGAATAGTGATAATCACAGAATATTTGGAGTTGTTTCTAAGTAGCCAGCCAAATTTTTTATTTTTTTTAATCACTCTTTCGATAGCACTTATATTTGTACACTACTCAAGAATTTTTATTAACGGAAAAGCCTTTCAAAGTGTCTCTGATAGCATTTATTTGGCTCATAAATTTAATAATGAGACAGATGTCAAAGTTGGAGTGGTAAGTACAATTGCAGCTTTTTTTTCTGCGAGTGGTGGTGCTAGTGTTGGCCAGTATGGCCCTTTGGTACACTTTGGAACGACCATAGGGGCGTGGTTGAAGAAAAAAATACCTTTTGATTTTACTCCAGATTTATACATTGGAGCTGGTGTGGCTGCGTCTATATCTTCAGGGTTTGGAGCCCCATTAGCCGGACTAATCTTTGCCCATGAAGCTATACTTCGTCACTATTCACACAAATCTATATTGGCAATTGCTACTGCTTCAGGTGTCTCTTACGGGATATCAAGCACTATTTGGGGTGATGCAAATATTATCACCGTCTCATCCGATGATTTTAACTTTCTAGCAATTTTACTAGTATCTTTTATCGCAGGTCCGGTTTTTGGTTTTATTTCAATACTATACATGCGTTCATTGCTTTTTTTTGCAAAATTAGCCGAGAATATTAAAGGAAATGTAGCCTTTAAATATGCCTTTGGAATTTTATCGCTCAGCTTTATCGGTCATTATGTACCTGAAGTCATGGGACTTGGTACGGAAACGGTTGCTAACGTATTAACCTCAAAAAATACGGTTATAATGCTGTTAATTATTTTGTTAGGAAAAATATTAGCAACATCAATTTCTCTTAACTTTGGTTTCTTTGGTGGAGTATTTTCTCCTGCTATACTGGTAGGAGCTAGTTCCGGGGCTCTCCTATCTGCGGTCTTGGTATATATAGGAATCTTTGATCAATTTCAGCAGGCACTGGTTGTAAGTGGCATTGCCGCTGTTGCAGGTTCTGTTATTGGTGCCCCGATTTGTATGGTTGTTATTGTTCTAGAACTGACAAATTCATATACTTTCGCTTTAGCTTCGCTTGTAGGTCTTGCTATTTCGGTTGGATATGTCCAGGTAAGATTTGGATCATCCTATTTTGATGTGCAATTGCTTAATAGGGGCATTGATATTTCAAATGGCCGAACAGGTTTGTTCATGACTGAGACGGATATTCTGAAATATGCAGAAGGGAATTTTACGACTGTTGGATTGGATGATAGCATAGACGAGGTGGTCAAACTGATGGCCAAAACTGATCAGTCAGAATTAATAGTGTTGAATAAAAATGGAAAATTTTTTGGTAAAATAAATTCTCTTTCTTTGTTTAACAAAAATGGAACTTTGAATTCATCTGACGAAGTCGATACGGCCTGTGTGGTTATCTCTCATGACGCATCTCTACAAGATGCGATGGAAGTTGCCGCTAACTTTGTTGGCGAAATAATACCTATTGTAGACAAAAATACCAATGAAGCTGTTGCGATTATTACTGAGGGTGCCATATTCCAAGCCTACTTATCAAAACAAAACCAAACTGTTGAAATGGAAAAGAGATGAAATTTATACAACTCTTCAAAGAAACATATGAATTGTTTAATAATAATTTTGGAAAAAGGGTTTTTAAAATATGCGCAAGTTAATATTATTTTGTTTTTTTTCCCTTTTTTTTTCGGAATTAAGCCTCGCAAGAGAAGACTGGAGATGTGGTGTTCGGCTGGTTTTTGATAGTGATGGTTCCGGGTCGGTTGCTAATTATGTGTTAGGCTTACAAGTAAAAAATACTACTGGCCGTAGTATAAATGGTGTTTCTGTAATTTATAAAGACAGTGCAAAAAATGTAATCGGAAACGCACTTTTAAATTGTTCAGTAGAAGCTTTAGACGTTAAACCTGGTAGTTATGGCGAATGTAGTAGAGTTCTTCAAAGAGTAGATGGTGCTTATATAAATTCATTTGGCGTTCAAAAATGGACCGAAATAGTTAACAATCAATTAACGACTATGAATGCGGTACAATATTGTGAAGTTTTGGGATTTTCCTATTAGGTATCCGCAAATTTAACTTCTATCAATTTTATTTTAATATTTGAAATCTCAGCATTGTAATATATTTTTTCCAAAGCTTCGTATAAAGGTAAATTTTTTGGTACATCAGACCTAATTAGATGTGATCGATTTGTTGTTGAAATTCCTCTATAAATTATTTTTTCTGATATCATAATCTCAACAGTTTGTTTTTTGGTGCCGAAAATAAGCTCAACTCGGGCTCCAATTAAATTACGTTTTGTAAGATTTTCAATCGTTGCCATCACACGGTATGCTCGCGCATTATTTTTTAGAATAATAGGTTCTAACAGAGGAATTCTGACTATAACTTGAGGATCAGAAATATCCTGTTCCGAACAAAAAACAATTTTTGCTTCTTCTAGATAGCATTCATATTTTATATTTTCTAAGTCTGAATTAGTTAAATATCCGTCGGCATAAGCTTGGGAACTCATAATGCCAAGGACACATAAAAAGTAGACACGAAGAAATAAAAATAATTTAGATTTCAACATAGGAGTTCTTTTTGACACGTCTGATTAATCCAAAATGAATATCTTTCGCTTCCTGAGAGTCGTACCTGAAAAGTTTTCCTCCGATTTTCTTTTCTGTCTCGAGACGAGAGTAAATTAATACTGCAGTAAATTTCTCTTCAACCTTTTCAATATTTGTAATAGCGAACTTAACATCTTTAGCCTCTAGGTATTCATTCTTGAGGGCGGCTTGTAACCGTTGAATTGAGTCTGCCTTAACTTGGGATAAGGAGTTTTTTGCAGTATTGGCTAGAACCTTGATTTTCTGTAATGCAATTTCAATATCTTGATCACTCGGTCGGGGAGTTTTACAAACAATTATATTATTATCCGTTGATATGATTTTCAGTCTATGTTCCTTCAGGACTTCTTTGATATGAGGAACATATTCATTACTGCTGAAACGTATGGTTATTGAATCAGCCGTTGTTCGTTCTTTTATAATTTCTACATACTGTCCTAATTTTCTTGGTCGAAATTTAATCCAGACAGTTACTGATTTAAAAATAAGTGAAAAATCGTTTAATGCGACGGAATTCTCTGCATTAGTTAAGAATGTATCAATAACATCATTCATACGTTCTTTCGCACTATTGATATAGGAGTTTTCATCCTCAATAATTTGAACAATATTTTGTATATTCGACGTTTTTGTTTCTTCTTGTATCTCTTCTGTGGCCACCGTCGTTCCTTTCAGAATGTTACTTAAACTTCACTAATGTATCATGGTTAGAGGTAGATATATAATACATCAGCTTATCATCAAAATAAAATCTAAATACTTAAAGCAGTCCTTCTGCGATGGCGACTTAGACAATAAGAAGCCGATTTTATTAAATTTTTCTTGTTTCGGAAAAGTAATTGTTTTTAAAGCATTTAATTCAGTTACAAAGTCTGGATAGTGGTTCTTTAGTCTGTCGTCAGATATCTTTGACATGCATTGACTAAGATGCTTTTTTCCTGTTTTATCCAACGCTTCAACTATTTTTGTAAAATAATTTTTGTCTAAGTTCTTTTCCAATTTTAACCGTTTGGCAGTTTTTGGCCTTAGATTAATCGTTTTATCACTTCCTAGGGCGGTTGGAACATTTATTTCAATTTCTGGGATTATTACCAAGGGCGGTTGGCTTATATTTACAACACCCCCGGCAGAAAAAGCCTTGTCAAACTGAAGATTAATGGAATGTAGGTTTTCACCTTTTTTCTGACAAAAATCGCTATTTGATTGCAGACTTTTGCAATCCTCCTCGGCAATTGCAGCTAAACCCATTATAGAAAAGAATATGAGTATCAATGACGCGAGTAATTTTTTGGAAATATTAGTAGATAAATTTGCCATTTTTTAGTTCTTTCATGAAATATGAATTTACAAATAAATTAATTTAGAAAATTGCAAGTTTTGTGCCTTCTTGAAAAAAATACAATAAATTCAATGTGATTTATTTTTTTGACACATTAAATGTAAAAAAATAGGATATGACTAGTCAGTATGGAGTTCCTATGCAAGTAACAGCCAAAATAACTATCCAAAATTCCACTTATGAGGCTTGGTATAATTTTTTTCTTAGTTACGCTGAAAAGCGGGCAGAGTTTGTTCAAAATGAAATAGTTGAAAAACTCAGTGCAAATGAGGCCAAAGTATCCTTTGAAATTACTAATTTGGAAGGGCTGACCGATCTTTCTGCTTCAAAAGAGATTATAGAAAAAGAGGCTGAGATGGGAGTGACCACAGAAATCATATAGAAAAGTGCCAGGCAGAGTGGTACGATTTGTGCTTAATTGTTTTGTGAGGTAAATTATGTTGCTTTTTCAAACAATCATTCCGGCCGTTTTGGTATTTTTAATATTTATATTTGGCCATTTTTTTATTTCCAGTAGTGGTTCTGGTTTGTACATATCAGAATTTAATATTGAAATTGATGAACCATTAGATTTGCAAGAAGATGTGAATCCAATTGATATCGATCCGGATACAGGTCTAATATTGCCTGATAAATATAACTACTTAAAAATTGAAAATATATTTTCTGGTAAATTAGTTGGATCGGAGAAGCTCTTTAGTATCGAGGTGGCTTTATTAACGAAACAACCCACAATTTCATCTGATTTATTTATTGCAGCACTTTACGAAATAGAAGCTGACGTAGTGGCCGAAATTACTAAAGTAATTTTGGAAGTTACCCATGAACAATTAACTGCTCATGATGGCAGAGAAAATCTCACAAGGGCAATAAAAGATCATGTGAATGAGTGGCTGGTTGAAGAGAAAGATATGTTTCCCGGCATTACTAGTGTTTTTCTTACAAATCTGAACATCGTGTAATGTTGGCATTTAATTTGCAAAACTAATAAGAATTGGAGAATTTTATGAAACATGAAGTGATTGAAACCCCTTATACAGAAAATGTCTTAAAAATGTTTTTTGAGTGTAGAACATTCAACAAGCATAGTGAGGAAAAGGATATTAGGAACCTTGAGGCTTTAATTAATTTAGAAGATAAACGAATTGATTTTGTCAGAGACGACAATCAAACTGTGCGACCTGTACTCATTTAACTTTATTGTTGATAAATATATAAAGAATCACTGCGGAAACAATAAGCCCAAAGCTCGGTAAGAGTAGAACATCTAATAAAGTATTTGTTTCGATATCAAGTAGGGATCTCCCTACAAAATTTAACAAAATTAAAGTCGCAAAGACCATGGATAAATGCACTCTTGCTTGTTTGCATCTTTCACATGGTTTTGCCATTTTTCGCTCTCATTGATTTAATGCTATGTTTGGTTTAACGTTTCTGCATGCAAACGTCATACCAAGAATACAATATACTAGGAAAAAGTCGACCTCTGGTTCTAAACGCGCCAGCGACTAATGACGTTAGAAATACATATCTGCAGCCAAATTTAACTTCTGAGGTTAATCAAACTGAGCGTGTTGTAGGTGAAAATTATAATTTAAAACGAGTATACAGCCCATATCTATCACCCTCTCATATAGCAGTAGAGCAGATGGTATTGAGCCAAAATATCGCCCCAGTTTTTATACATAACGCTGCCAGAACAAAGTATTTTTCAGTATCTAAGCCCGCAAGTCCAGCAGATCATAATAAAACCAATGTTTATGCCTGATCCAGTACATCAAATGGGCTGAATTCAATAGATCCCATTGCTATCATAAAGTCGTTTGTTTTAGAACTTTTAAGTTCCCAATTTTCCGGCATCTCGTTACTTTTTTGTTGTTTATATCTAAATAGAAAAGCTTGAAAATTTCTTCTACAGAGTTTTGCATCTAGTTTGAATTTTTTTAAACCTTTCATAGGGTCAAATAACATTGACTCCCAATTTCTTTCCTTACCGGTTCTCCTAAACGTAATTCGTTCAAAGGCATAGTTTCTTAGAACAATGTCAGCCTCTTCTACATCGGCATCAGCTAAGACCCTTAAGAAAGACTCAGTGATATCACGTAAGTCCTCCATTGGAACTTCTTTATATTCTGAAGCGATATGATCGCATACTTTTTTACTTATTGTTTCTAGCGGTAGTGTACCAACCAAAAAATTTTCGCAAATAAAAGTAGCTGCGCATTCTAAAACAAATACGGGGCAGTGCTTATCCATGTGTCCTTACAAAGAGTCTTCTATTCCATTCCAACCTTCATGGATTAAAGTAACGTATTCTATGGATTTGTCCATATTCTCTGACCCTTTTTCTCTGAGTACAAAGTCTAAAACTGCTTGTCGTGTGAATTCATAAACTCTAAATAAGTTTTTAGCTAATTCTCCACCAGCTTCAAAATCCAGGCACTTTTGTAGAAAATAAATACTTGTTAAGGATTTTTCAAAAAAAGCATCCTTTTGTTCTATACTGTTAGCCTCTCGCAATCCCTGCATAGAGTTTAAAAGTTGACCTAAGGCGACACTAACGGCCTCAAAATTATCTGATTTACTACCTAAAGAGCTAGTCTTGGTGTTTTTGTATTCATTACGAGCGAAAGCTACATTCATCTTTTGTCCTCCGTGGTAAAGAAAACGTCGTGTCGGATTATTTATTTAGCTGATTTGTCAAATTTTTGAAATTATTTTTTTTAAATAAATAAATTTTCTTAAAATCTAAACGAAAAATATTTTAAATATCTGAAAAATAACAATAAAAATAAATTGGCATTTTCATTGCAATTTTTTCCCGGAGGTAAATCTATGATCAAAATTGATTATAAAAACGAAATATTCGCTTCTGAGTTACGTTCATCTTTGAATGGTCGTGGAGTGGACTGCTTTTTATCTGATGATAGTAGCTGTTCGCCAGCCGACGCGTTTGATGACGTCTATGTAGCTTGTGTAACTCCAGATTTCCAATTTTCTAACAATGGAAAATTTGTTTCCTTTTTGAAAGAACATAAGTTTAAAAAGTCAGTTCTTGCCATATTTTCGGCCACTGAATTCAAAGTAGAGTATTTTTTAAACGGAGCTGTGAGCTTATTTCACTTACCAATTGATCTAGATTTTAAAGGTCCAGAAAAAGATTTTTATTTACATTATGTGATTGAACAAATTGTACAAAACCATCCAAATCTTCCAGCAAAAGACGAAAAGTCTTTTAAATTAGCCGCGCTAATAAAGAGGATTGCAAATACTGATGCTACGGTACTTATCAATGGTCCCACGGGAACAGGTAAAGAAGTTGTATCAAATTTAATACATCATTTTTCTAATAGAAGTGAAAAAGCTTTCGTCGCAGTAAACTGTGCGGCAATTCCAGATCAAATGCTTGAATCAATGTTGTTTGGACATGAGAAAGGTTCTTTTACAGGTGCGATACAGCCAAACAAGGGTCTCCTTAGGGCTGCTGATGAGGGTACAGTACTCTTGGATGAAATTTCGGAAATGCCGATAACTCTCCAAGCAAAATTACTAAGAGTGATTCAAGAAAAAAAGGTAATGCCCATAGGAAGCAGTACCGAGGTAAGTGTTGACGTACGAATAGTTGCAACAACGAACAGAGATATGGCTGAGGAGGTAAAAGCCGGTAGATTTAGAGAAGACCTTTATTATCGATTAAATGTTTTCCCGCTAAACACCTTGCGCTTATCTGACCGAAAGTTTGATGTTCCAGTTATCGTGTCTAATATGCTTTTCAATTTGGATAAAGATAGCGCCGATAGGGTAAAAATATCAGGGCAAGCTTTTGAAAAATTAATGGAATATTCTTGGCCAGGCAATGTTCGCGAACTTTACAATGTTATTCAACGAGCAAAGATACTTTGTGCGGATAATTTGATTTGTGTTTCTGATTTAATTTTTGATGATTGTGAAAAAAACAAATCTACCAACACCGCTGAAGCTTTAGCTGCAAAATTTAGAACAACGGACTCGAATGAGATGGTGCTATGAAAATTACTGCTTCAAATACGCAATTAGTTCAGCAAAAAATGAATAATATCAGTCAAGCAACTGATAAAAATGTTTTATTGCAAGAAAAATCTATCCCCAGCTTTTCTGAGCGTCTGGGTGAGGGTTTAGAGCAGGTGGCTAAAACTCAAAATACTGCTAATCAATTAGCTAAAAACTTTGAGCTTGGTGTCGAAAACGATTTGGCTCGTGTCATGGTTGGTCAACAGGTTAGTTCACTTGCTTTCCAACTAACCCTCAATGTGCGCAACAAGGCATTAAGCGCATACAAAGATATTATGAATATGCCAGTGTAGTGGATTTAAATTATGGCAAATGTAGAGCAATTTCAAAATGAAGCACCTCTAGTTACACAGAGGACAGGATTACTTGCAACATCTTCAAATGCGTTATCACGTGTGAGAGAAGCAATAGATCAACCGGGTTTTAGAAGAGCCTTTCCAACTTTATTGGCTACTTTAACAGCTGTGGCTGCGATCGTTTTATATTTGGGTATGCAAAAAGCGGATATGACAACGTTATACAGCTCTCTATCAGAGAATGAAAAATCCCAAGTATTAAACTCATTGAGAAATATGGGCGTAGATGTGCAATTAGACCCAGCGACAGGTGAAATTTTAGTGCCCACTGACGTATATCACCAGGCCCGAATATCTTTAGCAGCGCAAGGTTTGCCCGACTTTGGAGGTGATGGCGCAAACAATTTAGATAATTTGCCTTTAGGTATTTCCAGATCGGTCGAAGGCGTGAGATTACGTCAAGTTCAGGAAGTGGAATTGGCAAAATCTGTAACAGAAATCAGCAGTGTTAAAGCGGCAAGAGTGCATTTAGCTTTACCCGAAAAATCTGTTTTTGTTCGGGATCAAACACCTCCCACTGCATCAGTTTTTGTAAACTTACAAAATGGCCATAAATTAGATAAAACGCAGGTTCTGGCAATTACGAATTTAATTTCGGCGTCGGTACCTGGTATGAGCCCAAATAATGTTTCTATTGTTGATCAATTTGGAAATTTATTATCGAATGCTCCCGATGATCCAGATCAAGTATTGGCTGACAGCCAGCTCGAGTACCGGATGAGACTTGAGAATATTTATAGAAACCGAATTCAAAGCCTTGTCACCCCTATTGTTGGTAGCAATAATGTCAACGCTCAGGTTAATCTTGAAATAGATTTTACAAGGCGTGAGGTCTCGCAAGAGATTGTTGACCCCGACGCTCAAGCTACTTTGAGTGAGCAAAGTTCCTTAAATGTTACTGCCAAAAAGGAGGCAATGGGAATTCCAGGTGCAATTTCTAATGAACCTCCTCAAGAGGCTAATATTAATCAAGAGGAAAACCAAGCAGGCGCTGCAACAAATCAGGCAAACAAAAAAGAAGATCAAAAATTTGAGACAAAGTCTTCTACTGAGTTGAAGAATTACGAAAATAGCAAAACATTTGAAACGGTGAAAAATCCTTCCAATATTATTACGCGAATTGACGCTGCTCTTTTAATTCGCGATAAAAAAGTTGTAGATCCTGAGACTGAAGAAGTCTCTTATGAACCAGTAGCGCAAGAGGTTATTCAAGAATTGGAAAACCTTGTAAAGAGTGCTCTTGGTATTAAGCTTGAGAGAGGCGATACCCTTACAATAACATCTCAACCTTTTGTAGATGAATTTGATGGTTTTGAGAAAAAATTGTACGATACATCTTGGTTTAGATCTACTGTTGAGAATAGTCTTTTAATTCTATTAATAGGCGTCGTAGCTTTAGGTGTTGTTCGACCTATGCTGAACAAAATTTTGGTTCCCACAGCAAGTACGAACTCAGTTATGGAATTATATGCTGAGGCTGAGACAATGGCTGAAATTGCGGCTAAGCGAGCTACTGAAACGGCTGCAGTTGAGGTTGATGAAGGGGAAAGTCTTGATGAAATCAAGGCAAAGCTGAAACCAAAGAAAAAGGGTGGTATTTCAGCTGATCTATTAGATACCGCGAATACTTATGATGACAAAGTGGCTCTTGTTCGTATGATTGTTACAGATGAAGCAGGACGAGTTGCAAATGTTTTCAAACAGATGATGCGCGATGATTTAGAGTTACTCAAATAGGGGACAAAAAATGGCTGAAGAAAATACAGATGAGAGTGTCCAGGAATTAAGTGGTACGGAAAAGTCAGCGATACTTATGATGCTTCTTGGAGAAGATGAAGCTGCGGCGGTGCTTCAGAAATTAACCCCCAGAGAAGTACAACATTTGGGTACGGCAATGTATTCTGTAACTGGGGTCGATCAAACAACAGTAAATGCTGTGTTAGACGAATTTCTTGAAACAATTAAAAAACAGACTGGTCTCGGTTTGGGTGCTGGGCAATACATAGAAAATGTTCTTACTAAAGCACTAGGCGACGATAAAGCACAGTCTGTGCTAGGTAGAATTACACCTGCAAGTTCAGAGTCACAAATTGATATTCTGGATTGGATGGACGCAAGAGCGATATCTGAATTGATTATTGATGAACATCCACAAATTAAAGCTCTTATAATATCTTACTTGGAATTTGGATTGGCAGCAGATGTCTTGACCCTTCTGCCAGATGACCTTCAGGCCGATATTGTACGAAGGATTGCGACTCTTGAAACGGTTGAACCTGGAGCAATTAAGGAACTAGAGAGAGTAATGAAAGCGAAATTTGCAGCTAATACTTCATTGCGTGCATCTCAAATTGGTGGTGTTAAAGCTGCCGCTAAGATCATGAATTTTACCAAAACTGATATGGAATCTCGCATATTAAATGCCATTAAGAAAGAAGATCGAGACCTCATGGCTGAAATTCAAGATAACATGTTTGTTTTCGAAAATCTTGGAGGATCCGATGATAGGTCATTGCAAACACTATTGAGATCCGTTGACCAGGATGTCTTGGTAGTGGCAATGAAAGGCGCCGATGCTCAATTACAAGAGAAACTATTAGGATGTATGTCGACAAGAGCGGCCGCAAACATTCGTGATGAAATGGAAGCACTGGGCCCTGTTCGTTTGACGGAAGTGCAAGAGGCTCAAAAACAAATTATAAATGTTGCTAGAAAACTTTCTGACGATGGTACAATTGTTCTTGCGGGTCGAGGTGGTGAGGAGATGGTTTAATGCAGGATGAAGCAACCACCGTCGATAATCAGCAAACAGCGGATCAACAATCTATAGACATAAAAAGCCTACTAGACGTCGCAAACTCAAGTAAATTTGATGAAACTGAAACCCTATTGCGTGGAAAAGATACTTTTGAAAAGGCCGAAAGTTTCTTTGATCTGATAAAGTCAGATGCAGGATCGGATAATAATGGTGTCTCTAAAAGTGATACGCCGATCTCAGAAAGTGCTGACAAAGATAACTTAAATGAAAAACTGAATGAGGGTTTAGGTCAAGAAATCTTAGAAAACGATCCGAGTAAGGAAGTTACATTTATTTCGTTAGATGAAAAAGACGCTGGCTCAGACTCGCAGGTTTCGGAAGCTTCAAATGAGGATGAACCTAGTAAGGAAACTACATTTATCTCGTTAGATGAAAAAGACGTTGATTCAGAGCCACAGGTTTCGGAAGCTTCAAATATCATTGGCATTGCCGAAAATGAAAGTCTTGATGCAAGTGAGATGAGCGGCGCTAATGAGAATAATGATCCCACTTTTGAAGCAGTCAATGTAGTTAAAGAAGTTGTAAATTCAGAACCTGATGAACAAGAGGGCCCAGACGATCAGGAGGCATCTCAAGAACAATCAGAGGAATATCAAAAAGGTTATCAAGATGCTTTGCTTGAGTTTGAAAAAACTTTGGAAGCTGAAAAAAAAGCAGTAGCTGATTTCTCAAACACACTTTTCTCTGTACGAGATGAGTTTTCTGACCTTGTTGAAGAAATTCTGATAGAAAAGGCTCAAGTTATTAGCAGTATTTTTTTGGGAGAACTTATTGATGTGGCGCCAGAAAAATTAATAGAGCGCGTCAAGAAAGTTAGCTTAGAAGTACTTGAAAAAACAAGTGAAACCATTGTCGAATTAAACGAAATTGATGCTACGGCTTTTATTGAAAATTCAACTGATCTTCCATTTAAAGTAGTTACAACACCAGATCTTGGAAGAGGTGAGTTTAGGATAATTGCAGGAAAGTCTGGATATCATCAAACAATATCAAATTAAGGTTTCTGAACTCAAATGGACTTAAATACGGAAAATTCACAAGTACCCGATCATTTTCTAGACTTTGCTTTGGCTAATATTCGGAAAAAAAAGCTTATCGAATGTTTACATACTGGCAGTGTGACCGGATTTGACGGATACATTGTTACATCGAGTAGCCTTCCATGTATTGTTGGATCTTTGTGTTATGTAGAAAACGATGCAGGTGATAGAGTTACCGGTGAAGTTGTCAGGATTAAGGAAAGCTCAGTTGATATAGCCCCACATGACAATTCCTTTGCTATCAGTGTGAAAGACAAAGTGGCTTTGGTGCAAGTTACACAAGAAGTTGAAGTTGGAAATGAGCTTTTAGGGAGAGTTGTTGATGGTTTAGGAAACCCACTTGATCAACTTGGCGCTATCAAATGTGAAAAATCATTAAGTTTAAATGGATCTTCTCTTAATCCATTTGAGCGTACACCTATCGAAGATATTTTAGATGTGGGTATCCGTAATATAAATGCTACTTTGACCTTGGGGCGCGGTCAGCGAATTGGAATTATAGCTGGTTCAGGAGTGGGTAAATCTGTTTTATTATCCATGATTGCAAAAAGTACCGACGCAGATGTGGTTGTGATTGGGCTGATTGGTGAACGTGGACGGGAACTTGCATCTTTTACCAAAGAAGTACTGTCTTCACATTCGCGTGATAAAGTAGTTGTTGTAGCTGTGCCTGCGGATCGCTCACCATTATTGCGGATCCAAGGTGCAAAACGGGCTACAGCTATAGCTGAACATTTCAGAAATGAAGGCAAAAATGTTCTGCTAATAATGGACTCTCTGACAAGAGTTGCACATGCTCAACGAGAGGTGGGACTAGCACTGGGAGAGCAACCCACTTCAAGAGGATATCCACCTTCAGTGATTTCATTGCTTCCTAGTTTAATTGAACGGACAGGAACTAATTCAAAGAGTGGTGGCACAATAACTGCTATTTACACTGTTTTAGCCGACGGTGATGACGTCACCTCAGATCCAGTTGTGGATACAGCCAGGGCAATTTTAGATGGGCATATAATTCTAAGCCGGGACTTAGCTCAACAGGGTATTTACCCAGCTATAGACGTAAACCAATCTGTCAGTAGACTTATGACAGATATAGTTTCAGAGGAACAAACTAAAAATTCCCAAGTACTGAGAAAATATATTTCCAAATACTATGAAAACAGGGATCTTATTTTAATGGGGGGCTATGTTCAGGGGCAGGATGCCGATTTAGATATAGCTATGCAGCTTTGGCCATCCATAGTTAATTTTTTAAAACAGGATGATGGAGAACCAGCTTCTTTTTCAGATTCAGTAGAGGCTCTTAAAAATCTAATTGGCGGGAATATATGAAGAAAGTTAAGCAAATTAATCTGTTGCAAACAAAAGAACGTCTTAAGCAACAGAAAACTATCTCACATTTAGTCCAAATCCAATCTGAGGCAGAAAAATGTCTCAAGGTTAGTAATGATTTGGAGGAGCTGGCACGAGATAAGGCAGAGGAAAAGCAGTCAGTCAATGCGTATGCTTTTCAAGCCAATAGGCAGCTAGTTCAAAAACTTATGGAACAACGTGAAATTTTATTGAATAGGCAAGAGTTTTTAGAGCAAGAAAAACTTGCGACTACAATTGAGATAGGCCGGTCTAAAGCAAAGAATGATGTGTTAGAAAAAAGAAAGAAAAAAGAAAAAGTGACCGATGCGCGAAAAAAAAACTCCAAGATTGATGAAAACAATTTTGTGTCAGGCAGACGTTAGTATGGCATAATTATTGCAGCCGATATCGTGAATTACTAACGTTGGACCCTTATATGACGAATATTATTGGTGGAAATTCAGGTAAAATCCAGCAGTTTGATCAAGGGCCAGACGGTCTGGCGACAAATGGAAACAGTAAAAGTCAAACCGCAGATTTTTTTCAATTAATCTCTCTACTAAGTGATGGTCTAAGTGATAGTCCTGTTGAGGGCGAAAAATCATCTGAAACAAATAATATGATATCTAGCCACAAGGCAGAACATTTTTCACAAAACGAGTTTGTAGGTTTAACTGGGGATTTTGAAGCTTTACTGGAAACTGGCGAAGATAGAAACGTTAATAGTTCAACATTGTCTCAACTTAGTGGGATAATAAAATCTTCGACGATTTCCTCAAGAGCTGACACTGAATTACAGTTAAAAAATCTTTTAAGCACGATAAGCTTGGAGTTAGACAAACTTCAACTGGGTAATGATTTTCTTGCAATTAAGAATTCAAAAATTGGTTTAAAAGATGTTACCGAAGCATTCTTAGGCCTTTTTGAGGAAAATTCGTCAGATAAAAGCGATAAAAGTAAAATTTTAGATTATCTGAAAGTAATAGTTCCGTCTGAAAATTTACCTAATTTCCCATCATCAAAGAAGTTGAAGGATAACACCTTTGAGTCTTCTGCGGAAATTAAAAATTTACCATTTGAAAGTGGAAAAAGTGGATCTTTATTGTTAGATTTGTCTTCTTTTAAGGCGGCTGGTTTGGAAAAAAACGAAGGAATAGCCCTTATAAACAATCTTTATCTGGATCAGGATAGTCTACTCGATAACCAGGATAAAAATCAAAACAACAAAATAGATGCAGTCAACCTAGCAATAGAAATATCAGCTAGCGATTTAAATGCCGAGGTTTCAAATTTAAGCTATGGAAATTTGACCTTACAAAAAGAAAAATTCTCGCTGGGTGGTTTGGATGAGTTATCTGCATTAACTGTTGAGGTCCCAAATAAAAATTTAGCAGCACTAAATGTCAGTATATCTATAGAAAACCCTGAGGGTCTTATTATTCCAGAGACGTATGTTGTTATAAATTTTGATGGCAACCAAGATTTTACTGGATCTGCGCAGCAGCCATTTGATTTAACTCAAATACAAAGCCTATTGCCAAAAGAGGGTGAGCTGCCTGCCAATACGATATCTAAAATAATCGCTGGAATTGGTCTTGAGCCAAAAGACTTTGTAATTGACGAGACCCAAATCATAAAATCCTTTCAACCCAATAAGGGTATTAATTCTCTTGCTGAAAACGTCAAAACCTTTTCTTCGGAACTTACTACCAGTTTGGAACCATCTTTAATCAATAAAATTGACCTTAGCGAAATAAGTTCAGTCGATTTTGCGAAATTTTTGAAGGATAGATTACAGGCTGCAGTTAGTTCAGTAACTAAAAAGCTTAATTTCAAGAAAGATATTGCTGAATTTTTAGAGGCCAGCAAGGCTTCGGTGATAATTAGGGAAGCTGCATCAAAAGTTGCGAGAAAAGAAGTTGGGTTGAATGGGGATAGAAGTGTCAAAAAGAAGCTGTTTTTATCATCGGCAGATGTAATTGGTTATCGTCTGGCAATTTCAGGCAAGGTAACAGAAACAGATCAACCAGCCAAAAATTCAAAGGAAAACCTTTTCACAGCTGGTAAGGAGAACGCTGACTTGCCATTTAAATCTCCTGATGAACAAATTCCTACCATACGGAGCACAAATACATCGGCAAATTTTGTGAGTACAATTCAGTCTTCCATTGAGCAAAGTATTTCTCGATTAGAACCAGCCGTTGATAGGTCCTTAACCGTCCAGTCTCATAATTTCAGCCAAAGAATTTCTTTACTTGAATCACAGTTTTCATCGAGATTATCTAACGCTTTATTAGAACAGGCAATTAATTCGAATGAGAGCTTTGATTTAATACTAGAGCCAGAATCTTTTGGGAAAGTGCGGGTAAACGTATCTGTTGATAGCTCACAAATAGATGTTAAACTTATTGCAGAAAACTCATCTACTTTGGCGATTTTGAGATCGTCAGAAAGTATGTTGCAAGTAATTTCTGAGCAAAATGGCCTAAAGCTTGCAGAGTATAATGTTGAATTGAATAATAACGCTCAAAATAATGAAGGATCGCAAGGACGAA
>JBJLGF010000025.1:0-9003 GCA_045564975.1 Paracoccaceae bacterium
GCCAAATGCAGACGTGGAGCAACTTGCTTTGTTAATGGAGTTTGACTCTGTGCATGGTCGATGGGGAAAAAATATTTCTTGGCAAGATGGACTTCTAATTTTCAATGGGCAAAAGATAAAATTATCCCATATGAAAATTGTCGAGGCAATTGCTTTAAAAAAGAATAATATTGATGTCGTGATTGACTGTACTGGTAAATTTAAAACATCTAGTAAAATTTCACCTTATTTTAGCGCTGGGGTAAAGAAGTCAATCATTAGTGCACCAGTTAAACACAATGAAGCTCTTAATTTAGTGTATGGTATAAATCATGATCTCTATGATGGTTCTCAAGATACTATAACTGCAGCTTCCTGTACTACAAATTGTTTAGCTCCTGTAGTGAAAGTAATTCATGAAAATTTAGGCATCAAACATGGATCAATAACGACGATCCATGATGTCACTAACACGCAGACTATAGTTGACCGACCGTCTAAGGACATGAGACGAGCTAGATCAGCTCTCAATAATTTGATACCAACAACAACTGGTTCTGCAAGTGCAATAACGATGATATATCCAGAACTTAAAGGAAAACTAAATGGCCACGCGGTAAGAGTACCTCTGCTCAATGCATCTTTAACAGATTGTGTTTTTGAGGTGGAACGCGCAACCTCAGCAAAGGAAGTGAATGCTCTTTTTGAAGAAGCCTCCAATAAGTCGCTTAAAGGTATTCTTGGCTTTGAAAAACGTCCCCTTGTTTCCAGTGATTATACGAACGACCCACGGTCATCGATTGTAGACGGCCCGTCAACCATGGTCGTTAACAAAACTCAAGTAAAAGTCTATGCTTGGTATGATAACGAGTGGGGTTACGCATGCAGATTAGGTGATATAACCCGCATGGTGGCAGGCTCACTTTGAACAAATCTATAAAACTGGAAAAACCATTGCGTGCCTACGCGACTGTTACGGCATCATACTGGTCGTTTATGCTAACAGATGGCGCACTCAGGATGCTGGTGCTTCTGCATTTTAACGCATTAGGCTTTTCTCCATTACAATTGGCCTGGTTATTTCTTTTATATGAGTTAGCGGGAATAATAACTAATCTTAGTGCCGGTTGGCTCGCTGCGCGTTTTGGGTTGCTAGCAACACTCTACAGCGGATTGATAATACAAATAGGAGCTCTTAGTGCATTAGCAGGTCTCGATAATACTTGGTCAATTACTTCTTCTGTTATTTTTGTCATGGCTGTCCAAGGCGCAGCAGGTATTGCGAAAGACTTAACTAAGATGTCTTCAAAATCAGCCGTTAAATTACTTGCGCCATCAGAAGACGGAACCTTATTTAGATGGGTCGCCATTCTGACGGGATCTAAAAATGCAATAAAAGGGTTAGGTTTTTTTCTAGGAGCGGTTCTTCTTGCCCTGGTGGGTTTCAAAACAGCCCTTTGGATAATGGCAATTGGTCTCTTAATTATTTTGATCGCTATCTTTTTCAATATGCCACCTGGTTTGCCGGGGCGATCAAAAAAAGCTGAAAAATTGACAGATTGGCAATCTAAAGATGCTCGCATAAATATTTTGAGTCTTGCACGCCTATTTTTATTTGGCGCCAGAGACGTTTGGTTTGTCGTCGGGCTCCCAATTTATTTTCAAAGCGTATTTTCGGATGGAACGCCTGAAGGCAATAGAGAAGCCTTTTTTTTGGTTGGTAGTTTTATGGCTATTTGGATCATAGGCTATGGCTTTGTTCAGAGCCTAGCTCCTCGTTTAATCGGCTCGAAAAATCAAGGCTTATCCATGGTAGTTGGGAAGGCTATTTCTTGGTCTGCTTTACTCGTGCCATTGCCTCTCGTTCTTTCAATAGCTGTATGGTCTGCTGACGGTTCTTCCACTTGGCTTACTTTAGCCTTAATCTTTGGACTTCTTATTTTTGGATTCATCTTTGCAATAAATTCCTCACTTCATTCATATTTAATCTTAGCATTTGGAGATGCAAACCGGATAACAAGAGATGTTGGTTTCTATTACATGGCTAATGCGGCAGGCCGACTTATTGGAACATTATTGTCGGGTTTAAGTTATCAGTTTGGAGGTTTAGCCTTATGCCTAGCAGTTGCTGGGCTAATGACATTTTTAAGTTGGTTCACAGCAAAAAAACTTAAAACCATTTAAATCTATTCTCTCTAAAATACTTCCTAACGCTAAGCTGACATTCCTTAATCTTCGAATACTACCGGTTCTGCTTCTTTTATTGATATCCCGTCATCTCGAGATAACCACGCCCAGCATGACTACCCAAAATACCCACTGGTCCCTCCCAATAAGGGATAGACACATCCATCCAAGCCTTTGGCGTCAAAGCTAATACTTCAGCATCTAAATCTCTATCAGGCAAACGTACCCGCCAACGTATTGGCACATCACGTTCTGCTACTCTTGTCTCTTCCAGTGGCTCAGCCATGAACGCACCATCTGGATAGCTTTGTGTTTCGCCATTAACGTCAATCCACGTAGCCGATGTATAGTAGCTACCGTCTGACTGTCTTAGTTGAAAACCCATCATCTTCTCTCCATCTTCAAAAGATAATGAAAACCAGTCCCAACCTTTTTGATCATCGGATAACGGCTGTGAAGACCACTCACGATCTAACCAAGCGGACCCAGTAACCAGTATATCGCCTTCAGGTAAATTTAAGGTTCCGGAAATCTTGTAAAATGGCTGAGAGTAGTAATAGCTAGCTTGCCCCTCTGCTGATTTTTGAGAAAAGCCATTCTCACCATGAAAAACCAACGGCCCAGTTGCAAGCAAGTCCATTTCAAAAGCAAAATCTGGGCTCGCAGCCTGAACCGAAAGGCTATTCATATCTGGACCTTCCAGTCTCCATTCATCAATCCAGGCGCGAAAAGGCTCCACCGTGACACCGGCTTGACCTATTCCACCGCGAGCAAAGCGCTCAGTCGAAAAATGTACCTCAGGCGTAGTCACCGCTGCATGGGCAAACCAAACTTGAGGAGATGACCAACCCTCTTCTTCTCCAGGGGCAACAGCGGTTCGAAATAATGTCCACTGCAATCCGTATTGCAGTCCTGCTGGATCTTCTAAATTTGCAGTAAGATACCACCACTCGATCCGGTAATCTGGATGTGCACCGTGGTCATTTGGAAAATCAAATACGAAATTTCGCTGAGGCGTCGCAAACTCATCGGCAACTTTTGAACCCAGGCCACCAAAGCTCTGCGCCCAAGCCATAAAGGGCAAAAAGCAAGCAATAAGAAATACTCTACCGTTCATTTGAGAACACTTTAAGTAGGGCCGCAGGAGGTTTACGAACCATTTGCATTGCAGGCCAGGCGGCCGCTATCAGCGTTGCCAATATCGCCAAGCCACCTAAAAATGCGTAGTCAGCAGGAAAGAAAAACATCGGCAACTGCCATCCAAAGGCCTCAACATTCACAACGTTTAAAAGTGCCCAGGCCAACGCTAGACCGAGGGGTACTGCACATATAAATACGATGAGACTCAGCCCCAAAGCACGGGCTAATTCCAAGATCCCAAGCCGAGTGCGCGTCAATCCCAAGGCCCAGACGGGTGCAAGCTGAGGTGTTCGCATGCCCGCAAGAGTCAACAGGCTCATCAGCATAGCAAATCCAGCAACCCCAAGCGTAAGTATATTCAGTGCAGCAGTAACAGCAAAAGTTCTCTCGAACACCTCTAGCGACATACTTTTAATCGACGCTTGATTGATAATCCCGCTGTCGGGCACTTCTAAATCCGCCTGTATCGCTTTACGCAAATCCGCTGTATCCGTAGTCCTAATTCCGAAAGAAGTCGCAACTGCGTTAGGATATAATTTACGAAAAAGTAGTTCGCCCATAACCACTTGCCCTTGCGGGTTGCCATAATCTCCAACAACAGCAGCAATGGGAAGGTTTAGCCCTGGCGCTATATCAACCTCATCGCTAACCCACAAATTATTTCGGCGCGCTAGTTGCTCATTCACAATAACCGCCTCACCTTTAGAAACTTGATCCCAAACATCTGGATCAGCACCTAAAAACTGCCAACTTTCCCTATAAGTCCGACCAACCCGCACTCCATAAAGTTTGGCAGGTTGACCAACTACAGGTCGCTCCACAGTTAAAAGCGGTAGCACTTCAAGCTCCCGCTCTAGCAAATATTTTTCCAAAGCGGATGCAGTCTTCTCTTCGTCTACTCTTACAAATAGTTCTGGAGCTAACCGCTGATCCAAAAATGATACAAAAGTAACCCGAAAAGACGAAACCATTGTAGAGACGCCAATGTTTGCAGTGACTGCCAAAAGCAACGCAATAAGCGCTAGGCTAAGCCCGGGCATCTGTTGACGAGTATCCGCCCAGAACCAGGAAGTGATCACTCCCTTACCTGGCGCAAAGTCTAATAGCTTTATAGTTAACCAAGGTAGCACAAGAGCTGAACCAATAAGAAGAAAACCTATTAGTGCAAAGGCCTGCCCTAGACCGGTCCCAATTAGGGCTAAAAGACCAGAAAACCCAAGCAAAATCATACCAAGAATTGCAATGCCACGGATCCGCTTAGCGCTAGCGATAGCCCAGGCTCGTGGCTGGACTGCAGAAAGTAAAGGCATCTGCTTAATTTGCCAAATACGCACAGCAAGTGCCATGCCAGCTCCCAAAAAGGCAAGTCCAATTCCAGACAGCCACCACTCTGGTCGCAAGCTTAAAGTTCCCGATACACGCGCACCATAAAGTCCTTCTACCGTTGCCGCTACGTCAGGGAGTAGCATGGCTGCTATGGTATAGCCCATTACAATACCCAGAATGGCTCCAACCAATACCAGCAAACCCATCTCAACTATTATTAGTGAAAGTAAATTGCTTAATGGAACGCCAAGGGAGCGAAGGGTCCGTATCATTCCACGCCTTTGTTCAAAGGCCAAACCAATTGTCGAGTGTACAATAAAAAGACCCACAGCAAAGCTAAGAAACCCAAAAGCTGTGAGGTTTAAGTGAAAACTATCCGTCAAAGCGGCCACATCTGCAATTTGCTGACTTGGTTGCATTACCAATTCAGGGGCTATCTTAACCAGATCAGGACGCCGGATTGGTTGCTCTGGTAAAATCATAAGACGGCTCAAATCACCACGTTTAAACAATTGTTGGACGACACCTATATCGGCAATCGCAATTCTGGGGGGGATAGACTTATCTATAGTAACATCAACAAAGCCTTCCAATACTGAAGCTACTTTAGCATTGCCAAAAATTAAATCCGTGTCTTCGAGAGAAAAACCGACATCGGAGGAAAAACTCATCTGAGTAGGCGTCGTTAGCGGGTCAATTCCTACAAACCGAACCCCCTTAAATGTAACATCAAGTATCGGCGAAACTAGCCAACCAGCCCGGCGCAAATCAATATAAACTGATTGAGAAATTTGGTCCCCAACCCGTGGCACGAGCTGATCAAATTGTCCTTCTCCTAGCGTAGCCGCTGCCGCATCGTAGCTTGCGCGGGCCTCAGAATTTATAGCTTGTACCCCTGACCACAACCCAGTAGCCAACGCCAAGCCCATTAAAAAGGTGAATAATTGTAATGGACTGCGCCACCAGTAGCTCAAAAGAGCCCGCAAGATCGTATTTGTCACAGAAGAACTCCACCCTTCAATCTTACTCGCCGATCCATTTTCTCGGCCAAAGAAGCAGAATGCGTCACGACCATAAGTGCTGCTCCAGTGCGACCAACTAAGTCCAGCATAGCAGTTAGAACCGCAGACGACGCGCTTTCGTCGAGGTTGCCAGTTGGCTCATCCGCTAGAAGTAACTTTGGGCGCACCGCAAGTGCACGTGCAATTGCAACTCTTTGTTGCTGACCGCCAGACAAGGACTCGGGGTATTTTTTAAGTTGATCTTCAAGCCCTAAAGCTTCTACCAACTCACTTTCAAATATCTTATCGCGCCGCCCAGCTAAGGACGCCTGAAAGCCAATATTTGCTTCCACCGTAAGTGACGGTATGAGATTGAATTGTTGAAAAACAATCCCTATCTCGGACCGGCGTAAGTTGGCTCTTTCAGCCTCGCCAAGCCCATTAATCTCAACCCCCTCTAGGTGAAGACTGCCGCCATCAGGAACTTCTAGCCCAGCGGATATATGTAAAATTGTACTTTTACCACTTCCACTCTCACCGGTTAAAGCTAAAGTCTGACCTGCATCTAATCCAAGTGAAACGCCGCGCAGAACTTCCACGTCTCCATCTACCCCGGAAAAGGACTTGGTTATATCTTTTAACTCCAGCAGCAATTATGCGCCTCCACTTAGATGGATATAGGTCAGTCTCAATACGGCACAAGGCCAGGAACCTTCCCACGAAGTGTAGTTTAATTCTTGAGCACTTATTTAGTTTTTTAAGAAAATTACTATTACTTTATCTTATTGATGAGTGGGGTTCCATTTATCGAGAGCTTCTAAAAACTTATCTTTTTCTCCATCATGCATTGAGATGTTGGTCTGGGGATATGGAAAGTGCCCCTTAGTGACTTCACTGTGAAACTTGCCTAAGGCCGCCACACGCTCTTCATGGATCTGCTTGAACAAGCGTCCGACATTGCCAAACGCATAAGCGTGTTTGGGTAGTTTTTCTTCTTCACTGTCCTCTCCACATATATCTGCAACAAAAGACATAATAACATCCCCTGCCATGCCTGACCCTAGTGAGAAGGTTACAATTGACGTTTTTTTATTGACCGCTTCCAGTACTTCTTCCGCAATACATTCGGCCTCCACCGCGACTACACCAACATCTTCCATCCTTTTAAGGTTTTCATATATTTTTATTGCCTCATCAGCTTTGCGACCCCACCCCCGAAGTCCCCCACAATATTGACTGAAAGTAGGTATAAGTCCGATATGGCTCTGCACCGGTATGCCTTCCCGTGTCATCTTTTCAACCGCATCAAGTGATCTCAATGTATAATACATATCCGCACCACGGCGCATCGCTTCAAAGGCATCGGCCATAAGTTCTTCGTTTGAGTCAAACTGTGCCCATTTTGAACCCACACGGCAGAAATGCGTTGGCGCAATTTCTCGAACATCGTCTATCTGATCCATGCCACACACAAATAAGTCAATGCCTGCATCTCTACAGGCTCTGATTTCACCAGCATTAAGAGGATTTGCCATCGATAGTTTTTGGCCTGTTATTTTAAGATCCTGAAGGTCCGAAATTGTGTAATTTCTTTTTGCAGGTTTTCGTGAGAAATCATATATGCGTTTCATTCTAAGATTACTCCTTTAAGCAATTTTAATAAGGCTTCTTATAATCGATACATAGTCACAGAGGCCGTACTCTTTTCTAAAATCTAATCACATAAACGCGCTTTTTACTCCCCCAGACTTTTGCGTCTGAAATATAGATGAGGCATCTTTTGCGGGCGGTAAAGGCATACGGACAGGCACATTTTCAACACGCGGTTCCACGCACGGCGTGCCAATAATAGTGCGGTCTTGCAAATCATCCCAAAATTTACTTTGCCCTAAAGCATGATAGTACGAAGTCGCTCCCAAAATTGGCCAAGCATCTGCCTTAGCAATTTCATAGAATAGAATTAATCGAGGGCGATCACTTTGGTTTGGCGCTGATCCATGCAGAGTACGCGCATGATGCACCGTCATGCTCCCCGCCTTGCCCGTGAGCGTAACTATTTTTTCACGTTGGAAATCTGGATCGTCGGGATTAATCGCACCACAGAAAATGCCATTATGATGGTGACTCAAAACTGGACCCTTATGCGATCCTGGTATCACTTGAAGAGGTCCATTTTCTAGATTTACATCTTCCAACATTAAACCGAACGCCAACAAGCTATCATTTGTGTGAGGGTAAAATGCCCAGTCTTGATGCCACTCAACTGCCATACCGCCGCCTGGAGCCTTGGTATTCAATTTGGAAGTTAATAGCGTCGCATGATCACCTAAGAGATCTCTTAAAACTTCAGTTACGCCAGATTTTTTAAGAATGTCGTCAAAATACTTATTTTGTTTATGGGGTAACTTAATGCGCGTAAGACGAGGAGTTTCCGCACTGTGTCCTTCATCTAAATCAAAAACATCATCGTTCTCTGTAACTTGCCGAGAACTTTCAATGAAATCATAAGTGATGTCCTGAAGTTTATTTAGCTGGTCTTTGGTAATAACGTCCTCAACCATCAGATAGCCATTCTGTTCATAAAAATCCGTCTGTTCTACCGTCAGCATGACAATTCTCCTAAAATTTATCTGATGGTATCGAAAATCGTTCATTTCTTAAAGAAAAAACTCGCCCAAATCTATGTACTTTGCTCTAGAAACTTGGCTCTAAAAAAGACAATTAGCCGGATTAGTATTTAGTTTCCGAGTATGCCAGGCAATCTCAGCCCATGGTCCTTAGCGCAACGCACGGCGTCTTCATAACCAGCATCCGCATGGCGCCAGACGCCCGAAGCTGGATCATTCCACAGCACGCGCTCCAGCCGCTTTGCTGCTTCCGGCGTGCCATCAGCCACTATCACCAAGCCAGCGTGTTGGGAAAAACCCATCCCAACGCCACCCCCGTGGTGCAAACTTACCCAGGTCGCCCCACTGGCAGTATTGATCAAGGCATTGAGCAAAGGCCAATCACTGACCGCATCGGAGCCATCCTTCATTGCCTCAGTTTCACGGTTGGGGCTGGCTACCGATCCACTATCCAAATGGTCCCGGCCGATTACCACCGGGGCTTTTAATTCACCACTAGCGACCATTTCGTTGAACTTCAGTCCAGCACGATGACGATCACCTAGCCCGATCCAGCATATGCGTGCTGGTAGGCCTTGGAAGCTAATGCGCTCGCGGGCCATATCTAACCATTTGTGAAGGCGAGTATTTTCGGGGAAAAGCTCCTTCATCGCCTCATCGGTCTTGTAGATATCTTCAGGATCGCCTGACAAAGCACACCAGCGGAATGGCCCAATTCCCCTACAAAATAGTGGTCTGATGTA
>JBJLGF010000026.1:0-8910 GCA_045564975.1 Paracoccaceae bacterium
TGACTTGGTAAATCCGCTTTTATTTCAATAATTCGTTTTTCAAATGGATGCTCAATTTTCAAATACCTTGCGTGTAAGTGTAGCTTTTTACTAATATCTCCACCAAATTGAGCTCCCCAACCATCTCCTAAATTTTGCTGACTCGATCCTCCATATTTACCATCACCAATTATTGGATTTCCAATTTCTGCCATGTGAGCTCGAAGCTGATGAGTTCGACCAGTGATGGGCACCAGTGCAACCCATGCCCCCCTATTAGCAAGTCTACTCAATACCATAAAATCCGAAACCGCTCTCTTCGCACCTTCGGTTGAAGAAACTGCGTCAGGGTGTATGCATTGCATTTTTTCACCTTCGCCCTGTCTTCCATGACCTGATCGTTTTACTAATCCATAATTAATCGTACCAGCGGCTGGATTAGGAACTCCCGCAACAGCTGCCCAGTATACTTTTCTGGCTTCTCTATGCCTTAGAGAATCAGACAAACCTTTTGCAGCCTGCCTCGTTCGAGCAAGTACCATGACACCAGAAGTGTCTTTGTCTAGTCTATGGACTAAGCGCGGCCGTTCTTTCTTTTCGAAAATGATCGCATCCGAAAGTCCATCAACATGAATAGACTGTTTGCTGCCGCCCTGGCTGGGTAGCCCAGCGGGCTTATTGATGATTATTAAGTCACCATCTTTGTAAATAATGGCATCTCGCATCAATTTTGCGTTCTTTTCGGATATAACATTTTTACTTATGCGAGGCTTATTCAATGCAATAGCATCAGACTTTAATGGGGGTATACGCACCTCATTTCCTTGAACCAAGCGAGTCGCAGGTTTACAGCGGCCACCATCAATACGAACTTCACCTTTTCGGCAAATTTTTTCAATTTGACTTTGTTTAAGTACAGGGAATTTTCTTTTTAAAAATCGATCTAACCTCTGGTCTGCATCAATGCTTTGAATTAAAATGTGTTGTACAAGCTTCATGAGTTCAAGCCTTTTGCTATTAAAAACCCAACCCAGACAGCAAGAATTGCGCCCAAAAACGATGTAAAAATATACATTAGCGCATGCAAAAATCTCTCATCTGAGAATAGCTTCATTACGTCTAAAGAAAATGCAGAAAAAGTTGTAAATCCACCCAGAAAACCCACCATGAGTAATAAGCTAGCTCTTTCAAGTCCTTTCTCCAAAAGAAGACCGTAAGCTAATCCCATAGCAAGGGAACCTAAAATGTTTACAGTCAGAGTTCCAAACGGGAATGAAAAAATAAAGCCAGCCCAATAGCGTAAAACTGAACCAAACGCGCCACCCAATGCTACCAATAAGTAATTCATCGCTCTCTTTAGTTAGCTTATTTTCAACAAGTCAAGTAAAGAGATAATTAATTTGATTTTCTTTTTTCACGCAAATTTTTAAAGTAACTTATTCTTTTTTTAAGTTCGCGTTCGAAACCTCGCTCAACGGGCTGATATGCAGATAATCGATCAATTTTCTCAGGAAAATAATTCTGCCCAGAAAAACCATCTGCACTATCATGGTCATACTCATAACCCGCGCCATATCCCTGATCCTTCATTAAATCAGTTGGCGCATTCAAAATATGCTTTGGTGGCGGTTCTGAGCCTGTCTTTTTTACCAAATCCAAGCTGAAATTAAAGCCTTTATAGGAAGCATTAGATTTTGGAGCCAGTGCCAAGTAGAGTGCTGCCTGGGCCAAGGCAAGCTCTCCTTCTGGACTTCCCAGCCTTTCAAAACTTTGCCACGCATGCAGACAGATAGATTGGGCTTGCGGATCAGCCAATCCAACGTCTTCTAAAGCCATTCGCAAAAGCCTGCGGGCAATAAATCTGGGGTCTTCACCGCCATCAAGTATCCTGGCAAGCCAGTACAATGCTGCATCAGGATCTGAACCGCGGATAGATTTATGTAGTGCCGAAATTAAATTGTAATGCTCTTCACCTTTTTTATCATATTTTTTTAATCGTTTTGATAAACGGACCGACAGATCTTTTACAGTTATAGGGTTAGAAATTTCCCACGAAATAATATTTTCAATTAAATTCAATAAAGCTCGACCATCGCCATCTGCTACTTTCAGCAACTCTATTTTTGCATCCAAATCTAAATTAATTTTCGACCCTAAAACACCTTCTGCTCGCTCTAATAATTTCTTAAGGTCTGTATTATTTAATCTTTCTAAGACCAACACTTGAACTCTGGATAAAATAGCTGGGTTAAGTTCAAAAGATGGATTCTCAGTTGTTGCACCAATTAAAATTATTGTGCCATCCTCTAAAAAAGGTAAAAAACTATCCTGCTGAGATTTATTAAAACGATGAATTTCATCAACAAAAATGATGGATTTATGACCATTCGTGCGCCGAAACTTAGCTGCTTCAAAAACTTTTTTTAAGTCACTGACACCAGTAAAAATTGCGCTTATTTGTTCAAAATGACTATTACTCTGATCCGCTAATAATCGGGCAATCGTAGTTTTACCAACACCAGGTGGACCCCATAATATAATCGAACTGAAAATACCCGAAGTTATCATATTTTGAAGTGGCCCGTCTTCCCCAAGCAAGTGATTTTGGCCTATTACTTCTTCCAAAGATTGTGGGCGCATTCTATCAGCCAAGGGCGCCTCTAAAGCATCAGAACTATTTTCTTTATTAAAAAGGTCGCTCACAGTCTAAACCTCAAGGAAACCCGCCTTCCAGATCTGATAATCGTTATGCTCCCACTACTTTTAATAGACCCGATGGCAGAAGTTGCGTCTTCTATTGTATCTACTGGCTTTCCATTAATTTCTCGCAAAAGATCGCCTCTTCTTAAACCTAATCGGGAAGCTATTCGACCAGGGCCTAAAACGATCAACCCAGTGGATGAAAAAGATAATCCAAATTTCGACTGAAATTCTGGAGTTAACTCAGAGATGCGCAAATCCAAAAAAATATATTCTGGACCTAGAGTGACTTGTTTACCTTTCAAGTTTGGTATTTCAACCAAGTCAATTTTTGAAGACTTTATGGTGCCCTTAGACAAATAAGAAACATCAACTGCAGCGCCAATTCCCGCAACTGACATTCTATAAAGCATTTCGGCTGGGTTATTAATGTCCAAACCATCGACCTTCGTAATAATATCTCGAACCTCAATTCCAACCTTTGAAAATGGGCTCAGTTCGTGAAGTTCCGATATTATCATCCCCGACATTGCAGGAAGGTTAAGAGAGGCCGCCATTTCAAATGTAATTGGCTGGCCCCGCATACCTGCCCAGGGGCGAATAAAACTTGAACGTCCTGCTTTAGCTTGGACTAAAAACTGTCCTACCAAATCAGCGGGTATAGCAAAACCAATTCCATTAGACCCACCAGATCGAGACAAAATAGACGTATTTATTCCCACCAACGAACCAGAAATATCTATCAGTGCTCCTCCTGAATTTCCTGGATTTATGGGTGCATCTGTTTGTAAAAAATACCCTTTTGCCGAACCAGAAGCTATACCAGTCCTTGCTAATCCAGAAATAATTCCACTTGTGACCGTTTGGCCAACACCAAAGGGATTTCCTATAGCAAGCACCAACTCCCCGACTTCAACAGTATCACTTTTTCGCAAATCAAGATGAGGGAGCATCTCGTCTGTATTAAGTTTGAGTACAGCCAGATCACTCTCTTCATCTGACAAAATTACATTACCAGAAATTTCGCGCCCATCATGTAAGACTACTCTTATATCGGTAGCGCCTCCAACTACATGGTAATTGGAAACAACGTAACCATCTCCAGACAAAATTACACCTGATCCTAGTGAATTCTGAACCCTAGGTTGTAACTGTCCAAAGTTTCGAAAAAAATCCCGAAAAAACGGATCTCTAGAAAAAGGACTCCGTCGCTCTGCAATAATTCTTTGAGCATAAATGTTCACCACGGCTGGTGCTGCTTGCTTTACAAGCGGAACGAAGCTTAGTTTTATTTCTAATTCAGACTGCGGAACAGTATCTTTAGCAAAAATGATCGACGAAAAAATAAAGAAAATTAATGCAAAAATTCGGATCATCGTTTCTTACCATGTAGATCTACATATACGGTATTAAATGAAACACTAAAATTATTGTTTAAAAAGTTTAAAATTCCCTAAGATGCAATAAACTGAATAATACCTGAAACAAAATCGTGGATTAAAGGGCCTGAAAAGTTGTAAGTAAGGCCCTCTTTTTTGATATTATTCTTCGGCCGCTTCTTCTAATTCAACTCGCGCCTTGTCAGCTGCCCCTTTGGCATCAACATCACGATCAACAAATTCAATTATTGCCATCGGAGCCATATCTCCATATCTGAAACCGGCTTTTAATACACGTATGTATCCACCTTTACGTTCAGCATAACGGGGCCCCAAAACGTCAAAAAGCTTAGTGACATACTGGTCTTCCTTTAGCTGCGAACGAGCCTGCCGCCGAGCGTGCAGATCACCTTTTTTTGCCAAAGTTATCAGCTTTTCCACAATAGGTCTAAGCTCTTTTGCCTTTGGTAAAGTAGTTTTTATTTGTTCGTGCTCTATTAAAGAGCCCGCCATATTTGCCCATAGCGCTTTACGGTGCTCATGAGTACGATTCAGCCGGCGATAGCCTTTTGCGTGACGCATTTTAAATCTCCTATTTTTATACTTTGTCCGGCTACCAATAGCGTTGTTGGTGGCTCACCTTGGGGCGTCTGCCCATTTTTCCCTACACAAAGTAGGCATTTATTACAGTTCCAAATCTGCTAATCTAAAAATTATCTTCAAACTTTTTCGCGAGTTCCTCGATATTGTCAGGCGGCCAATCCTCGACGTCCATACCAAGATGTAAACCCATACCTGATAATACTTCTTTAATCTCGTTGAGGGATTTTCGGCCAAAATTTGGTGTTCGTAACATCTCAGCCTCAGTTTTCTGGATCAAATCGCCTATGTAGACAATGTTATCATTTTTAAGGCAGTTTGCAGATCGAACTGACAGTTCAAGTTCATCTACCTTCTTAAGTAGTAATGGGTTGAACTCCAAACCATCGTCTTCGTCATTTTGATTTGCAGCTTCCGGTTCGTCAAAGTTAACAAAGATCGACAGTTGATCCTGCAGTATTCTAGCCGCGAATGCGAGCGCATCATCCGGCGATACAGAACCATCAGTTTCGATATTCATAGTCAGTTTATCATAGTCTAAAACTTGGCCTTCTCTGGTAGGTTGAACGTCATAAGACACCTTTTTGACCGGAGAATAAATTGCGTCAATTGGGATCAGTCCTATTGGTGCATCTTCAGGCTTATTTTTTTCTGCTGCAACATAACCGTTTCCAGTATTGACGGTTAGCTCCATGTTAAGATCAGCTCCATCATCTAAATGGCAAATCACGTGATCTTTATTCAATATTTCAATCCCAGCAGTTTCTTCAATATCACCCGCTGTTACTACACCAGGACCTTTTGATGAAACAGTAAGCCGCTTTGGTCCCTCAACTTCCATACTAAGTGAAACGCCTTTTAGATTGAGAACAATGTCTGTAACATCCTCTCTAACCCCAGCCACTGATGAAAATTCATGTAAAACGTTATCAATTTGTACACTCGTTATAGCCGCACCCTGTAGACTGCTCATCAGAACCCGTCTAAGTGCGTTACCGATCGTCAAACCGAAACCTCGTTCAAGAGGCTCGGCTATCACAGTACCCTGACGAGTAGGATCATTTGCCTGTTTTACTTCTAGTTGTGCTGGTTTTATTAATTCGGCCCAATTTTTGTGGATCATGCGTCCCTCCATTCTTGCAACTACCCCATGTCCAAAGGATCGTCGCGCCCGAGGTTAAATTCGACTATGCAGAGCAAAAGATGCTCTACGGCTTAAACTATACGCGGCGGCGCTTTGGTGGGCGACAGCCGTTATGTGCTATTGGTGTAACATCGCGAATTGAAGTTATGTTGAACCCGATTGCTGCAAGTGCACGTAATGCACTTTCACGACCCGAACCAGGACCCTGAACTTCAACTTCTAATGTTTTTACGCCATGTTCTTGCGCCTTTTGGCCAGCATCTTCGGCAGCCATTTGGGCGGCGTACGGTGTTGACTTACGAGAACCCTTAAATCCCATTGTCCCAGCTGACGACCAAGCAATAGCATTTCCTTGAACATCGGAAATCAAAATTTTAGTATTGTTAAAAGATGAATTAACGTGAGCAACTCCAGAGGCTATATTTTTTAACACCTTTTTCTTGGTTGCACGCTTTGCTTCTTTAGCCATACCTTATCTCCCTACTTCTTCTTACCAGCAATGGCTCTTGCTGGGCCTTTTCGTGTGCGAGCATTCGTAGAAGTTCGCTGACCACGGACTGGGAGATTTCGACGATGCCGGAGCCCTCTGTAAGAACCCATATCCATCATCCGCTTGATATTCATTTGTACTTCTCGTCGAAGATCGCCCTCGACAGAACAATTTGCATCTATGTGCTCACGTATGGCTAAAACTTCGGCATCCGATAGTTCGTTGACTCTCCGAGATGCATCAATTTTCACAGCAGAGCAAATTTCGTCGGCCGTAGACCGGCCAATTCCTGTTATGTAAGTGAGTGCTATTGGGACTCGCTTCCCTGTAGGGATGTTTACGCCGGCTATTCGCGCCACGTTATTTCCTTTCGTTGCGGTTCCGTGACTCCAGAACCTTTTTTCACAACATTAAACCCATCCAATTTACGGGTCTAAGCTGATCAGTTGATCATCGATTCTACTTCTAAGAATTGCCGTCTATTTGGTCTGGAAGGAATCGTCAAGAGCTAGATTCGTAAAAGTATATTTATCCATCCAAAACTGCAGCAATCGACTTTTCAACCTCTTCCACTGAGGCAAGACCGTTCACGGATACATGATCACCTTTTGCATAATAGTAGCCGATAAGTGACGAGGTTTTTTTATAATACTCCATTAACCGTTGACGCAAACTATCTTCATTATCGTCGGCTCGCCTCACCACCTCAGTGCTGGAGCATTTTGGACACTTGCCGGAAGCTGGCCATGGATTTGTTACATCATGAAAAACTTCACCACAGTTACCACAAGACGATCGGCCACTTATCCTAGAAACAAGAGCCTCATCATCAACCTTCATCTCAACGACAAGGTCTAGGTTTTCTCCACACTCTTCTAAAAGCCTACCTAATGCATCTGCCTGCTTGAGTGTTCGGGGGAATCCATCAAATATAAAACCCCCACCTTTTTTGCCAGAAATTTGTTCTTTTATAAGCCCTATAACAATCTCGTCTGTGACTAGATCGCCTCGTGCCATAACTTCGGCAACAAGGTTTCCCATTTCGCTTCCCGAATTCTTAGCCTCTCTTAACATATCGCCAGTAGAGAGCTGTATCATATTCCTTTTTTCTACCAGGTGGCGGGCCTGAGTACCTTTACCCGCTCCAGGTGGACCAAGTAATATAATATTCATTTACGCGCAGTTCCTTTTTTTCTACGACCCTTACCCTTACCTCTAAGTTGGGACTTTTGAATAAGACTTTCATACTGATGCGCCAGAAGATGTGACTGAACCTGCTGTATGGTATCCATAGTTACAGACACGACGATCAAAACTGAAGTTCCCCCAAAATAAAAAGGAATGTTTAATTGACCTCTTAAAACTTCTGGTAGAAGGCATACGAGTGCTAAGTAAGAGGCACCTAGAACCAAAATTCTATTTACTACATATTCCAACTGCTCAGCTGTCCTCTGACCAGGTCGAACACCCGGGATAAATCCATTTTGGTTTTTCAAATTATCTGCCACATCTTCAACTTTGAAAGAGACATTAAAAGTGTAAAAATAGGTGAAGAAAATAATCATTGCAGCGAAAAAGATCAGATATGCCGGCTGACCAGGCCCGAAATAGGCTAATATAGTCGACATAATAGGCCCAGTCTGGGAACCAGAAAATGTACTAATAGTTGTGGGCAGCAATAATAGTGATGACGCAAATATCGCCGGAATTACGCCCGCCGGATTGACTTTCACTGGCAAGTGAGAGTTTTGTCCCTCCATTACCTTCATACCTACCTGTCGTCTCGGGTATTGTATCATTATTTTTCGAAGCGCCCGCTCCATAAAAACAACGAATGCTATGGTGACCACAACCATAACAATCACGCCGACAATGACAGCAGGATTAATTGCACCAGATCTACCTGATGCAAAAAACTGTGCCAGTGCCGCAGGTATTTCAGCAATAATCCCAACAAATATAATTAATGAGATTCCATTTCCAATGCCTCGTGCAGTTATCTGCTCACCAAGCCACATCAAAAACATTGTCCCGCCTACAAGCGTTATTACGCAAGCTGTTCTAAAAAATACTCCTGGATCCGTAACGAGGTTTCCACTTTCAAGACTAACGGCGAGACCATATGCTTGAAAAGTCGCGAGTAGAACCGTACCGTACCGCGTGTATTGGTTAATTTTTTTACGGCCCTGCTCTCCCTCTTTCTTTAGTTGTTCTAGAGAAGGTACCATCGATGTTAATAGCTGGACAATGATCGAGGCGGAGATATATGGCATTATGCCAAGAGCGAATATACCCATCCTACCAAGTGCGCCGCCAGTAAACATTGAGAGCATACCACCAATACCGGTTTGGGCTTGCTCCATAAATTCCCGCAAAGCTGCACCATCAATGCCAGGTACTGGAATAAAAGTCCCTAAACGATATACGCAGAGCAAACCCAGTGTAAAAAGAATACGATTTCTAAGATCTTTTGCTTTGCCTAAAGCGGACCAACTCGTGTTGGCGGCCATTTGTTCAACTGCAGATACCATTTAGTTCTCATTTATTGAAAACGCCGCTAATAGGCTATCCTTCAGCGGCGTAAATTAACATTTGAATATTATCTAAGCACACTGGCT